>CAZENI010000049.1:0-26449 GCA_964513055.1 uncultured Opitutus sp.
GGGACCTCCGGGCCCGACGTTCCGGACGCCCCTCTCCGCCTCAAACACCCAAGGCCACTCCTCCGCGCGCGCCACCAATCCCGCGCGCACCGGATTCTGCCGCACATACGCGGTCTTCTCCTCCAGCGACTCATCGCCACGCAACCGATGATCGAAAAAATCCCGCTGCCACGTCACGTTCGCATGTTTTGCCGTGTAGCTTTTCCACTGGGCCACCACCGTGCGCATTATCCGTTCCGGCGGAAACGCGACCAAGGCGTGCAAATGATCCGGCATCAGCACCACCAGCCGCGCATACCAAATTTTCCGCTCATGATAGGCGCGCACCGCCGCAAGCAACTGCGGGGCGACCGCCGGTCGGCAGAGCGAATCGGCGCCGCGCGGCAGCGCGCAGACCGTCACGAAAAACAAGCTGCCCGGGCCCACCCACGCTGGCACGTCGTGCGGGAGCCTTTTCCGCGGAGCGAATGGCATGACGGCGGCAGCTCAACGTTCGGTCGGTCATTTTTCAAGCCGGGCCCGGAGGTCCCGTCTCTACCCGGTAGCGTCGGGACCTCCGGGCCCGACGTCGTCCGACAACCCACCCCTCTCCGCCCTCCTCCGCGCCCTCACCGCAGCAGCGCCATCAACCGCGCGCGACTCGGCACGCCGAGTTTCGCAAACACCGACGTCGCCTGCTTCTTGATCGTGAGCAGGCTCTTCTTCAGCCGCCGCGCGATCTCCTGGTTCGAGCAGCCCTCGCAAATCAGCAGCGCGAGTTCCCGCTCGCTCGGCGTCAGCGCCCACAACAACCGCTGCCGCTCCGGCGTGACGCTTGCCTCCGTCCGCCGCTCCATCGTGCGATCCTCCAGCACCACCAGGAAGCCCGGCCGCGAGAGCAGCCCCGGCGCCGCGTTCACGGCCGACACGCTCGCGAGCCGCTCCGGCGCCTGCGGATGCACCAGCCGCTCGAGCCGTTGCGGAAACTTCGGCCGCTCCTTCGCGTTCACTTTCAGAATCTCGACGCGCAATTGCTCGCACACCCGCCGCACCGCCTCCGGCACCTCCATCCGCTCCCGCGTCACCAGGCCGCGCGCCACGCCCGGCCCGTGCACCCAGACCGCGCATTCCTGCACCGCCTGGTGATTCGCAAAGACCGGGTGCAAATCCCAGTCGAGCAGCAACAGCCCGATCGGGATGTGCCGGTTGAACTCCTCCAGCACCTTTCGCCGCAACCGCTCGTGCTGCAGTTTCTGCACGCGGTCGATCGCCGTCTCGATGTGCGGTCGCAACGCGTCGATCCGCGCGATGTCCGCATCGTCGAACTCGGGCTGCCCCGGCGCGCGATACAGGCTGAACATCGCCTTCACCTCGTCGCCGCGCCAGAACAGCGCCGACATCCCCTTGTCCCACCCCTCCGGCTGGGCGAACCGCCGGTAGAACTCCGTCCGCGCAAACGCCGCCCGCGCGCCCACCACGTCGCGGAACCGATAGTGCCGCACCCGCCGGTGCGCGGCGATGTAGGCCGAAAACGGATTGATCCGGCCGCGCTCCTTATACCATTCCGCCGCGCGCTCGATCGGCGGATCGGTGAACACCAGCCGCGCCTCACGCATCTCGAAATGCCCAAGGAAGAGCGTCACGCGCACGCAGGGCGCCATCGCCGCGCGCAGCAGGGGCAGCACCGCCGCCCACAACTCGTCCACCTCCGTCGCGGCGTGCAACGGCAGCAGCAAATCGTCCCGGGAAACTGATGCACGGCGCCCCACGAGCCCGCAGGATGCCTTCCATCTCGCCATCGTCAACGTGGCGCCGGCCCCTGCCTGCCCCTCACTCCAGCCACACGTGCCGCAGCCGCCGGTCCGCAAACGGCCGCGGCACCCAGCCTTTCACGCTCGGATGCACCAGGATCACCTGCGTGCTGAAATAGATCGGGATCGCCGGCAGCTCCGTCAGCAGCACTTCCTCCGCGCGCCGAAACGCCGCGTTGCGCGCCGCGAGGTCTGGCGTCCAGGTCGCATCGATCAACGCATCGAAGCCCGCGTGCGACCATTTCGCCTCGTTGTAGAGCCCGCCGGTCTGCCACGCCCCGAGGAAGTAGATGGGATCCTGATACGTCGTCGCATTCCACGAGCCGCGCACCATCTGAAAATCCATCGTCCGCTTCGCCTGGTTCAGCACCTGCGTCTCCTGGTTCACGAGCTTCACCGTGATCCCGAGGTGCCGCTGCCACATCTGCTGCACCGCCTCGGCCACGATCACATGATGCTCCCGCGCGTCGATCATCAGCTCGATCGCCGGCATTCCCTTTCCGCCCGGAAAGCCCGCCGCCGCCAGCCGCGCCTGCGCCTCCGCCGGATCGAACCGCAGCCGCGCCGGCGCCTCGTAGCCGCCCATCCCCGGCGGGGTGAAATGCGTCGCCGCGCGCTTTCCGCCCTTGATCACGCTTTCCACCAGCGCCGCGCGATCGATCGCCAGTGCCAGCGCCTGCCGCACCCGCACGTCGTTCAGCGGCGGCTTCGCCACATTCACCGTGTAGAAATAAATCCCGCGGTCATCGACCGTGTGCAGCACCGGCGGTGTCTCCTTCTGGTAGACCTCGATCTTGTTCAACGGCACGAAGCTCGTCATGTGCAGCAGCCCGTTCCGAAAGGCATTCTCCTCCACGCTGGGATTCTCGATCGGCGCAAAGTGCACCTCGCGCAGCCGCACGCTGCCGGCGTCCCAGAAAAACGGATTCCTCTCCAGCACCACGCCCTGGTTCGCCCGCCAGCTCTTCAGCCGGAACGGCCCGTTGCTCACCAGATTGCCCGGCCGGATCCAGTCGTTCCGGCGCTCGTCCATCGGCGCGAATCTTTCGACGACCGCCTGCGGCACGGGGTAGAACAGAAACAGCGCCGACGGAAAAAACGGCGCCGGCCGCTCCAGCGTGAACTCCACCGTCCGCGCATCGGGCGTGCGCACCCCGACCGCGGCGAAGTCGGTGACCTTGCCGCCCTGATACGCCCGGGCGTTTTTCACGAAGAAGAGGTTGTTCTCGGCGTGCGCCGCCCCGAGCTTCGGGGCCAGCAGCCGCCGCGCGCCGTAGAGGAAATCCGCCGCCGTCACCGGCGTGCCGTCGCTCCACTTCGCGTTCGCACGCAGGAAGAATGTATACGTCAGCCCGTCAGGCGAGACCGTCCACCGCTCCGCCACGCCCGGCCGCGGCTCCAGGGTCTCGTGATCCGGCACGACCAGCCCTTCGAACAGCGAGCCCACCAGCGTCCACTCGACCGCCCCGCGGACAAGATGCGGGTCGAGCGACTCCGGCTCCGTCGAGTTGCCGCGCCGCAGGATCTGCTCGCGCACGCCCGCCGCCACCAGCGACTCGCGCTTCGCGCAGCCCGCCAGGGCGGCCACCACAGCCAGGAGAACGAGAAACCGCATGCATCGCATCGCGCCCATGCTGCGCGCCGGCGTGCGCCACGCACCTCAAAACCCATACGCCCAAGGTGGTATTCGCTCCCGCCGCCCGCTTTTCGCTTTGGCCCGCACCCCGCCCGCCGCGAAGCTCCGGCCATGGGATCTCTTCGCCCGTTTCCCCTCCGCGTCGTGCTCGTGCTCCTGCTCTTGCTCACCGGCCACGTCTCCGCCGCGGCCGACTACCAGACGTGGCTCACGGGCAACCCCGCGGACGCCCGGCCGCCGAAGACCGAGGGCGCGCTCCTGCTCATGGGCGGCGGCGGTGATGTCGACGCGGCGTTTCGCTGGTTCGTCCAAAAGGCCGGCGGCGGCGACATCGTCGTCCTGCGCGCGTCCGGGGCCGATGGCTACAACGACTACATTTTCTCCAAGATCGGCGGCGTCGATTCCGTCGAGACGATCCTCTGCCACAATCGCAACGCGTCCACCGACCCCGTGCTCCTCGCGCGCCTCCGCCAGGCCGAGGGCATCTGGCTCGCGGGCGGGGATCAGGCCCGCTACGTGAACTACTGGAAAGGCACCCCCGTCGCCACCGCGCTCGACGCCCACGTCCGCGCCGGCAAACCCCTCGGCGGCACCAGCGCCGGTCTCGCGGTGCTCGGCGAGTTTTCGTTCTCCGCCACCGAACAAGGCTCGCTCACCACGCCGATCGCGCTCGCCGATCCCTTCGATCGCCGGATCACGCTCGAACGCGATTTCCTGCACCTCGAGTTGCTGCGGGGCGTGATTACCGACTCGCACTTCATGCCGCGTGCGCGCATGGGCCGCTCGCTCGTGTTCCTCGCGCGCCTGCTGGCCGATGCTCCGCCGCGCGAAACGCGCGCGCGCCTCGTCGGCCTCGGCCTCGACGAGAGGACCGCCCTCGCCCTCGAGCCCGACGGCACCGGCCGCGTTTTCACCACCGCGCCCAACGGCCGCGCCTGGCTCCTGCTGCCGTCCAAGCCCGCCGAGACGCTCACCGCCGGCCGCCCACTCACGTTTCGCGATATCCGCGTGATCGCGCTCGGGCCGGACAGTGTCCTCCGACTGCCCACGCTCGCCGTCGAGCAGCCCGCCGCTTCCTCGGTGATGTCCGTGATCGACGGCAAACTCACGCCATGACGCTTCCCGCCTCCATCGCCCGCCTGCCCGAGCGCACCGCCGAGTTCGGCCCGCGCCTCGTGCAGTGGGCCGAGATCAACTCGGGCTCCGGCCACCGCGCCGGCCTCGACCGCATGCGCGCCGCGCTGCGCGAGGAATTCGGCCGCCTGCCCGGCGCCCTCGTCGAGGAACTCCCCTGCACCGGCACCGCCGATGCCCTGCGCGTGAGCGTCCGGCCCGAGGCGAAGATTCGCATCCTGCTCAACGGCCACTTCGATACCGTCTACGAGGCCAACGATCCGTTTCAGCAGTGCCGCTGGCTCGACGCGCAAACCCTCAATGGCCCGGGCGTCGCCGATATGAAGGGGGGCCTGCTCACCATGCTCGCCGCGTTGCAGGCCTTCGAGCAAACGCCGCACGCCGCCAACCTCGGCTGGGACGTCCTGCTCACGCCGGATGAGGAGACCGGCTCGCGCGGCAGTGCACCGCTCTTCCGGGCCGCGCCGCAGCGGGTCCAGTTCGCCCTCGTCTTCGAACCTGCCCGCCCGAGCGGCGACATCGTGCACTCGCGCAAGGGCACCGGTGGCCTCGTCGCCACGTGCCACGGCCGCGCCTCCCACGCCGCCAAGATCCCGAACGACGGGCGCAACGCGATCCTCGCCCTCTCCGAGTTCCTCCTCGCCGCCAGCCGGATCCCCGCCGAGCAGGCAGGCGTCCTCGTCAACGTCGGCAACATCCGCGGCGGCAGCGCCGCCACCAATGTCGTCCCCGATTTCGCCGAGGCCGAGATCGACATCCGCATCACGCAAGTCGCCGACCGCGAGCCGTTGCTGGCGCGCTTCCAGACGCTGGCCGACGGGATCAACGCCCGCGACGGTTTCCGGCTCGAGTTGAAAGGCGGATTCAACCGCCCGCCGAAGGAATGCCTGCCCGTGGAGGCGAAGGTATTTTCGCACTGGCAGCGCGCCGCCGTCGATGTGGGCCTGCCCGCTCCCAACTGGGTGCACACCGGCGGCGGCTCCGACGGCAACCTGCTCACGGCCGCCGGCCTGCCCAACCTCGACGGGGTCGGCCCGATCGGCGATCAGTTGCACAGCAACCGCGAGTTCCTCCTCGTGCCCACCATCGCGCAACGTGCGCAGGTCGCGGCGCTCTTCCTCCACCGGGTGGCGGCGGGCGAGATTACGCCTGGCCTGTAATTGCACGTTTTCGGAGCACCGGCGCCGGCGCCACGCCCCCTGCCATGCACGTCCTCCGCCCCATCCGCGAAAGCGACCTGCCGGGTCTCGTCACGCTGGCCCGGGCCACCGGCGGCGGACTGACCACCCTCCCGCCGGACGAGGCCTTTCTCGGCGACCGGATCGACGAATCGCTCCGCGCCTTCCGTCCGCGCGTGCGCCAGCCCGGCGGCGAATACTATCTTTTCGCGCTCGAGGACACCGCCACCGGCGAACTCGTCGGCGTATCCGGCATCATGGCACGCGTGGGCGGGTTCGATCCCTGGTATAGCTACGCCCTGCGCACCGAGGTCCACGCCCATGCCCCGCTGGGCATCGATCGCCCGATCCCGGTCCTGCACCTCAAGACCGAGCACCGCGGCCCCTCCGAAGTCTGCTCGCTTTTCCTCCGGCCCGACTGCCGGCGCGGCGGGCTCGGCCGGCTGCTCTCGCTCGGCCGCTTTCCGTTCCTCGGTGCCCACCCGGGCCGGTTCACCCCGACCGTGATCGCAGAGTTGCGCGGCTTCATCGACGAGTCGGGCCGCTCGCCGTTCTGGGAGGCGGTCGGCCGCCACTTCTTCGAATTCGATTTCTACCGCGCCGATATCCTCAGCGGCCTCGGTGAAAAGCAGTTCATCACGGACCTGATGCCCCGCCATCCCATCTACGTGCCGCTCCTCCCGCCGGTCGTGCAGGCCGCGATCGGCCGCGTGCATCGCGACACGGAGCCGGCGAAGGCGCTCCTCCTGGCCGAGGGCTTCCAAGCGGTGCCCGAGGTGGATATCTTCGATGCCGGGCCGCTGCTGCGCGCTGACGTCAGCGCGATTCGCACACTCCGCGCCTCTCGCACCGCCGCGATCCGCAGCGCCGCCGCGGAGGTGCCCGCGTCGACACCGCCGCGCCTCGTCGCCCACGCGACGATCGACTACCGCGCCTGCCTCGCGGGCGTTTTGGAGCACAACGATGGCACCGTCTCCATCAACCGCGCCGCCGCGAAGGCGCTCAACGTGGACGCCGGCGACACCCTCACGCACGGCCCGCTCAAATGAGCTTCTCCTCCCTCAACCCGGCCACCGGCGAAACCGTCTGGACCGGCCCGGCCGCGACCGCCGCCGAAGTCGACACCACGATTGCCCGGGCGCGCACGGCGTTTCGCGGATGGTCGCGCACGCCGCTGCCGGAACGCGAGGCGCTGCTGCGCGCGTTTGCGCGTGTGCTCGAATCGCGCCAGGCCGCGCTCGCCGAGGCAATCTCGCTCGAAGTCGGCAAGCCGCGTTGGGAAGCGCTCACCGAGGTGCAGTCGATGATCACGAAGGTCGGATTCGCGCTTCGCGGCCAGGCGCAGCGCACCGCCGAATTCGGGCAGGGCCCGGCGACCACGCGTTTTCGGCCACACGGGGTGTGCGCCGTTCTCGGCCCGTTCAACTTTCCCGGGCATCTGCCCAACGGTCACATCGTGCCCGCGCTGCTGGCCGGCAACACCGTCGTGTTCAAACCCAGCGAGCACGCCCCGCTCGTCGCCGAACGCACCCTCGCGGCGTGGCACGAGGCAGGCCTGCCGCGCGACGTGCTGCAACTCGTCCAGGGCGAACGCGACACCGGCGCGGCGCTGGCGACTCATCCGGGCATCGACGGGCTCTTCTTCACCGGCTCCGCGCGCACCGGCCTCTGGCTCGCCGGACACTTCGCGCGGACCCCGGAGAAAATTCTCGCGCTCGAGCTCGGTGGCAACAATCCGCTCGTCGTCTGGCACGCGGCCGACCTCCGCGCCGCCGCGCTGATGATCGCGCAGTCCGCCTTCCTCACTGCCGGCCAGCGCTGCACGTGCGCGCGCCGCCTGATCGTGGCGGACGACTCCGCCGGCGCCGCGCTCCTCGGGCAGTTGTGCGACGTCGCCAGCCGACTCCGCGTGGGCGCCTTCACGGAGGACCCCGAGCCCTTCATGGGGCCGGTGATCTCCGCCGGCGCCGCTGCCAGCATCCTCGCCGCCCAGGCCGCGCTTCGGGCCGGCGGGGCGACGTCACTCCTCGAGGCGAGACCGCTCCAGGCCGGCACCGGCTTGATTTCTCCCGGCATCCTCGACGTGACCGCCCGGCCGCAACCGCCCCCCGACGAGGAGATCTTCGGCCCGCTCCTGCAGGTGCTCCGTGTCCGTGATTTCGATACGGCGCTCGCCGCCGCGAACGCCACCCGCTACGGCCTCGCGGCCGGTCTGCTCAGCGATGACCCCGCCGTCTACGAGCGTTTCCGCGCCGAGCTTCGCGCTGGCCTGATCAACTGGAACCAGCCGCTGACCGGTGCCAGCGGCGCCGCGCCTTTCGGCGGCATCGGGCGTAGTGGCAATCACCGCCCCAGCGGTCTCTTTGCCGCCGACTACTGCGCGTATCCGGTCGCGAGCATCGAACACCCCGAACTCAGGCTGCCCGCCCTGCTCCCGCCAGGCCTGTCACCGTGACCGCCGGCGCCTCGGCCGGCCGATCGATCATGCCCACCGCATTAGAAGTGAATTTCGACGGCCTCGTCGGCCCGACGCACAACTACGCCGGGCTCTCCCTCGGCAATGTCGCGTCCATGTCCCACCGCGGCGCCGTCTCCAATCCCCGCGCCGCCGCCCTCGAAGGCCTGGCAAAGATGAAGTTCCTCGCCGATCTCGGCCTGCCGCAAGCCGTGCTGCCGCCGCACGCGCGCCCGGCGATCGAGACGCTGCGCGCCTTCGGCTTCGGAGGAGGCGACGCCGCCGTGCTGCGCGCCGCCGCGACGCGCGCGCCCGCCCTGTTGCGCGCCTGCGCCTCGTCCTCCGCGATGTGGGTGGCGAATGCCGCAACCGTCACGCCCAGCCGCGACACCGCCGACGGGCGCGTGCATTTCACGCCCGCCAATCTCGTTTCCAAGCTGCACCGCTCCATCGAACCGCCGCAAACCACCCGCACGCTCCGCGCCATTTTCCGCGATGCGGCGCGCTTCGTCGTGCACGAAGCGATTCCGGGCGCGCAGGGCCTTGGCGACGAAGGCGCCGCCAACCACACCCGGCTGGCACCCGCCCACGGCGCCCGCGGCCTTCACCTTTTCGCCTACGGCCACCACGCCCTGAATCCGGCTTCCGCGAACCCTGCTCCCCGCCGTTTCCCTTCGCGCCAGGCCGCCGAGGCTTCCGCGGCCGTGGCGCGATGCCATCAAATCGACGACACCGCACTCTGCCTGGCGCAGCAAAACCCGCGGGCGATCGACGCCGGGGTGTTTCACAACGACGTGATCGCGGTCGGCAACGAGAACCTGCTGTTCTTTCACGAACAGGCCTTCGTCGATTCGCCGCGCGTCATCCGGCAACTCCAGCGCCGCTTTGCCACCCTGCAGGCGGGCGCGAAACTCCACCTCATCCAGGTGCGCGCGGCCGAGGTGTCGCTCGCGCTCGCCGTGCGCTCCTATCTGTTCAACTCCCAGCTCGTCACCCTCGCCCCCGGACGCATGGCGCTCATCGCGCCGGTGGAGTGCCGGGAGATTCCACGCGTCCGACGTTTTCTCGAAGCGCTCGTCGCCCGCGGCGGCACGCCACTGCGCCAGATCCACTTCGTCGACTTGCGCCAGTCGATGCGCAACGGCGGCGGTCCCGCCTGCCTGCGGCTCCGCGTGGTGCTCACGCCCGCCGAATACGCCGCAGTCCCCGCCGGTGTGAAACTCACGCGCGCGACGCACGCCGCCCTCTGCGGGTGGGTGCAGAAGCACTACCGCGATGAGCTGCATCCCGCCGACCTGGCCGATCCGCAGCTCCTCGAGGAGTCGCGCCGCGCGCTCGACGAACTCACCCGGCTGCTCGGACTCGGCGCGATCTATCCGTTTCAGGCGTAGCTGCCGCCCGGCGTGATTCCGAGTTCCTGGCGGCGGCGCTTTCGATCCGTGGCGGCGTTCTTCTCGTAACGGCTGCGCCGATGCTCGGCCAGCGGATCGAGCGGCAGCCGGTTCGCCTTCCGCCACGCCGCGAGCGCGGGCGCGACGTCGGTAAAGAACGCCTTTTTCAAGAGCAGTTCGGCATCGACGACGTTATTGTTCGCCTGCGCGCGGCGCAGCGCGTCGTGATCGACGAGCGCGGCCTTCGCGTAAAGTTCCTGCGCCATCACGACCGTCTGGATCGTCGCCTCGATCTTCGGCTTCTCGTTGTGCGACTGGTCGATCATGTAGGCGATCTTCGGCATCCGCCCGCGATCGGCGGCGAAGAAATGAATCTCATGAAAGATCCGGAAAACCTGATACGGGTCGATCGAGCCGAGCGTGAGATCATCGTCGGCGTAGCGGCGATCGTTGAAATGGAAGCCGCCGAGCATGTCCTCATCGAGGAGCCACGCGACGATCTGCTCGATGTTCTGCGCGTTGTAGTGGTGACCGGTGTCGACGAGCACCCTGGCGCGCGGGCCCGCCTTCTTCGCGAGGAGGAGTGCCATGCCCCAGTCCGCGATGTCCGTGGCGTAGAACGCCGGCTCGAACGGTTTGTATTCCACGAGCATGGTCTGCTTCGGACCGAGCTGCTGGTGCAGCGCGCGCAGCGATTCCTCGAACGTCTGCTTGCGGCCGCGGATGCTGCCCTGTCCCGGGTAATTGATGCCGTCGGCGAACCACAGCGACAGGTATTCGCTGCCGACCGCCTGGCCGATCGCCACGGAGTCGACGCAGTGCTGCAGCGCGCGCGCGCGCACCGCCGGATCGTTGTGGCCGAACGAGCCCCACTTGTAGCACTGATCCTGGAAGAGGTTCGGGTTGATCGATCCGATCTTCACGCCGCTCTTCCGCGCGAGCCGGGCCACGGCCTTCGGGTCCTCGCCCGGCTTGAAATCCCAGAGCACGTGGACCGCCACCGTCGGGCAGCAACCCGTGAGACGATGGACGTGGCCCGCGTCGGCGAGCTTGTCACCGAGATCGATCGCCGAGGCGTCCTGGAAGAACTTGCCGAAACGCGTGCCGGTGTCGGCGAAACCCCACGAGGGCGTTTCGATCACGAAGGAATCAAGCGCCTCGCGGGCGCGGCGGAGTTGGGCCGGGGTCATGGTGAATTGCGGATTGCGGATTTCAGATTGCGGATCGGGTTGCTCAGTATCGTGGGTTTTCAATCCGCAATCCGGAATCCGCAATCCGCAATAGTTTCATGGCGCGGTCAGTCCGAATTTCGCGGCCCACGGGGCCAGCGCCGGGAGAATGCCGGGGTGCAGGGCGACGCCGTGGGCGAGCTGCTCGGCGCGTCTCCGGAGTCCGGATTCGCCGGGCAGTCGCACGCGTTCGAAGCCGGCGCGCGGCGGCGTGGCGCGACACGCGGCCGCCACGTGCTCCGCTTGGCGGCGGAACTCCTCCACCCCACCGAAGCACGCCGGGTTCATCACCTGCAGGTAGACGCTCGCCCCCCACCCTTCGCCGGGATCCGCGCGGCCGTGGCCGGCGAGCGCGCCGGTGAGCGCCTCGACCAGCAGCGCGAACGCGTAGCCCTTGTGCCCGTGGTCGACGCCGCCCATTGGCAGCAGCGTGCCGGGCGGGTTCGTGTAGAGCGCGCCCGGGTCATCCGTGGGCTCACCTTCGGCCGTGAGGGCCCACGGCCCGGGGAAGCGCCGGCCCTCGGTGTGCAGGCGTTTCGTCAGACCGTTGGTCGTGATCGACATCGAGACGTCGAGGATCACGGGCTCGCCGGCGGTCGGCCACGCGGCGGCGAGCGGGTTCGGCGTGAAGACTTCGCGCCGGCCGCCGTGCGGCGCCACGCTGCAGACATTGGGATCGGAGCAGGTCAACAACACCATCAGGCCCTGCTCCGTCACGCGCTGCAGATAGGCGGCGAGGCAGCCGATGTGATGGCTCCGCCGGATCGAGACCGCGCAGAGGCCGTGGGCCTTCGCGCGCGGGATCGCGAGATCCAGGGCGCGCCGGACGAGCCATGGGCCGGGCAGCCGGCCGCCGTCCCACGTGACCGCCGCCGGAAAATCCGCGACGATCTGCGGCTGGCCAGTGACCCGCATGCTGCCCTTTTCGGCATCGGCCAAATAAGCGGGCAGCAGCGCCAGGCCGTGCGTGGTGTGCCCGAGCAGATCTCCCTCGACGAGAATCTCGGCGACCGCCGCAGCCTTCTCCGCATCGAGACCGACACGCATGAGCAGCGCGGTGGCGAAGGCGACGAGATCGGACGCGGGGTGACGCGGAGTCATGCAGGGGCAGGCTAAGTCAGCACTCGCACGCCGCTAGAAAGAAATGCTGGCAGAGGTGGAGCGGGTGGTCCCCAACCCGCTTTCAGCAGGTTCGCACGCGCCCCCAACCAGCGGCTTGGGGTCAAGCCGCTCCACCTTCGATCAGAGGTTGAACGTCGTCGTGAGGATGAACTGGCGGGGGTCGATGATGCGATACTGCCAGTATTGGCCGTCCGGATTCACCGCCACGCCGCGCAGCGAGCCGTTCTCGGTCACGTTGCGGACGTTGAGCTGGAAGCGCGCCCCGATGCGGTCTTTGAACAGGCGCGTGCGGTAGCTCAGCGAGAGATCGATGCTGCTCTGCGCCGAGTCGTAGACCGGCTTGTTGCGGTCGAGGCTGCGCACGACGCCGTCCGAGTCCGGGGTGCCGGCGAGATAGCCGATGGCACCCTTGCTGGCCCAGCGCCACGAGCCGCCGACATCCATGTTCCGGAGCCATTTCCGGTCGCCCGCGATGCCGGCCAGCCGGTAGTTGGTGATCACGTTGAACGAGTATTCGCGCGTCTGCGGCTTCTTCTTTCCCTGCGTGGTGATCGCCAGATCGAGCGGCGTCCGCACGTTTTGGAAATAGTAATTCGCGGGAATGCCGCCGGACTCAGCCGTCGTCCACCAGAGGTTTCCGGCCGGATTCCGGATGGTCGTCCAGATCGGCAGGCGCTCGTCGATGTAGCGCTGGATGTGGACAGACACACCGGAGTCGATCGCCTCCTGCTGGTTGCCGGTGACCTTCATCGTCCAGTTGCGGGTCGGGTTGAACTGCAGCTCGAGTTCCCAGCCGCGCGACAGCGAGTTGCTCGAGTCGTTGATCGACTTGCCGTCGAACGCGGCGATGTGCTCCAGCGAAAACCCGATGTCCTTCGCGGCCTGCGCCTGCGCCTGCTCCAGCGTCAGCGACGGATTCCGCTGCTGCGCCCAGTTCGTGGCGGACTCATAGAGATCGAAGTTCTGGTTCTGGCCCGGAATCTGGAAGTCGATGCTGACCGCGCGCGTGCCGAGCACGCCGGTGCCGCCGCGCTTGTCGATCTGCATCGTCTCCTGGTGCGTGAGGCGCATGAAGAAACGGTTGTCGAACAGGTTCAGGCTGAAGCCGTATTCCTTGGTCTCGGCGCGCGGATTCGCGAGTTCGCCGAGGTAGACATTGTAGGCGACATCCGCGGGCCGGAAGGAGTTGGACTGGTTGTAGTGGAAGCCGAGGCCGCGGACGCCGTCGGCGATCACTTTGGCGAGGCCGGTGCGGCTGTCGTTCTGCAGGAAGCCGAGCGAGCGGAACGGGCGCGCGACGACGCCCTTGGTGTCGGTCTCGCCCGAGCGCCATTTCTTGTCGCGGCCGAAGTGATGCTGGTTGTCGAGAAGGGAAACATCGGGAAAGCCGTCGGCGAGGTTTGGAATCGGAAGCTGCTGGCTGGTGAAAACGCGATCCTCGCGCCGGCCGAAGGTTGCGACGATGTGATCGGCCAGCACGTAGCTCTGCAGGGTGAAGCCCTGGGTGTTCGTTTTCCGCTTCTGCGCATTGAGCGCGAAATACTTCTCCTCGATCGTGGCCTGCTCGGTCCGCCAGGCGGTGGAGGTGGCATCGAGGAAGCGCACGGGGAACACGCCGAACGGCTTGGCCGCGCCGGAGTTCGCGTAGTCGATGTTCCCGCCGACCGCATCGCCCATGTAGTAGCGCGCGAACGTGCTGGATTCATTCCGCACGCGGCTGGCGCCGGGGGCGGCGGCAGGATTGAGCGCGAGGTTGTCGGTCACCATGTCGCGGTAGCGGTAGCCGCTGCCGGTCTCGAAATTCGTGACGTGTTCGCCGTAAGCGATGGCGCGGTGGAGGCCGATCCACTTCAGCAGATTCGGCTCGCGACGCAGGTCGAGCTGGTGCGCGATCTGGGCGCGGTAGTTGTCGTTGAAGACGGGCCGGTGAAAGGCCTGCGGTTGCACGCCGCCGATGTAGGGCCGGCCGACGAAGGGATTCGGCGAGCCGTCGAGGTGACGCTCCGTCGCGTCGATCAACACCGTCGTGCCGACGCCGTCCAACTGGCCGATGTGCTGGCGGCGGTAGTCCTTCTGATCCTCCCGGCGCCAGGCGAACTGCACATCGGTGCGATTGCGGCGGGTGTTGAGGAGGCTCTGGTCGATGCTCGCGTTCATAATCGTGGCGCGGCCGGTCGCATAGCCGGACGCCGCGAGGTTGATCTCCTCCCAATCGTAGAAGTTCCGGTTGGTGGTGCCGACGACCTTGTAGAGCGGGCCGGCGGCGTTGATGCCGCTGCTCTGCACGACCTGCGTCAGGCCGGTGGTGGTGCCGAGGATCGTGTTGTTGGGCGCCTGGCCGCGGATGTGAAACTGGATCGCGCCGTCGTCGATGTATTGGCCGATGCGGACGTTGGAGCTGCCGATGGTGGAGAGGCTGGCGGGAAGCTGGTTGATGTTGGTGATCGGCGCCGAGCGGATACCGCGGACCTGATACGTGCGGGAAATCGGATCGTAGGTCGGGCTGCCGGCGGCGACCCACGGGGCGACCGCGTCGCGCGGGGTGATTGAGTTGGCGCGCTGGGCGAACTGCGAGAAGCGTTCGATGGAGGCGCTGACGGTCGTCTTCGTGAACGGGCGCGCGGTGAACGAGAGCTGCTGGCGGTTGTTGCGCTCGACTGAGGGCTTCCGGATGTAACCGATTTCGTTATACACCGCAGAGAAGCGGAGCGCGAGTTTGTCCTTAATCAGCGGCCGGTTGAGATCGATGCTGGCGCGGAAGCCGCCGTAGCTGTCGATGCGGCCGACGAGCGTCGTGACCTCGCGGGAGAGATTGCCGCGGCTGGTGACGAGATTCACGGTGCCGCCGCCTTCACTGAGGCCGGCGAGGCTGGAGTTCGGGCCGCGCGCGATCTCGACGGCGTCGACGTTGTAGGTGTCGATCGGGATCGTGCTGCTGGCGGTGAAGCCGCCGACTGCGATGGTCGCGGCACTGAGGCCGCGCATGCGGTTGGCGCCGGTGGGATTGCCGGCGACGTTGTCGTAATCGCCGCGGCCGTCGTTGGTCAGGTCGGTGAACTGCCCCGTGCCCTCGGTGCCGATTTCGTAGAGGAAGATGTCGTTGATATCGAGGGCGGCCGTGTCCTCGAGCTGCTGCTTGGTGACGACGGAGATCGAGCCCGCCAGATCCTCGAGCCGCGAATTCATGCGGGTGCCTGCGAGGGTGTTTGAGGCCGAGTAGCCGCGCTCGGTGCCGGCGCTGACCTCGAACGGAGCGAGCTCGATCACGTTGCCCTGCGCCGGAGCGGTCGAGGGCGTGGCCGGTGCGGCCGCTTGGGCGACGCGTGCCTCGTCAGCGCGCTGGGCCGCGAGTTCCTCGGGATCGAGGCGGCCGTTCTTGTTGACGTCGTAGCGGGCGAGCGTGCGCGCCTCCTGGGCGGCGCTGGTCGGAGCGGAGGTCGATTGCGCCCAAAGGGGATGAGCGACGGTGAGGGCACACAGTGGCAGAACCAGGTGCCGCAGGGGGAAGGACAATGGGGTGGAGGAAGTCATGACGATACGTCGGGACGGGGAGTCAGGGGTGGTCGAAACGGCAGGGGCGACCGGACCTGGCCGGTCAGCTTGGGGAGGGGGCGTCCGCCGGCGGAAGGCCGGGCGAACGAAGGCACCCAAGGGCGTAGCGCCGTCCGCCGGGGCAGCAACCACTGCCCCCGCCTGACAGTCGGGATGCGGACGCAGAGCAGCACTCGACGCCGGCGAGCGCCGGCAAGCCAGTCAGTGCTTGAGGAGTCCGCGCCGCTGCGCGGCGGCGCGCACGGAGGCGAGATTGGCGCGCGCCTCGGCATCGGCGGGATTCAGGCGCAACGCCTCCTCGTAGTGGCCGATCGCATCGGCGATGCGGCCGAGGCGGATCAGAGCGTTGCCGAGGCTGGTGTGCAACGGCGCGGCCTGCCCGGGCCGGAGGCGAAGCGCGGCCTCGTAATGGGAGAGCGCCTCGGCGGGGCGGTCCGTCTCGAGCAGGGCGTCGCCCAGCGCCGCGCGGGCGCCGGCATCCTCCGGATCGAGCACAACCGCGTCGGTGAAATGCGCCAACGCCTCCGCCGCCCGGCCCGCCGCGGACAGCACCATGCCGATCACGACGCGCGTCTCGGCGTGCTTGGGATTGAGGCGCTGGGCCTCCCGCAAGCGCGCGAGCGCATCGTCGAGCCGCCCGATCTCGGCGAGCGCGCGGCCGAAGCGCAACTGCTCCTCCGCCGCCAGCAGGCCGGAACGCCCGGCGGCCTCGTAGTGACGCACCGCATCCGCGCCGCGCCCGAGCCGGATGAGGGCCGCGGCCAGGTTCACGTGTGTGTCGGCGGAACCGGGCTCGAGGCGCAGGGCCGCCTCGTAGTGGCCCACCGCCGCCTCCGCGCGCCCGAGTTGGAGGAGCGCCCCGGCGAGGTTGTAATGCGCGGCGGCATAAGCGGGCTCCAGGCGCAGCGCCGTCTCGTAGTGTGCGACGGCGTCCGCCGCGCGGCCGGCGGCCGAGAGGGCGTTGGCCAGATGGTAGTGGGCGCGCGGATTCGCGGGGGCGTGCGCCACGGTGTCGCCCCAGAGGGTGAGCGCGCTCTCGTAGTCGGCGTTGCGCCGCAGGGTCCCGGCGCCGGCGACGAGCGCCAGGCCGAACACCGCGACCAGCCCCCGCCGGCCGCCGAGCCGGAACGCGCCCGCGGCGGCGGTGACCGCGACGGCGGCCAGCGGCAGATACATCCGGTGCTCCGCCATGGTCTGGGTCGCGAGCGGGACGAAGCTCGAACTCGGCGCCAGGGTGACGAAGAACCACGCCCCCGCGAGCCCGAGCACCGGCCGGCGCACGAGCACCACCGCGGTCAGCGCCGCGAGCGTGACGACCAGCAGGAGCTGCGGCCACACCTCGGCCGGATGCCGCACGAGGCCCTGGCCGTAGTCGAGCACGAGCGGGTCCGGCCACACCGTGAGCCTCAAGTAGAGCACGATGGCGCGGGCCTGGGTCAGGAGATAATCCCACACGCTCACGCCCACGTCGAAGCCGGCGGTGCCGCCCCGCCCGCCGCTGCGCGCCACCAGCCAGGCCAGGGGCAACCACGTCGCCGCGAGCGCCAGGTGCAGCGCGCGCCGCCGCCGCCACGCCTCGCGCCAGCCACCCGCGTAAAACGTCCGGTCGAACAACCACGCCAGCACCGGGGCCGTCACGACACTCTCCTTCGTCGCCACGCCCAGCGCACACGCCACGACCGCGAGGCAGGACCAGCGCCGGCGCGCCCCGTCCTCCTCGGCCGCGCGCACGAACGCATACAGCGTGAGAAGCTGGAAGAAACCGGCCAGCGATTCGGCGCGCTGGATCACGCAGGTGACCGCCTCCGTCTGCAACGGATGCAGCGTCCAGAGCAACGCCGCCCCGAGCGACAACGGAAACGCGACCGAACCGAACCGCGGCCGCAGGGGTGGCCGCCGGAACAGGCGCTCGAGCAGGGCGAACAGCAGGAAGCCCGCGGCGGCGTGAATGAGCCAGTTGACGACATGGTAGCCGCGGACATCGAGCCCGCCCACGGCGTAGTTGAGGGCCAGGGACAGATTGACCACCGGGCGGCCCACCACGCCCGTGCCCGTCGCCTGCGCCGGCAGCAGCGCGTCGCCGGGCGGCCACCATTGCCGGAGCGACGGGTTGCGCACGATGCCCGGCAGATCGTCGAAGACGAAGGGCGCGCCGAGTGTGCCGTGCCAGGCGATCAGCGTCGCGAGCAGGAGCACGGCGCCGGCGAGCGCGGCGCGCGGCCACGTTTCGGGGAAGAGAAGTTGGAAACGGGGTTCGGGCATGGCGCGGACGATCCGCGCGGAGAGTTCGTCCGAAGGCGGAACGGCAAACAAGGAAAAGCTCATCGCCGCAGCGCCCGGGCGCAACGGGGCAACACAGGAGAACGAAACCTCAGCGCGCCAACTCGCGCGCGATCCGGAGATTCTCGCGGATGCGGGCGTCGTCGGGCCGGACGCGGAGCACGGCTTCGTAGAGCGCGATCGCCTCGCGCGCCTGGCCGAGCATGAGCAGGACGTTGCCGAGATTGGCCCGGGCCTCGACGTCGTCCGGCTGCCGCCGGAGCACGGCGCGAAAATGCTCCGCGGCCGTGCCCGGGCGATCGCTACGCGCGTGCAACAGACCGAGACGGCGGTGCGCCTCGAGATCGTCCGGCTCGCGGCGCAGGACGTCGCCGTAGAGCCGCTCCGCGGCGCCGGCATCGCCAGCCTGCTCCGCGAGCCGGGCGAGCTGGCGGGTGGCGACGACCAGCGCCGGATCCAATTCCAGCGCCCGGCGAAACTCGCGCCCGGCCTCGTCGCGCCGCCCGGCCTCGGCCATCGCCACGCCCAGATTGTAGTGGGCGTCCGCAGCGGGCCGGAACGCGAGCGCACGCTCGTAGTGCGCAATCGCCTCGCCGGCGCGGCGCAGCCGCAGGAGGGCATTGCCGAGATTCAGGTGCGCGTCGGCGTGGCCGGGCGCGAGTTCCACCGCCCGGGACAACGGGGCCACGGCGTCGGCCGGCCGCCCCTGCTCGAGCAAGGCCACACCGCGGCTGTAGTGGCCGGTCACATACCGCGGATCCAGCCGGACGGCGTGGTCGAAGTGGGTGTTGGCCTCATCGCTCCGACCGCGCTGCTGCAGCGTCCAGGCGAGGTTGTGTTGCGCGCGCGCGCTGGCCGGATGGTGCCGGACGTTGTCGCTCCAGATGACGAGGGCGTCGCGGTAGTCGGAGTTGCGGGCGTGCGTCACCCCGGCCCAGACGAGCGCGAGCGCGCCGCCCCACCCGACCACGCTCCGCCCAAGCCAGAGATGGGCGGCAGGCACGGCCAGCGCGAGCAGGCCAGCGAGCGGGAGATACATGCGATGCTCAGCGATCGTCTGCGTCACGAGGGGCACCACGCTCGAGCTCGGAGCAAGGATCACGAAGAACCACGCGCCGCAAAATCCCGCGGCCGGACGGCGGCGCAACGCCCAGCCCGTGCCCGCCAGCAGAAGGAGAATCACGCCGCCCTGCCACCAGACCGCCGAGAGCGAGCGCACGATCGCCGTGCCGTAATCGAGCACGAGCGGGTCCGGCCAGACCACGAGGCGGAGATAGCGGACCAAGGCCACGGACTGCGTGAGCAGATAGTCCCACGACGAGATGCCAAGCCCGAAGCCCGCCGCGACGCCGCGGGCGCCCCCGCCCTGAGCCACGAGCCAGGCCAGCGGGAGCCACGTCGCCGCGAGCGCCACATAGTAGCCACGCCGACGGTTCCAGGCGCCCGCAAATGTGCCCGCGAGGAACGTCCGGTCGTAGAGGAACGCGAGGACGGGCGCGGTCACCATGACCTCCTTCGTCCCCATGCCCAGGATACACGCGGCAACCGAGGCCGCGCGCCACCGCCCCGCCGCCGGTCCCTCGTCCGCGGCCCGTGCGAGGGCGTAGAGCGTCAGCAGAAAGAAGAGTCCGCAGAGCAACTCGGTCCGCTGCGCGACGCAAACCACCGTCTCGGTCTGCAGCGGATGCAGCGCCCAGAGCAGGGCGATTAGGAAAGCGAGCGGAGGCGCGGCTACCCGCAGGCGCGCCGGCAGCAGGGGCCGCCGGAGCGTGCGCCGCGCGAGACCGAAGAGCGCGAGCGCGGCGAGCGCGTGGAGCGCGACGTTGGTCGCGTGATACCCTTCGACGCGGAGGCCGCCGAGCGCGTAGTTGAGCGCGAAGGACAAGTTGACGAGCGGGCGGCCGGTGGTGGTGCTGCCGTCGGCCGGCGGCTTCAGCACGTCGAGCGACGCCAGGCGCCGAATCGTGGGGTTGTGCTCGATCGCGCCCGCGTCGTCGAAGAGGAAGGGCGCGCGAAGGCTGTTGCCGTAGGCGAGCGCCACGGCGCAGACGATCACCCACGGCATCCAGGCGGGGAACGATTGCGCGGGTGGACGGGGTGCCATCGGGATGAGCGAGAGTGGCGGGACGGGCGGAGGCAGTTCGAGGCATTTCCGCGCCGCGCGGAGCAGCGTGGTCCGCCCAGAAAAAAGCTCCCTCCGCGAGGAGGGAGCTCGAAAGTCCGGCGAACCGCGAGACCGCTCAGAAGCTGAACGTCGCCGTCAGAATCACCTGGCGCGGATCGATGATGCGGTAGGCCCAGGGCGTGCCGTCGAAGTTCACCTGGGTCGGCATCAGGCGGCCGTCCTCGAGGGCGTTGTTGACGTTGATCTGGACCTTGAGGCCGACCTTGTCGCGGTCGAGCTTCGTGGAGAATGCGAACCAGAGATCGGTGTAGAAGTTGCCGCTGTCGTAGACCGGACGCGTGACGTCGTTGAGGTTGATCACGGTGGGCGAGTTGATCGGGTCGCCGACCTTGCCGAAGAAGCCGATGGCGGCGCGCGACTCCCAGCGCTGGGCACCGCCGACCGAGAAGCCCTTCAGCAGGCCTTCGCGGAAGGAGTAGTTGGTGAGGAACGTGCCGTGATACTTGCGCTCAAGAGGAGAACGCGCGCCCTCAAGGGCCTTGGCGAGGGCGACCTGGGACTGCACGACGTTGTTGAAATAGGCCTGGGCGCTGGTGTTGCCGTCGGTGTTCTCGACCTGGGCCACGCCGGTGTAGCCGTAGCCGGTCCAGAAATTCCGCAGCGACCAGCGGCGGCTGGTCGTGGGATCGACGAAGTCGGGGATCTCTGGCGCCGCACTTGTCGTCCACTTCGGCAGGCGCTCGGCGAGCCAGGCATCGTATTGGGGCGCGATGTTCGTGTAAGTGCTCTGCTGCGTGCTGCCGGTGACCTTCATCGTCCAGTTGTTCGTGGGGTTGAAGGTGACCTGCACCTCCATGCCCTTCGACTTGCTGTCCTGCGTCGCGCCGGAGCTGAGGCCGCTGTAGTAATTCAGCGGCAGTTGAATCAGGTCGTAGATTTTCTGCTGGTTGGCGGCGTCGGCCACATTGTTCACGGCATCGGTGTTCCAGTTGGGCGTGGCGATGATCTGCTGGAGGGTGCGGCCGGCAGCGATGCCATTGCGGATGCGTTGCACGGCGCTGGCCCAGGGGATGCCCGTGGTCGTATCCGAATAGGCCAGACGCGTGAGGAGCGTGCTCGCCGCGCCGGTGCGCTCGTTCTGGCTCTCGGTCTCATACCAGTTGAGGCGGACGACGAGCTTGTTCTTGAGCACGTTGAAGCCGATGCCGGTTTCCTTGGTCTTGCCGGTCGGCTTGGGGAGCGGCTTGAAGAAGTAGTCGGTCTGGTAGGTCGCGGGCGGATTGAAGTTGTCGGATTTGTTGTAGTAGAAAGTCAGACCGTTGAGGAATTCCGAGGCCAGCGAATCGCTGCCGCCGCCGACGCGCTGGACGAAGCCCAGTCCCTTGAGCGGGCGGAACGCCGCGCCAACGGTCTTGGTGTCGCCCTCGAGTGCATCCCAGCGGCCCCAGCGGCTCATCACGAGATCGCGGTTGATGAGGCCGGTCGAGTTGTTGAGGAAGAGGCGGTCGTTGGGTAACGCGACTTCGGTCACGCGGCCGTTGACGTCGGTGATAGCGCCCGCGGTCGTGACGCGCGCGCGGTAGTCGTCGTGGCGCCAGCCGAGCGTGGCGATCAGGCGGTCGCCCCAGATGTAGCTCTGGGCGGCGAGGCTCCAGCTCTCCACCTCGCGGCGGGTGCGGAAGCTGCCGGCGCTGGAGAAGAGGGTCTGCTCGGTGATGCTGTCGTTCTGGAACTGGCCGGTGGCGTAGTTGTAGACCTGAATCTGCGAGGTGAAGGGCCGGTCCCAGCCCTGGTTGCCGTAGAAGCCGGCGGACTGGGTCGACACGCCCTGCGCCCCGCCGGGGCGGGCCATGTAATACTTGCGCATCAGCGCGGTGCTGAGGGCCTGCTGCTGGCCGGGCAGGTTGAGATTGGTGACGTAGCGGAGGCGCGCATCGGCGTCGCCGTCGACGAAGCCGTTGCGCCAGCGCTCGACCGCGCGGTTGATATTCTGCTCGGACCAGAGGGCGAGCAGGCGATGCCGGCCCATCCAGCTCAGCCAGCGGCTCTGCTTCGTGAGATCGAGTTCGTAAGCGAGCATCGCGCGGTAGTTGTCGTCGGTCTGAGGCGAATAGAAGGTGTCGAGACCGCCGCCGACGCCTTCCGAGACGAACGGCAGGCCGAAGTAGGGATTCGCGGTGCCGTCGATGCGCTTCTGGTTGGTGTCGATCTGGATCGTGGCACCGGTGAGCTGGTTCATCGTGTAGTTGTCGACGCCGTCGATGTCCTGCCGCAGCCAGCCGGCGCTGAAGTGAAGGTTCGGGAGGATTTCCTGCTCGAGTTCGAGGTTGTAGTTCCCCGCGCGCGACTGGCCGAAATTCGTCTGGAGGTGATTGTATTTCGTCCAGTCGTAGATCGAGCGATTGGTCACACCGGGGAGCTGGTAGCTGCCGTAGGTGAAGGTGCGCCCGTTGATGGTGGTGGTGGCCACCGGCAGGTTGATCGAGGAGGACCACTGGCGGTCGGCGATCAAGTAACGGGGATCGCCGGCGGGCCAGAGGGTGGCGAGGGCGACGGTGGGCGTGGCGGGATTGGTCTGGGCGAGCGGGTAGTTGACGCCGGCGACGACGGGATTGCGCTGGAAGAACGCGATCGACTGGCCGCCGTCGATCAGGCGCAGGGGGCGCGCCGTATCTTCAAACTGGATGCCCGGGACGAAGAGCGGGTTGTTCAGGGTGCTCGGGGCGCCCGCGCCGAGGATGGTGTTGACGGTCGCGACGTAGCCCGGGGAGTTGGCGTTGATCACGTAGGGGCCGACGCGGCGGCCGGTGTCGAGCACGGTGATCATGCGCGTGGTCGGGTCGTAGGCGGGGCGGCCGGCCTGGAACCAGCCGGTGACGAAATCACGCGGGGTGAGCGAATTCGGGCGGTTGGCGTCGTTCTCGTAGTTTTCCGCGAAGCCGCGCAGCGTCGTTTTGCGGAAGGGCTTGTAGGTGATGGCGCCATACTGGCGGCGCGTGAGATCCCGGGAGGGTTTCCGTTCGAACTGCTGGTTGTTGTAGAGCAGCGCGCCGTAGACCGAGAGCTTGTCCTTGATCAGCGAGCGGTTGAGCGAGAGCGAGGTGCGGATCGAGCCGACCTGGTCGGTGCGCACGGTGACCTGTCCGGTGTTGCGGTTGAGCGCGGCCTGCGCGGAGGTCTGGTTGACGATGCCGGACGGGCTGCCGAGGCCGAAGAGCAGCGAGTTGGGGCCGCGGGTGATCTCGACCGACTGGGTGTTGTAGGAGTCGAACGGGATGCGGTTGTTGGTCGGGAAATTATTGATGGCGGCATCGGGCGCCGCGAGGCCGCGCACGCGGTTCGACTGCGCGTTGGTGGTGGTGTCGCCGTTGTTGCCGAAGGTGTAGCCGGCGACGGTGTCCTTCGCCGTGCCGCGATCGACGATGGACGGCGTATACGTGCTCGAGCCCTCGGTGCTCGCCTCGTATTTGAACACGTCGTTGATATCCAGCGACGCGGTGTCGTCCATCTGCTGCTTGGTGACGACGGTGATCGAGGCGGCAAGATCGGCGAGGTTGGTGTTGAGGCGGCTGCCGGCGAGGGTGTTCTCGGCGAAGTAACCCGAGTCGCGGCTCGTGGTGACCTGGAACGGCGTGAGCTGAATCGCTTCGGAGGAGGCGACGCCCGCGTTGGACGCCGCGGCGCCGGCGCGGGCCTCGTCCGCCTGCAGGGCGGCGAGCTCGGCGGGATCGAGGCGACCGTTCTTGTTGGCGTCGTATTTCGCAATCTGGGCGGGTGTCGCCGCGTTGGGTGCGGTCTGCGCGAATGCCGGGCCGGCCACGAGGAACGCGCAACCCAGCAGGGTGAGTCGAGGCAGTCGGGGATTTTTCATGGTAGTCTTGGGGGTTACAGCTTGGTCAAAACGGCGGAAGGGGGCGCACCGGGCACGCGCGAACCGCAGGGAGCGAGCGCCGGGGACAGGGGCAGAAGGGGAGAAGGGGGCGGTGACGCGATCCGTCACCGTGCTCACGCGTAGACCGCCCCCGGGGTGGCGCAACCGCCCTTCCTATCTGACAGTCTGGCACCGCGACCCGCCGACGGCCCGTTTCCGGCGCGGCGCTCGTCCTTGCTACTCCTGCGCGAGCGGTTTCGGCGCGGGCGTCTCGGCCATTTTCAACAGCGCAAAGCTGAACATCACGAGCGTCGCGGCGACGAGGACGAACCAGTCGCCATAGCGCGTGTAGGCGCTGTGACGATCGATCCAGCGGGCGTCGCGGCTCACCTCGATCACGCGGGTGCCGCGGTAGTAGATCGAGCCGGCCTCGTTCGCCAGCGAGTTACGGACGGCGCCGAACTCGTCAATCCAGCCGCTCCAGCCGCCATTGCCGCACCGCAGGACCGGGCGGCGCGTCTCGACCGCACGCAGGACCGAGTGCGCGGCGTGCTGATAAGCCGCCCCGCCCTCGCCGAACCAGCCGTTGTTGGTGAGCACGGCGAGGACCGCGGCGCCGCCGAGCGTGCTCTCGCGCGCGAGATGGGGATACACATCCTCGTAGCAAATCAGCGGGCCGAAGACGACGGGCTGCCCGCGCAGGGTCAGCAGCATGGGCGCGGAGTCCTCGCCCGCGGCAAAGTCCCACGGGAGCGGCACGAACTTGTCGAGCCACCCGAGGAGGGGCCGCAGCGGCACGAATTCGCCGAAGGGCACGAGCTTGCGCTTCGCGTAATAGCTCTTCGCCAAGCCGCCCTCGGGCGTCACCAGGAAGGCCCCGTTGAAGCCCTGCTCGCGAGGCGTATTCGGATTTTCAATCGCGATCGACCCCAGCAGCAGCGGGACGTTGGCGCGTTTCACGAGCGCCTCGACGAAGGCGCGCGCCGTCTCGTCCCCGCGCACGGCCAGCGGCGTGACCGCCTCCGGCCACACGATCAGGTCCGGCCGCGTCTTCGCCGCCTCGAGCGTGGTCTGCGAGAGCACCTCGAGGATCGCCGGGGCCCGCGCGGGATCCCATTTCACGTCCTGCGGAATGTAGGGCTGCACGAAGGCGATGCGGGCGAGCGAGCGGTTGAACCCGCCCCGGTTCATCGACTCGACGAGATGCACGCACACGCACGCGAGTAGCAGGAACAGCGCGAGGAAGAACTCCTGGCTGCGCTTGTTCAGGCCGGTCGCGCCTTCGCGGAAGAGCCGGTGTGCGTAGGCGCCGAAGCCGAGGTTCATCATCACCAGCACGAACGAGACGCCATACGCGCCGGTGTAGGCGGCGATCTGCAGGATGCTGCCGCGCTCCCACTGGCTCGCCGCGAGCGGCAGCCAAGGGAAACCGCCGAGGAGCCACGTGCGCGTCCATTCGATCAGCACCCACGCGCCCGCGAGGCCCAGCACGACAAACAAGCGCGTCAATGTCGGCCGCCCGATGATGCGCGGGAGCGTCCACCACGCGGCGAGAAACCAGGTGCCCACCCACGCGCCGACAAACGGACCGAGCAGCAGCAGCCCGCCCCAGGTCACGTGGTGCAGCCACCCGAGCACGATCGTCCACGCGACGGCCTGGGCGGCCAGCAGCGTGCCGGCGAAGACCTTGAAGCGCGGCCGCGTGTAGGCCCAGTAGATGCCGGGCACGAGCATCGCATAGGCGAACTCCGGCGCGCGATACGGCGGGAACGCCGCCACCGTGAGGACCACGGTCAGCGCAAACACGACGGCGGCGGCCACGGCCTCCTTGTGCCGCTGCAGAAACGTGGGACGCGGCTCGTAGGGATCGACGGAGGAGGAATCGGCGGCAGTGGACACGCGGGAGAGGGGTTGAGGTAGGCGGAGGATGACGCGGCCTGCAAGCTGGCTCCGGAGCATGCAGCCGACGACCGCCGGTGCGCCGCGCCACCGCCGATCCGAATTCACCATCGACGGCGAACCGGACCAGCCGCACGCTCGCCCGCGCATGAGCGAATTACCC
Source organism: uncultured Opitutus sp. (assembly GCA_964513055.1). Lineage (GTDB taxonomy): Bacteria > Verrucomicrobiota > Verrucomicrobiia > Opitutales > Opitutaceae > ER46. The sequence continues at coordinate 25,826 of CAZENI010000049.1, forward strand.
GACTGTCTCTATTGCCGCAAAGATCAACGGCTGCACGACCTGATGATTGAGATCGGGCCGCTGCAGGTTTCCACGCTCTATCTGTTCAAGGAGCAGACGCACCCGGGACGCTGTGTCGTCGCGTATCGGGCGCACGTGAACGAGCTGTTCGAGCTGACCGACTCCGAGCTCACGCTCTTCATGCAGGATGTCGCGCGGGCCGCCAAGGCGATGAAGCGGGCCTTCAACCCGAACAAGATCAACTACGGGGCGTATTCCGACAAACTGCCGCACCTGCACATGCATCTCGTGCCGAAATACGAGGGCGGTGCCAAATGGGGCGCGCCGTTCGAGATGTTTCCGTCCGAGAAGCGACTGTTGAGCGACGAGGAATATCGGGCCGCGATCGCGGCGATCAAAGCCAAGCTGTGAGGCAGGGCCCGGCGGCCCGCCTCCCTACCCTTCCCCGCCGGCCGCCTGGTCGTGCTCGCATGTTTTCACGCGCGCGACGAAGGCCGCGAGCACCGCGGAGCGCGCGGAAACCACGGGCGGAATCGCGAGCACGGTGGTCACTTCCCAGCGGCCCTCCTCGTGCAGGTGGCCCCAGGCATAGCAGCGCAACGCCTCATCGTGGCCGACGAGCGC
>CAZENI010000050.1:0-3108 GCA_964513055.1 uncultured Opitutus sp.
GCCGCCGCGCCGCGCCCCGCGCTCGCTCGAGGACCGCGTCTTCGCCGAGATCGCCCGCCGCGCGGCGCTGCCGTGGTGGCGCAAGAGCTTCGTGCACTGGCCGCTGCCGGCCCGCGCCGCCCTCCTCGTGCTGCTCCTCGGCGTCGTCAAGATCGTGCTGATGGGCGGCGTGTGGGTCGCGGCCGGTTTTGACACCGCGCAGTTCCGCGCGGCCTTCGCCCAACCCTTTGCCTGGATGGAGAGCGGCCTCGCGGTCGTCCACGCCGTCACGGGCTTCTTCGACATCATGCTCCGCAACATCCCGCCGCTGTGGCTTTACGGCGGCCTGGCGTTCGTCGCCGCGATGTATGTGGCGCTCTTCGGCCTCGGCGCCGCCGCTTACAAGGCGCTCTACGTTCAACGCTAACCACCCCACCTGCGCGCCCTGCTTCATCGGCGCCTCCGTTCCATGAATACCTTGTTTCGCTCCCGCTTCACCCGCCGCCTCGCCGGTCTGTTCCTCGCCCTGACGCTCGCCGTCCAGGCGCAGGACACGCCGCCGGTCGCGGATAAACCCACGCCGCCTCCCGTGCCGGCCGCGCCCGGCACTCCGGCGGCTGCGGCTGCCGAGACGCCGCCGCCGCCGTCGCCAGAGGCGGCACCCGCGCCCGCCGACGGCTCGCCCGCCGTCGAGGGCACGCCGGCCCCGGCCGGGAAGAAGGGCGGCCTCCGCCGCCTCGATCTCCCCGCCGGCGCTGGCGCCGAGGCGAACGAGCCCGCCAGCCGCCGCCCCTCCAACCGGAATCGCAATCGCGGCGGCGGCGGCGAGTTTCCCCTCGGCGATCACACCGTGTCGCGCGGCAGCTCGATGCACGAAGCGGTCTCGATCTTCGGTTCGACCAACGTCGAAGGCGACGTCACTTCCGATGCGGTGTCGGTCTTTGGCGACACGCGGGTCGGCCCGGACTCGAAGGTCGGCGGCGCGGCGGTTGCCGTCCTCGGGCGCCTCACCGTCGAGGGCGAGGTCAAGGGCGAGGCCGTCAGCGTGCTCGGTGGCAGCACGATCAATGGCAAGGTCGGCGGCGAAGCGGTCGCGGTGCTCGGCAATCTGCACCTTGGGCCCAAGGCTGAGATCGGCGGCGACGTCGTGATCGTCGGCGGCAAGCTCACGAAAGATCCCTCGGCCGTGGTGCACGGCAACGAGGTGAACGTCCCCCTGCTGGGCGGCTTCGCCAATCTCGACTGGCTAGTCGCGTGGGTGAAGGAGTGCGCGCTCAAGGGCCGGCTCCTCGGCTTCGGACCCCACCTCGGCTGGGCCTGGGGCATCGCGTTTTCGTTCTTCGCCTTCTACCTGCTGCTCGGGCTGCTGTTCGGCCGTGGCATCGAGAAGTGCGCGATCACGCTCGAGACGAAGCCGGGCACGTCCGTGCTCGCGTCGGTGCTGACGGTGCTGCTTACGCCGGTGGTCACGATTCTGCTGGCCGTCACGGTGATCGGTGCGCTGCTGGTGCCCTTCGTGGGCGCGGGGCTCTTTCTTGCCGGGTTGTTCGGCAAGGCGGTCATGCTCGCGTGGATCGGCCGGCGTTTCACCAAGTTCTTCGGCGACGGCCCGCTCAGCCATCCGGTGTTCGCGGTGTTCATCGGCGGCGTGATCGTGATGCTGCTCTACACCGTCTGGGGTTCATTCCTCCTCTACAAGCTGCTGAGCTGGCTCGGCCTCGGCGTGGTCGTCTACACGGTCCTGCAGACGATGAAGCGGGAAAAGGCGCCGGTGCCCGCCGGGCCGTCCACCGACGGCGGGGCCGCGATGCCGCCGCCGGATTTCATGCCGCCGCCGGTGCCGTCGGTCGCTCCTCTCACCGTGGTGGATCCGCTGCCGGCCTCCGCTGCGCCGACCATGAGCGCGGGCTTCTCGGGCGCGAGCGGCAGTGGGATTCCGGATACTCCGGCCGCCGCCTCCGGCTTTGTCGCCGGCGGCCTGGGTGAAGCGCCGCCGCCGATCGGTGCGGTGCCGCCGTCCGCCGCCGTGCCGCCGCCGCCGGCGCCCGCGCCGCGGCCGCTCGCTTCGCGGACGCCGGTGCTGGCGACGGCCGCGCTGCCGCGGGTGGGCTTTTTCCTGCGGCTCGCCGCGATGGCGATCGACGGCGTGCTGATCGGCATGGTGGTCGGATTCACGTCGGGACTGCTGCCGCGGTTCCTGCAGTTCAACCATGGGCCGGGCGGCGTGCTGCTGGCGCTGGCGATTTACGCGGCGGTGATGTGGAAGCACAAGGGCACGACCATCGGCGGCATCGTGTGCGGCCTGAAGGTCGTGCGCGTCGACCATCGCGAGCTCGACTGGGCGACGGCGATCGTGCGGGCGCTCGGCTGTTTCCTTTCGCTGGCTGTCGCCGGACTGGGCTTCATCTGGGTCGCGTTCGACGACGAGAAGCAATCCTGGCACGACAAGATCGCCGGCACGACGGTCGTGCGCGTGCCGAAGGGCGTATCGCTGTTGTGAGGACACCTCCGGGCGTCCGGCCCCGCGCTATTTTCCGGCCGACGGGAACTGTGCAAACAGATCCCCCTCGGCCGGCGCCGGCAGGGCCCGGAGCGCGGCGTTGATCGAGCGGTCGATCTCGGAGGTGAAGGGTCGGCTGTCTTTCGGCCGGGAGTTGAAGAACGCCGCCCAGCTCCAGCCGTCGGCGAGCCGCACCTGATAGGTGATGGTGCCGGTGAGCGAGCCGCTGTGCCACCAGTTGGCCCCCGTGCCGGTCTCGCCCTTCATCGGGCGCACGTTGATCCCGAGGCCGTAGTAGGCTGGCGTCTCGACCGAGACCGGCGGGGCCGGACGGGCGGTGAGCAGCGCGAGGGAGGCGGGCGAGAGCAGGGCCGGCGGCCGGCTGCCGTCGAGCGCGGCCAGCAGGCGCACATAGTCGATCGCGTGGGCGACCCACGCGCCGTGCGCATCCATCGCCTCGAGGTGGAAGGCGCCATAGGCGGCCGGAACGCGACGGCCCGCGGGCGGAAACACCGACGGGGCCTCGAGCGCCGACGCATGAGGATAGTAGGTGACCTCGCCGGCCGCGCGGTCGGCGGCAAGCGAGCGGCCGAGCACCATGCGGTTGGCGCCCGCCCGGGCCAGCACCT
>CAZENI010000050.1:3118-25830 GCA_964513055.1 uncultured Opitutus sp.
CCGTAGGGCCGGCCGGAGACTTGCTCGATGATCCGGCCGAGGACGTTGTAACCAAAATTTGAATAGGCGTATTTCGTGCCGGGCGCGAAATCGAGCGGGCGGCCCAGCAGGTGCCGGATGATGGCCTCCGCGCTCGCGGGTGCGGCGCTCTGCGTGGCCCGGGCAATCTCGAGTGGCTTGAACATCGGATCGCCGCTCGCGTCGCGATCCCAGCCGCCGGTGTGCTGGAGGAGGTGCCGGATGGTGATGTCGGCAAGTCGCGGGTCGACCGTCGCACCCGGGAGAGGGCGCAGGTGGGGCAGCAGGGCGAAGGCCCGGGCGTCGAGACTGAGTTTCTCCTGTTCGACCAGCACGAGGATGGCGGCGGCCGTGATCAGTTTCGACAGGCTCGCGATGCGGAAGAGAGACTCGGGCTGCACCTTCGCCTGCGTGTCGCGATCCGCGAAGCCATAGCCGCGCGCGAGCACGAGGCGGCCGTGCCGGGTGACCGCGAGCTGGGCGCCCGGGCACTCGTGTTTCGCGAGCAGCGCCGTCATCACGGCGTCGACCGGCTCCATGCCGGGCAGGGTGACGCCGGAAATCGGGATTTCGCTGGCCGCGGCCCGGGAGTGCAACGCGAGCAGGAGGGCGAGGGCGAGCAGACCGAAACGGCAGAGCGTCATGGGGCGATTTCGAAGCTGACAGCGCAAAATGATTCGTCGATGGATTTTCGCCTATGCCTACACCCGTCGTTGGAATCATCATGGGCAGCACGTCGGATTGGGATGTGATGCAGCACTGCGCACAGACCTTGGATCAGCTCGGGATCGCCTACGACAAGCGGGCGATCAGCGCGCATCGCACGCCGGACATCGTGATCGAGTATTGCCGCGGCGCCGAGGCCCGCGGGCTCAAGGTGATTATCGCGGCGGCCGGCGGTGCGGCGCATCTGGCCGGCGTGGCCGCCGCGCTCACGCCGCTCCCCGTGCTGGGCGTGCCGATGGAATCGGCATCGCTCAAGGGCCTCGATTCGTTGCTCTCGATGGTGCAGATGCCCGGCGGCATTCCCGTCGGCACGCTCGCGATCGGGAAACCGGGTGCAATCAACTCGGCGCTTTTCGCGGCGGCGATTCTCGCGCTCAGCGATCCGGCGACGAAGACGGCGCTCGACGCCTACCGCGCCGCCCAGACCAAGAAGGTCGCCGAAGCGAAGCTGCCCTGACGCGAAACGACGAACCGCCGCCCGACGGCTACGGCTTCGGCGCCGCGGGCGCGCCGGGCGGTGACGGTGGTGGCGGCGGGGACGGCCGGTCGGGTGCGCCGGTGTCCATGACGTATTTCCACGAGCCGTCCGGCTGGCGTTTCCAGATCGAGAGGAAGAATCCCCCGCGCACGACCGGCTTGCCGTCCGGTCCGGTGCCGTGCGCCTCGAAGCGGCCATAGTTGTAGCCGAGCGTGCCGTCGTCCGAGACGTCGGTGAACAACGGCGACCACGTGAGCCGGGTGCCGGGCGGGGTGGGTCCCATGCGCTGGCGCACGGCCTCGAGCCCGCGAAAGCGGCGCGGGTCGGTGTCGATGAAGGCGACATCGGGCGCCGCGAAATGCTCGAAGGCCGGCAGCAGTCCTTTTTCCTGCGCCATGGCGTTGAAGGCGTGTTCGACCGCGACGAGCTCGGCCTTGAACGCGTTTTTGTCGGGAGCGGCCAGCGTCCACAGGGGCGTGGCCAGCAGCAACCCGGAGAACAGCAGGGCGGGCTTGTGTTTCACGGCGGATTCGATGTGCGCACCGCGGCGACGTCGGCCGGCGTGTCGAGGTCGAGCGCCAGCTCCGGGAGGTCCACGGGGGCGACGCCGGCGGGATGGTCGTTGAGAAGGGCGCGGGCGCCTTCCTCGCCGGTGAGCGCGGTCAGCGTCGGGAAATGTTCGCGGAGAAACAAGGCGGGCGCACCATGCCGTCCGGCATAGCGCGCCGCAACGATGCTGCGACCGGTGGTCCGCTGGACGGCGACGAGCTGCGCGATCGTGGCGGCGGAAAACGCCGGCTGATCGCAGAGCGCGATCACGGCGGCGTCGAGGTGGCGGGAGAATTGTTGCAGCGTCGTCACGCCGGCGCGAATCGACGCGGCCATCCCTTCCGACCAGGCGGGGTTTTCCGTCACCAGCACGGGAAAGCGCGCGAGCACCGGCCGGATCTTCTCCGCCTGCGCGCCGAGCACGACGACCACCGGCCAAGCCGCGGAGGCCAGCGCGGCCTCGACGGTGTGCACCAGCAGCGGCTTGCCGTCGAACTCGAGCAATTGCTTGGGAAAACCCATCCGCGTGGAGGCGCCTGCGGCCAGGATCGCGACGCCGAATCGAAACGGCCGGCCGGATGCGGGCGTGTCGCCTGCGCCAGGCGCGGCGTCGCGATCGCCGTTGGTCAGTTCATTCATGGATCGGGCGGGTGCGTTCGCGCAGGGGCCTGGCGTCGCGGCCGTGGAGGACTGACTGCATTTCTGCGAGCATCGAGAGCGCGACTTGTTCGGGTGAATCCGCGCCCAGATCGAGGCCGACGGGGGCATGCAGGCGCGCGCGCTGTTCGGGCGCGAACATCCGGCCGGCCGCGGCCTCCAGGTCGGCCATGATCTTGTCGGCGCGCTTCTTCGGGCCGAGGAGCCCGAGGTAGGCGAGGGGGCGCGCGAGCAGGTCGCGGAGAATCGGGACGTCGTGCACGTAGTGATGGGTCATGACCACCGCGAGCATGTCCGGTCCGGGCGCGACCTGGGCCACGAGCCGGTCCGCGGGGCCGACGACGTGGGCCCGCGCGGTCGGAAAGCGTGTGGCATTCGCGAAGGCGGCGCGCGGATCGGCGACCGTCACCTCCCAGCCGAGTTCGTGGGCGAGCCGCGCGAGCGGTTGCGCGTCATCGCCGCCCCCGAAGATCACGAGCGCGGTCGGCGGCGCGACCATTTCGAGGAAGAGCCGTCCGGGATCGGCGCAGTCGCCGGGCGCGGCGAGGCGGGTGCCCCAGGATTCGGGGTCGCCGCCGTCGTGGGTGACGGCCAGCGCGGTGGTGCGCCGGTGCGCGAAGTTCCGCGCGAGGGCCGCGGCCCAGGCGGGCGACGGCGGGAGCTTTTCGAGCAGCACCCGCACGACGCCGTGGCAGCCGAGACCCACGCCCCAGACCAGGTCGTTCTCGGATGTCGTGTCGTAGACGACGGCCTCGGGCCGGCCGCTGGCGTGCACCCGGCCGGCGCGCGCGATCACATCCTCCTCGAGGCAGCCGCCGCTGATCGAGCCGAGCCGGCTGCCGTCGGGTCGCACGATCAGGCGGGCTCCGGGCCGGCGGTAGGAAGATCCCTCCACGCTGACCAGCGTGGCCAGCACCGCAGGAGGCGCGTCGGGCGCCAGCAACGCGGCGACGATGGCCGGAAGTTCTTTCATCGGGTGCTTTCAGGACGCCACGCGGAGGCGGAAACGCAAGCACGCGACCGCGGGGACGTGCGCGGACCGGGCCGGGCGTCACCGGGATCTGGTGACGTTCCTGAACACCTCGCGTGCCGTTTTCCTCTCGCCCGGCTCAACCGATCCGCCCCCGGATCGGCCCCCCGTCGCTGGTCACCGAGCGTCAACCCCCAGATGCAGGCAGGGTGCAGTTCGTCTCAATTATCTTGCCCGTCTGTCGCGAATTCTGGTTCGTTCGTCGCAAGCAAATGCGGCGCGAGCCGCGTGGGCTGACTACAACAACCACAAAAACTACCAAAATACTATGGACCTCCGCATGCGGAAGTTAATGGCTACGCTATCGCTTTTTAGCGGCGCGTCAGCCCTCCTGTTGGGCACCAGCGTTCAGGCGCAGACTCCTGCCACCCCCGCTGGCTCGGTGGAAAAGATGGAGAAGTTCACCGTCACGGGCTCCTACATCCCGACGAACGAGACGGCCTTCAGCGCCGGTGTTTCGCCGGTCATCAAGATCGACCAGAAGGTGATCGATGAGTCCGGTCTCACGATGGTGACCGAGCTCCTCCAGAAGACCACGGTCTCCAACGGCGGCTCGATTCCGATCTCGAACAACGCGACGGGCTTCACCTCGGCCGGCACGGCGGTCTCGCTGCGCGGCTTGGGCGCTGATGCCACGCTGGTGCTGATCAACGGCCGTCGCGTCGCGACGTATCCGATCGGCAACGGCGGCACGCAGGCGTTCGTCGACCTCAATTCCATTCCGCTTTCGGCCGTCGACTCGATCGAAGTGCTGAAGGACGGCGCCTCCGCCATTTACGGCGCGGATGCCGTCGCGGGTGTCGTCAACATCAAGATGAAGCGTGGCCTCGATGGCACGCAGGTCATGGTGAACTACGGCAACACGACCAAGAAGGACTCCTCCGAGGTCACCGCTTCATTGATCACCGGCGCGCAGACCGACAAGGCCAGCGCGATGGTCGGCTTCAACTACTACAAGCGTAACGCGATCTTCAATTCGGACCGCGAGTATTCGAAGGTTCCGCCGTTCCTGAGCTCCAACTCCAGCCCGCTCAACCTGAACATCACCCGCGCCGTCGCGCTGGCCGCGGGCGTGCCCGCCGCTTCGCTGCCCGCGGGCACCGCGGTCTCGATCTTCACCGCCTCCCCGGCGGCGACGAGCAACAACGGCGCGACCCCGGCCACCGGTTTCACCTACACCACCGGCCGGAGTTCGGCGTTCAACTTCAACGAATTCTCGATGTCGTATCCGCGCCGCGACAACCGTGGCATCTTCGCCTACGCGGATCGCAAGATCCTCGGCACCGACAACATCAAGGCCTATGTTGACGTCACCTACCAGAACGCGGTCACCGAGAACCAACTCGCTCCCTCCGCCACCGGCAACTTCAGCACGCCCGGCGCGACCGAGCTCGTCATTCCGGCCCGCACCGCCAGCCCGCTGGCCGGTCCGGACGGCCGCACCCGTATCGCGGCAGCCGGTGCCTTCAATCCGTTCAATCCCTTCAATCAGGACATCGCTGGCGGCTCGCGTGCGCGTCTCGCCGAGTTCGGCAACCGCATCTACCGCAACCAGACGGACGCGACCCTGATTGTCGCGGGCATCAAGGGCGAGAACATCGCCGGCAAGTGGAACTTCGACTCCGGCTACAGCTACTCCGCCGTTCGTGACACGTCCCGCAACACGCTGGTCTCGGCCGCCCGGTTCAACCGGCTGCTCAATGCCAACGACTCGTTCTTCCGCCCCGGCAGCGACGACTACCTCGGCACGACCTCGCCCTACAATCCGTTCGGCTACTACAAGGTTTCGATTCCGAACAACGCCGCCATCGTCGACGCTGCGAAGATCACTACCAAGGACCTCAACGAGTCGAAGCTGAACCAGCTCAACGCCGTCATCTCGACCGGCAGCCTCCTCGATTTGCCCGCCGGCCCGGTCGGTTTCGCCTTGGGCGCCGACGTCCGCCACGAGCAGCTCGACCAGTATCCCGATCCCTACGGCCTGACCGGTGACCTCATCGGCAGCTCGGCCAACGCCATCACGCACGGCCAGCGCAAGGTCTGGGGCGCGTTCGCCGAGTGGAACGTCCCGGTGCTGAAGAACGTCCCCGGCGCGCACGACCTGAGCGCCACGGCGGCCGTCCGTCATGAAAACTTCATGACGCACAACGAGACCACCACGGTGCCGAAGGTCGGCCTCCGCTGGCAGCCGATCGACAGCTCCCTCACGCTGCGCGGCAGCTGGTCGAAGGGTTTCCGCGAGCCGTCCCTCTACCAGATGTTCGCCTCCCCGACCGCCGGCCTCACGCCGATCCAGCACCCGATCACCCGCGTGAACGAGCCGGAGCAGTCGGTCACCATCTCCGGCAACCGCCGCCTCGCCCCCGAGAAGACGAAGTATCTCAACACGGGCATCGTGTGGTCGCCGCAGGCGCGCGCCGTCAAGGGCCTGACCCTCGGCGTCGACTACTGGGAAATCGAGCAGAAGGGCACGGTCACGAACAACTACCAGGACACCGCGAACCGCTTCTTCGGCCGCACGGTCGGTGGCGCTCCGGGTTCCGCCCCGGGTGGCCTCCTCCCGGGTGAGAGCGTGGTGCTCCTCCCGAACGGCGACATCAGCATCATCAACTCGGTGTTCTTCAACATCGGTGTCACCAAGGCCGCGGGTTTCGATTACAACATCAACTACCTCGTCAACACGGACTCGATCGGGCGTTTCGACTTCGGTGCGACCGCCTCCCAATACTCGCACTTCCGCCAGAAGAGCGCGGCGGGCGGCCCCTTCCTCGAGCTGGTCAACCAGCCCACGCCGGAAGGCACCGGCAGCGACAACGGCTATCTCCGCTGGAAGGCCAATGTGCAGTTGAGCTGGGCCTTCAAGGGCTTCACGACCGTGTTCGGCAGCAACTTCACGGACGGCTTCTGGGATCTTGACGCCAACGGCGATCCCTTCCGCGTCGCGACCACCTGGATGCACAATCTGCAGGTTTCCTATAACTTCCAGAATCGGTTCGCGCCCTTCCTGAACGACACGAAGGTCACGCTCGGCGCCCGCAACCTGTTCGACAAGGATCCGCCGTTCGCCTCGGGCTTCGCCGGCAACTCGACGGGGTATCCGGGCTTCCTCTACAGCGCGGAAGGCCGTTTCGTCTACCTCTCGGTCACCCGCAAGTTCTGAGTGCGCCGCATCGGCCACCGGCCGATTCCGCTGATTTCGACGCCCGCCGCTTCATCGCGGCGGGCGTTTTTTTTCGCGCTCGCGCGCCGTCCGGGTGCCGTTAATTTTCCGGCCATGATTCGTTTCGCGTTGCTCCTCCTGCTCGGCTTGGCGGTGGCTGCGGGTGCGGCGGAGAACGCCCGGCCCTTCTCGCAAACCCTCAGTCCGGAACAACGGCAGCGGCTGGGTCTGGGCGGCCTCACGCCCGCGCAGCTCGCCGAGCTCGACGCCGCGATCGGCGCCTACACGCGCGGCGAGACGACCGTGGCCGTGCAGCAGGCCGTGCAACAGGTGGAGCGCAAGACCGAGGAGAAGGTCCAGCAGGCCGAGAAGAAGGCGGCGGTCGCCGCCGAGACCGCCGTGGCCGACTACAAGAAGAAGCAGGAGCCCGGGGTCATCGCCCGCGCGCTCGATGTCTTCAAAGGCAAGCAGGAGGAAAGCAAGGGCGAGCGCTTCACCAGCCGCGTCGTCGGGGAGTTTCGCGGCTGGAGCGGCGGCACTTATTTCCCGCTCGAGAACGGCCAGATCTGGCGCCAGGCCGGCGCCGAGAGCAACGTGCTGCCGCCCGTGGCGAACGCCGCGGTGGAGATCTACCGCTCGAGCAACGGGTATTGGCGTTTGAAATACGAGGGCGCCTGGATCACCGTGAAGCGCCTGCAGTAGCCTGGAGGTGAAGCGCGTTGTCCCCAACGCGCTTTCCTGATCTTGGCCGCGCCCCAGCCGGCGGCTGGAGGACAAGCCGCTTTACCCGGAGCCGCCGCCCGCGTTACTGCTTCGCCGGCAGGTCGATGACTTTTTCCCGGCCGATCGTCACGTGGCCCTCTGGGGCGAGGTGCGTCGCCAGAAATTGCTCGAGCCGGCCGTAGAAGCTCATCGAGGCCTTTTCATCGCGGAAGCCGTGACCCTGCTTCCGCTCGTTGAGCGTCTCGTAGGGTTTTCCGAGTTTCTTCAACTGCGCCTCGAGCCGGGTCCAGTGATCGAACTTCACCCGCGGGTCCTTTTCGCCATAGGCGTGCAGGGTCGGCACGCGGAGGCGGTCGACCAGATTCAGCGGTGAGGTGGCGGCGCGGTATTCGGCGGTCGGCCCGACCCACTCGGTCTGGTAGCTGAAATCACCCACGCTGCGGAAGGCCTCCTCGCCGCGCGCGCGGAACGTGATCTCGAGATCGGAGGCGCCGACGTAGTTCACCCCGCAGCGATAGAGCTCCGGCGTCAGCATCAGCCCCGCCAGCGTCGCGTAGCCGCCGTAGCTGGCGCCGTAGATGGCCACGCGCGCCGGATCGGCGATGCCCTCCGCGATGGCCCACTTCACGCCGTCGGTCAGATCGTCCTGCATGGCGCGCCCCCACTGCTGCCGCCCCTGATCGAGAAACTTCCGGCCATAGCCGCCGGAGCCGCGGTAGTTCGGCTGGAGGACGGCGTAGCCGCGGCTCGCGAGGAACTGGGCGTCGGCATCGTAGCCCCACGAGTCGCGCACCCCGAACGGCCCGCCGTGCGGATGCACGATCAGCGGGACGCGCCTGCCTTCCGCGCCGGCCGGCCGCGTGAGATAGCCGTGGATCGTCAGGCCGTCGCGCGCGCGATACGAGATCGGCACGCGCGGCCGCAGCGCGGCCGGATCGAGGGTGCGCGAGCGCTTGAAGAGCACCAGCGAGCCGGCCTTCGTATCCAGCAGGAAATACGCGCCCGGTTCGCGATCGTGGCCGACCCAGATCAACTTCACGCTCCGGTCGTCCGACTCGCTGGTCACGCGGACTTCGCAGCCCGGAAAGCTGTTCGCGAGTTTCCGGTGCAGCGCGGCCTCCGCCTCGTCGAACCAGTGGTAGTTCCGGCGATCGGTCTCGTAGACGGCGCCGAGGAGCTGGGCGCGGCCGGGCGTCGTGATCAATTCGTCGAGCAGCTCCCCCTCGGCGGGCGCGAACAGCGGCGCGCCGAGCTGGCCCGTGCGGGTGTTGTAAGCGAAGAGCGCGCCGCGATCGTGCTGCTCCCGCGAGAGGAGCCAGAGCGTCACGTTGTCCGCGGCAAACGCCAGCGGCTGCCAGGCCTCGCGATAGCCGTGAAACGGATGCCGGGCGATCTCCCGGAACGTGCTGCCGTCGTCAGCGCGGTGCTCCCAGACGACGTCCTTCTGCACCAGCCGCCCGCGGACGCGCAGCGCGCCGGTGTTGTCGGCGATCAGGCGCACGTTGCGGTCGCTTTCCTTGAACTCGAAGATCGGCGAGCGCGCGCCGTTCTGCACGTTGACCTTCGCCACCACCGCGGACCGGCCCACGATCACCGTGGTGTCCACCTTGTCGGCGAAGAAGGCCGAGACGACGATGCGGTTCGGATCGGCCGGCACGGCGTCGATGATGTTCGCGATCGTGCCCGTCAGCCCCTCTTCGTGGCGCTGGGATTCCGCGAGCCGCAGGACCTTCCTGCCCGTGAGATCGGTCGAGCCGATGAAGAACGACTCGTTGCCGGAGACATCCGCGTCGAGCACGAGCCGGTCGTTGCCCTTCCAGAAGAACGAAAAGATGCTCTCGTCCTCGCCGCGCAGGATCAGCCGCGATTCGTTCGTGGCGCGATCGAAGACGCCGAGCGCCATCCGCTTTTCATGCGGGAAGAGGAATGCGATCTTCTTCCCGTCGGGCGAGAGGCGCGGCTGGCGAACGTTGGGCAGGCCGAAGAACTGCTCGATGGTCGGCGGGGCGGGGCGCGCGGCCGGCGGGGGCGTATCCGCGGCGGCCAGGACGCCACCGAGGACCAGGGCCGGCAATCCGCGGGGCAGGAACAAGCGCAATGGGCTCATGGTGGTTGTGGTGGCGCGGCAGCATGGGACGAGCGCGCTTCCGCGCAAGAATTCAGGACCACCGCCAGAGACCTGCCGGTGAGCTCGGGGCAGAATTATGCGTTGCAAATCCCTCGGCGCACCCTGTGTCATATCGCGTCACCACAAACGGCAGCCGTCTCAAACGGCTGACGGACACCTCCAACACAAACAACACTAGCTATGAACAAACCGTTGCTGACGGCCGCGAACGCGGCTGCACGTATCGGTCTGCTGGCGATTTTGGGCACGACCGCGTTTGCGGCGACCGCCCCGGCGCCCGCATCGACCGATCCCAAGAAAGACGAGCCGCAGAAGCTCGAGAAGTTCGAAGTGACCGGTTCGCGCATCAAGCGCCTCGACACCGAGACGCCGGCGCCCGTCCAGACGTTCACGATCGAGAACATCGAGAACAAGGGCTACGCCAACATCGGCGACTTCATCCAGAGCCTGCCCTTCAATTCGGGCACCGCGAACTCGATCTACCAGACCGCCAGCTTCACGCGCGGCGCCGCCACCGCCAACCCGCGCGGCCTCGGCTCAAATCGCTTCCTCACCCTGATCAACGGCCGCCGCGCGATCACCTACGGACTCACGAACTCGAACAACCAGTCGGTCTTCGATTTCAACAGCATCCCGGCCGCCGCGGTTGACAGCATCGAATACCTCAAGGACGGCGCCTCCGCCATCTACGGTTCCGATGCGATCACGGGCGTGATCAACATCAAGCTGAAGCGCAACTTCAGCGGCGTCATCGCGACGACGATGTATGGTAACACGATCGGCCACGACACCGGCTACCTGAATCTCAACGCCATCGTCGGCACCGGCGCGGGCAAGACCAAGGCCGTCGTCGCCCTCGATTTCAAGACGCAGAATTCGAACTTCCTGCGCGACTACGATGTCACGACGACCGACTATTCCGGCCTCGGCATCAAGGGCCTCAACCAGAACAGCACGCTGAACTTCCCGGCGAACCTCACGCTCACCCGCGCGCAGGCGACGGCGATCGGCCTGGCGTTCCCGGCCACGGCGACGACGGCCACGAGCTGGTCCTTTGTGCCGCGCGGCGGCGCCCTGCAGGGTTCGCCCACGCTCGCGGGCTTTGTCGCGGCTCCGCAGAGCCCCACCAACCCGAACGCCGTGCTGATCGGCAACGAGAACCGCTACAACTTCGCCCAGACCTACCAGCGGTATCCCGCGTATGACTACGGTTCGGCCTACACCTCGTTCGAGCATGAGTTCTCGGACACGATGACGGCCTTCGCCGAGGTCACCTACGCCACGAACCGCACCTACTACGCCTTCACGCCCGCGGTCATCAACTTCCCGACCGAAGGCCTCGTGCTGCCCGCCAACAATCCCTACAATCCGTTTGGCATCCCGCTCACGACCCTGACGGCCCGCACGAACTTCGGCCCGGTCCGCAAGTTCGACACGGAGTCCAACACCTCGCAGTTCCTCGGCGGCCTCCGCGGCACCATCCTGAACAAGTGGAACTGGGAAGTGGCAGCGGCCTACGGCAGCGGCCTCGTCGCCTCGGTCTCCCGCAACGCCGTCCGCGCCGCCACCTATCAGGCCGGCCTCAACGGCACGACCCTCGCGAACGCGATCAATCCCTTCGGCCCGTCCGCTCCCGCGGCCCTCGCCAACCTGTTCACGATCTCGTCCAGCTCGAACAAGGTCGAGGCCGTCGGTTACGACGCCCGCGTCGATGGTGTCGCCTTGGAACTTCCCGGCGGTGACCTCGGCGTCGCTGGCGGCCTCGAGTGGCGCCGCGACAAGCTGCAGACCAACCCCGACACCGCGGCCTATCTCGGGTCGGGCGGCGGCCTGCCGCTCACCGGCTCCCGCAACGTCAAATCGGCCTTCGTCGAAGTCACGGTCCCGGTCGTGCGCGCGCTCGAGTTCCAGGCGGCCGCCCGCTACGAGAGCTACAGCGACTTCGGCAACACGACGAAGCCGAAGATCGGTGGCAAGTATCGCTTCCCGAACACGGAGATCGCGAACGTGATCCTCCGCGGTTCGTATTCCGAGTCCTTCAAGGCGCCAGACCTCGGCCGCCTCTACGCCTCGCAGACCATCGCGTTCTCGTCCGGCGTGCTGCAGGATCCGCTCCGCCCGCAGGACCCGCCGCAGCAGCAGCGCATCGTCACCGGCGGCAACCCGAACCTCCTGCCGGAAACGGCCAAGGTGAAATACGCCGGCATCGTCGTCGACATCCCGAAGATCAAGGACCTCTCCTTCAACGTCGATTACTTCCGTTTCCAGATCGATCAGGTCATCGTGACGCCGAGCGTGAACTTCCTGCTCACGGCGAACGGCATGGCCCAGTTCCCGAACGCCATCGTTCGCGACACGGCCCTCGGCAACCCCGGCCCGATCCTCCGGATCGAGACCGTGCCGTCGAACAATCCGAGCGCGTTCGTCAAATACGAGGGCATGGATTTCGGCGTGAAATACACCCTGCGCAACACCCGCTACGGCAACTTCAACTTCGAGTTGAACACCACGCGCATCTTCGAAGTCGGCAGCGACAGCGGCTTGGGCGGCGGCTACTTCAACAACACCGGCCTGTTCGTGAATCCGAAGTGGCGCGGCAATGGCGCCCTCGGCTGGCGCTACAAGGACTGGGGCGCGTCGGTGAATGTCGATTACATCGGCAAATACTTCAACGACGGCTTCGTCGCTCCGGGCTGGGGTGAGAATCCCTACACCACCGTGCATCCGCAGATCAGCTACAGCGGCTGGTGGAACACCCGCATCCAGCTTGGCGTGAACAACGTCCTCGACAACAAGCCGCCGGTGAACGGCCGCGACACCGGTGGCTTCGATCCGAACACCTACGGTGCCGGCGCCCTCGGTCGCTTCGTCTACGTCCGCGTTCGCAAGGAATTCTAAGCGGTCGCCTCCAGTGAACCGCTAGCCTCGATCGAGCGTGCCCCTCTTCCCGGAGGGGCACGCTTTTTTTTCGCGCGCCGCCCGGCTCCAGCGGACCGGCGCGCCCCGTTCGCCGCGTTTCGTCCTCCCGCCATGACCCTCCTTCGCCCACTTGCCACCTTCGTGACGCTCGTGCTCGCCGCTGCGCCGTTGGCGCGCGCCGCCCAGCCCGTGCCCCTGCTGCCGGTCGAGACCTTCTTCCAGGCTCCCGCCCTCACGTCGCTGTCCTTCTCCCCCAACGGCAAATACATCCTCTGCCTCGTTCCCTACGAGCGGCGCATGAACCTCGCCGTGATCGATCTCGAGAAGGGCACCAAGAATCTCATCACCAACTTCAAGGACCGCCAGGCGACGCAGCCCACCTGGGCCAACGACGACCGCATCCTTTTCCGCGTCGACGACGACGGGAAGGAGTCCTTCGCCCTCTACGCCGTCAACCGCGACGGCTCCGACCCCGTCATCCTCGCCTCCGGCTACTCGAAGGTCGCCACCAACAGCGAGGTCAACGCCCGCTTCCGCGACATCCTTCGCCGCAATAAAAAGGATCCCAAGACGCTCTACGTCCTCGCGCACATCGAGCGCATCGACTGGCCCGACGTGGCCCGGCTCGATCTCAAGACCGGCCGCATGACCGTCGTCGCCCGCGCTCCCGGCGACGTCGAGCGCTACGTGCTCGATCACAACGACGAGGTCCGCTTCGCCATCGTCGCGCAGGGTCGCAACCGCCGCGTGCTTTACCGCGACGGCGCCGGCAAGGACTGGCAGGAAGTCGCCTCGCGCGACGTCGACGAGCCGGGCTGGGAGCCCGTCGTGTTCGATGGCGACAACCAGACCGTCTTCGCCTGGTCCGATCTCGGCGGCCGCAAGACGCGCGCGCTCTACCGCTACGACATCGCGAAGCGCCAGCTCGGCGAGATGATCGTGGGCGATGACACCTACGACATCGTCATTCCCAACATCGAGTCGTTTCCGCGCAGCCACCAGATTGTCTTTAACCCCGCCAAGTCGCGCATCGCCGGCATCGGTTATTACGCGGACCGCCTGCGCTTCCACTGGCTGGACCCGGAAATCGAGGCGATTCACAAGCAGGTCGAGGCGTCGCTCCCCGACACGGTGCACTCGATCCGGCAGATTTCGGAGGACGGCTCGCGCCTCATTTTCACCTCCTACAACGACCGCGATCCGGGCGTTTACTACCTGTTCGACAAGACCCGGAAAAAGCTGAGCGAGATCGCCGTGATCTCGCCGAAGGTGGATCCCGACCAGATGGCGCCGGTGAAACGCGTGGTGTTCAACGCCCGCGACGGCCTCAAGCTCCATGGCTACCTCACGCTGCCGAAGGGCCGCGAGCCGAAGAAGCTCCCGCTCATCCTCCACCCGCACGGCGGCCCCTACGGCCCGCGCGACGACTGGACCTACAACGCCGAGGTGCAGTTCTACGCCAACCGGGGCTACGCCGTGCTGCAGGTCGACTATCGCGGCTCCGGCGGCTACGGCCGCCAGTTCGAGATGGCCGGCTACAAACGCTGGGGTCTCGAGATGCAGGACGATCTTTCCGACGGCGTGAAATGGGCCGTTGCCGAGGGCATCGCGGATCCGGCGCGCGTCGTGATCAGCGGCGCCAGCTACGGCGGCTACGCCACGATGGCCGGCCTGACCTTCTCGCCCGAACTCTACTGCGCCGGCATCAACTACGTCGGCGTGACCGACCTGGAAATGATGATCCCCAAGGCGGCGCCCGCGGAGCGCCTGTGGTGGCGCCATTCGCGCATGGGCGACCTTTCGAAACGCGAAGACAAGGAGCGCATCTACAACACCTCGCCGGTCAATTTCGCCGATCGCGTCCGCGTCCCCGTCCTCATGGCCTACGGCAAGAACGACCCGCGCGTCGTGATCGAGCACGGCTATGACATGGAGCGCGCGCTCAAGAAGCACGGCAAGAGCTTCAAGATGATCATCGAGCCCGACGAGGGCCACGGCTTCCGCAAGGAGGAGCAGCGGATCGCGTTCTACCGCGAGGTCGACGCGTTCCTCGACTCCGTCGTCGGCAAGCCGGGCCGCGTCGACCTCGGCAATCCGCGGGTGATCGACATGCCCGCGAAGCCGAAGAGCTGATCTCCGTCGCGCGTCGCTGTCGGTGCGCGGCGGGCGGACCGAGTTCGGCGTTGTCACGGCGGCCGAGTTGCCGCAGATCCGTGTCCGTCACCACAACCCAGCCGGGACGACCCCTCCGGCTGGCGACACGCCTAGCTACCCCAACACCTCCGCTATGAACCAACCGCTGTTGGCAGCCGCGCGCGCGGCTGCATGCCTCGGCCTTGCTATGTCCGTGTGCGAGCGCCCGCTCGTCGCGCAGGCCGCCGCCGGCGCCACCCCGACGCCCGCGACGACCCAGCCGGCCACGACGTCGGAATCCGAACCGGCCAAGCTCGAGAAATTCGAGGTCACCGGCTCGTTGATCAAGCGCACCGATATCGAGGGGCCGTCACCGGTCCGCTTCATCACCCGCGAGGACATCGACCTCTCGGGAATGGACAACCTCACCGACATCATGCGCGACATCCCCGAGGCCACGACGCTCGGGATCAACGAGGGCGGCACGACCTCGTTCGTGCGCGGCGCCTCCGCGATCGACCTGCGCGGGTTGGGGCCCAACAACACCCTCGTGCTGATCGATGGCCGCCGCCAGGCGCCCAACGGCATCGCGAGCAACGGCACCGTCTTCGTCGATCTCAACCGCATTCCCGTCTCGCTGATCGAGCGCGTCGAGCTGCTCAAGGACGGCGCGTCGGCCCTCTATGGTTCCGACGCGACCGCCGGCGTGATCAACATCATCACGCGCCAGAACTTCGTCGGCGCCGAAATCACCGCGCGCTACGGCAACTACTTCAAGACCGACGGCGGCGAGCTGTCGGTCTCGCTCTTCGGCGGCACGCGGGCGGGCAAGGCGCGCGTCAACGTGAACTACAGCTACAGTTCCCGCCACGCCAACGCCGCGGTCGACCAGCCCTTCTCCGCCAACGCCGACCAGACCGAGCGCTGGCGCGCGTATGACGCTGTCAAATACGCGAACTCCCTCCGCCCGACGGCCACCGCCGTCAGCTCCTTCGACGCCCGCTCCGCCACCGGCCCCTACGCGACCGTGGGCGTGCCTACGCTGGCGCAGCTCACCGATCCCAGGAACGGCTACACCGCCGCCGATCTGCGCAATCCGCTCACCGGCACGACCGCGACTTTCCTGCCGGGGACCGGCGGCACCAACGCGGGCACGCTCGGCAGCTCCGGCAATTTCGCCTCCGTGCCGCGCGAGAACAACCCCGGGCGGCCCACCGCCGCGCAATACGTGCCGCGGGCGTTTCCGGCCGGCGATTTCAGCAACTCCTACAACTTTCAGCCCTTCGTCTGGAATGTCCCGGCGCGGCGCACCCGCAGCCTGAGCGTCGGTCTCGGTTATCAACTCACCAAGACCATCGACTTCGATGCCACCCTCAGCGCCACGCGGATCAACTCGGAGACGCATCTCGCGCCGTCGCCCATCTCAACCTCGGGCGACAACAACATCCTCGTGCCGGCGACGAATTACTACAACCCCTTCGGCATCCCGGTCGCGTTCACCTATCGTCCGATCGAGGTCGGTCCGCGCATCGGCCACATCGCCAGCAAGTCGATGGGTTACCGCGCCGGCATCCACGGCGTGCTCGCCGGCCGCTTCGACTGGGATCTGGGCTGGGCCTACACGAAGAACGAGTCGAGTGACCGCACCACCAACGCGATCAGCGAGAGCCGCGTCCGGGCCGCGCTCGCGAAGAACACGCCGGATGCGCTCAACATTTTCGGCGGACCGTCGTTCAAGAACAACCCGGCGACGATCGACAGCATCAAGGTCATCTCCGGGCAGAATGGCGACGCGGATACGATGCTCTTCGACGGACGCGTCTCCACCACGGAGCTCTTCGCCCTCCCCTGGGGCAAGATCGGCAGCTCGCTGAGCGCGCAGCACCGCTCCGAGCATTTCAACACCGCGAACGACGCGCTTTCCACGACGCTCGACGACATCATCGGCCAGGTCCGCCTCGCGGATCCCACGAAGGCGGCGCGCACGGTCGACTCCGGGGTCGTCGAGTTGCGCCTGCCGCTCGTGAAGGAGCGCCGCTACCGGCTGCTCCACACCGTCGAGTTCAGCGGCGCCACGCGCTTCGAGAAATTCAGCGACGGCTACGACAGCGGCATCAAGCCGTCCGTCGGACTCCGCTACCGGCCGTTCCGCAGCCTCCTCTTGCGCGGCACCTACAACGAGACGTTTCGCTCGCCCACGCTGCCCCAGCTCTACGGCGGCGTGAGCGAGGGCCTCGTGAGCGGCCTGCCGGATCTCCGCCGACCGCAGGCGCTCACCGGCGATCCGGTGGACGCCAGCACCTACCAGCGCCTCTTGAAGACCGCGGGCAACCCGAACCTCCAGCCCGAGAACGGCATTTCGAAACAGGTGAGTTTCGTCTTCGACGTGCCGTGGCGGAGGCTCAGCGGTGTTTCGATCGATTTCTCCCATGGCATCATCGAGCAGAAAAACCGGATCACGTCCGGGCTCGGCGCCACCGTCATCCGCCAGAATGAGCTGACCAGCACGGGCGATCTCGTGATTCGCGATCCTCAGTCAGAGACCTACACGAACAACACCAACGCCAACATCAACATCCTCTCCGGCGCGGGTGGCGCGACGACCCCGGTGCGTCCCGGCCAGACGGTGACGGTGCCCGGCCGCATCCGCTACATCACGGACTCGGCGGTGAATCTCTCGCAGCAACTCTCCCGTTTCTACGACTACGGGCTCCGCTACCGGCTGCGCACGGCGGATTACGGCAGCTTCAATGTGGCGAGCACGTGGACCTACTACGGATTCTATTCCTCGCGCCGGTTCCAGAACGATCCCGTCGTGACCAGCATCGGCCGGAGCATCCCGCGTTATCGCAGCCAGTCCTCAGTCACCTGGCAGCGCCGCACGTGGGGAGCGAATCTCGGGATGAACTACATCCACCGCTACCGGAGCGTGCGCCTCGATGGCTGGGATGTCGGCCGCTACTACACGTTCTCCGGCTCCCTCAGCTACGCGTTCGCCAAGACCTCGAAGCTGGGCGACACGCGCGTGACGCTGGGCCTCGAGAACATCCTCGATCGCGATCCGCCACTGGACAATTTCAACGTCGGCTACAATCAGGGCCTCATCGGCCGGCCGGGCGGCCGCTTCGGCTACCTCAGCGTGCGGAAGGCGCTCTGAATCGTGGGCGGGCGTTCGTTCCAGTGTAATCAGTCGCGCGATTGGCGCCTTGCGCCGTTCGTCGCATTTTCTTTGCCACGATGCCGGTGGTGCACCGGTGTGGCAGACAACTTGACCTGTGGTTCGGTCCGGAATGGCCGGGTTGAATCGCAGCCAGCACTACAATCATGAACGAATCCACGCTCCGCAGCGTCCGCGCCGCTGCATGCCACTGTCTTGGCCTCATTCTGACGGGAAGCCTGCTTTCCGCCCAGGCCCCAAAGAAGGAGGAGCCGGAGAAAAAATCCGAGACGAGTGTCCTCGAACCATTCGAGGTCACCGGCTCGCGCGTGAAGCGCCTCGACTACGAGACGGTGTCGCCCGTCGTCACCTACTCGTCTTCCAGCATCGAGGAGAAGGGATACTCCACGTTCGGTGAGTTCATGCAGAGCCTGCCCTACATGAATTCAACCGGCGTGTCCGAGTTCACCACCGCCAGCTTCATCACCGGTGCCGCCACCATCAATCCCCGCGGCCTCGGCTCCAACCGCGTGCTCACGCTGATCAACGGCCGCCGCGCCATACCCTATGCGCTCACCAATAGCGCCAACGGGACGCCGCAGACGGTTTTCAACTTCAACAGCATCCCCTCCGCGGCGATCGATCGCGTGGAATATCTGAAGGACGGCGCTTCCGCGATCTACGGTTCCGATGCGATCACGGGTGTGTTCAACATGATCCTGAAGAAGAACTATGAGGGCTCCTCGATCGACATCACGCTCGCGAACGCCTTCAAGCACGACACGCTCCGCAAGACGGTCAGCATCTTCACCGGCCTCTCCCGGGACGGCTGGGAGATCACGGGCGGCGTCACTCTCCAGACCAGAAACTCCAGTTTCATCAAGGACTATGGCGTGACGACGACGGATTACCGTCACCTCGGCCAGAAGGGGCTGAACATGAACAGCACGATCTACCACCCGTCCTACCTCAACTTGACGGCCGCGCAGGCGTCGGCGTCGGGCCTCGGGACCGCGGCAGGTTTCTACATCGTGCAGGGCCCCGATGGTGTGGCGAATCCCACGAAGGCGAGCTTCCGCTACGTCGGCACTTCGACCGCGGTGTTCGGCAATGAAAACCGCCAGGACTTCGCCAACGTCACCCAGCTTTATCCGTCGAGTGAGAGCGGCGGCGGCTACGCCAGTATTCTTCGCCGGTTCAACCCGCACGTGACGGGTTTCGCCAACTTCCTCTACAGCCGCGCCCTCACGCACTACGAGCTGCAGCCCTACGGCTACACCAACTCGCTCGCCGGCATCACGCTCCCCGCGACCAATCCCTACAACCCCACCGGCCTCTCGCTCACCGGCACCACGACGACGTTCCCGTATCTTTTCCGCGGCCGCTACCTCCCCAAGCGCGAGGTCGCGAGCACCACTCTCTCGGCGGTCGCCGGCCTGCGCGGCGCCGCGCTGAAGGTCTGGAACTGGGAGACCGCGGTCAGCTACGCGCAGAATGGCACCACGCGTGACACCGACCTCATCGCCGCTGCCGACCTGCAGGCCGCGCTCAACGGCACGACGCGGGCGACCGCGTGGAATCCGTTCGGCCCTTCCGACAACCCCGACATCGAGAAAAATCTCTACACCCGTTCCCGCGGCCTCGACGGCGATATCAACAGCCTGAGCTACGACGCTTCCGTCAACGGCACGTTCTACCAGTTGCCCTGGCGGGGAGCCGGGCAGCTTGGGTTGGCGAGTGGCTACGAGTTTCGCCACGACGAACTCAGCGGCAATCCTGAGCCCAAGAATTTCATCGGCTTCACGGCCACCACGCCCTTCAAGGGCACGCGCGACGTCCACTCGGCCTACACCGAGTTGGCGGTGCCCGTGCAGAAGTGGCTCGATTTCCAGTTTGCCGCGCGCCACGAGCGCTACAGCGATTTCGGCAACACCACCAAGCCCAAGGTCGCCGCCAAGCTCCGCCTGCCGAGCAACCGCTTCGTGAATGTCCTCTTCCGCGGCTCGTATTCGGAATCGTTCAAGGCCCCGGACATCGGCCAGCTCTACGCTCCCCAGTCCAACGCCACCTCTACCGCCGCCTTTCTTGATCCCCTGCGACCGCAGGACGCGGCCCGACAGATGCCCACCACCGTCGGCGGCAACCCCAATCTCAAGCCCGAGGAGGGTAAGGTGCAGTATTCCGGCGCCGTCTTCGAAGTGCCCGCGATCAAAGGCCTGAGCTTCAGCGTCGATTTCTTCGACGTTCAAATCACCGACAAGATCACCTCGCTTGGCGCGGCGTATCTGCTCTCTGCCGAGGGGCTCCGGCTCTTCCCCGATAAGATCACGCGCGAGCCCACGGTGAACGGAGTCCCCGGCCGCATCACCCGGATCGGCACCATTTCCGGCAATCTCGGTTTCGATCTCTATCGCGGCGTCGACTACGGTCTGCGCTACGGGCTGCGCAACACGCGCCTGGGCAGCTTCACGTTCGACGCCACCGCCAGTCAGGTGATCAAAAAGGGCTCGGACGCCGGCACGGGCGCCGGTTTCTTCAACAACACCGGCTTGGCCTTCGACGTCGAGTGGCGCTATAACTACAGCCTCGGCTGGAGTTACAAGAGCTGGAGCGCGCGCGTGGTGGCCGATGTCGTCGGCAAGTATTTTAACGACAACTGGACCGCGGCCGGCTGGGGGGAAAACGTCTACACGATCGTCAGTCCTTCGGTCAGCTACCGCGGCTTCCGGAAAACCACCATCACCCTGGGTGTGACGAACGTCTTCGACAACCGCCCGAACCCGATGGGCCATCGCGCGCTCGGCTTCGACGATCGCGTCTATGGTGCCGGTGCGCTCGGCATCTCCGGCTCGTTCCGCGTGCGCCGGGAGTTCTAATCCGTCGGTTCTTTCCGGGGTGGACTTTGGCAGCGCGTTCCCCTGTCGGGGAGCGCGCTTTTTTTTGGTGCCTGCGGATTGATGCCGTTGCGGGATGGCACGCGGTGTGGTTGGGTGACGCGGTTCCCGTGAAGTCCGTCGTCGCCATCCGTCACATCTTCCTCTCGCCCGGCCATAATTTTTTCGGCCGGCACGGGCAGCCGCCGGGGGAGCACGGGACGGTGGACGTGGCGAGCGTGCGCTGCCGCGCCGGTCAGGGACTGGAGGGCGATCGCTTCTATGGCTACCGGCCGGACTACAACGGCCAGGTGACGTTCTTCGCCTGGGAAACGTATGAGGCCGCGAAGCGCGAATTCGCCGTGCCGGCGCTGACGGCGGACGCGTTTCGCCGCAACGTGATCGTCGCGGGCATGCATCTGCACGATCTGATCGGCACGCGCTTCTCGCTGGGCGGGATCGATTTTGAAGGCATGGCAGAGGCGAAGCCGTGCCATTGGATGAACGACGTCGTCGCGCCGGGCGCGGAGGCCTGGTTGCGCGGCCGCGGCGGCCTCCGCGCGAAGGTTCTCACCGACGGCGTGCTGCGGCATGGGCCGGCGGAGTTGTTCGCGCACGGCTTGTTGGCCTTGGGGTAGGGCCCGACCTCCGGGCGGGCGGGTTCGTAGCGGATCTGCCACACGGCGTTCCCGCTGTCCTACCGTTTCAAATACGCCGTTACCCACGCCACGCCGCCGGCCTCGTCGGCAAACGCGCCGTCGAGCTGCGCTTCGAACGCGGCGTCGATGATCGGTTTGAACTCCGGTCCTGGCTTCATCCCGAGTTCGATCAGGTGGCGGCCGAGCACGATCGGTTTCGGCGCCGTGTCGGCAAGCGCGAGGGCGTGGGCCTTGGCGACGAGTTGATCGATGCGCACGTGAATCTCGGCCGACGGCAACGGCGGCCGGCCGTTGGCGTCGGCGCGCATCACCGCGGCGAGGTCGTCAATCGTGGCGGGTGCGAGTTTGCGCGCGAGCCGGCGGACGCTCGTGTCGGTGAACTCCGTTGCGCCGTGGTGATGGGCGAGATGATGCACCACCAGCGCGCTGACCGGCGCGTCGGTGTCGAGCGGTGCGCCGATCCGACGGAGGAAGGCCTGCGCGATGGGTCCGCCGGCGGACTCATGACCGGGGCTGGTCCAGCGCATCGTGCCGCGTTTCTCGACGTAGACGGTGGTGGCCGGCTTGCCGAAATCGTGCGCGAGGACGCCGAACATCAGGAGCCGCCGCCGCGGCCCGGCGCTCGCCGCCCATTCCGGGAGCACCACCAACGCATCGAGGCAGTGTTGCGTGTGCGTGAAGACATCGCCTTCGGGGTGCCAGTCCGGCTCCTGGGTGGTGCCGCGCAGCGCCGCGATCTCCGGGAAATGCCGCAACCAGCCCGTCTCCTCCAGCACCGCGAGACCGCGCGAGGGCCGCACGGATTTCGTGGCCCATTTCTCCCATTCGCCCCACACGCGCTCCACCGGCAACTCGGCAAACGCGTCCGCGATCCGACGGCTCAACGCGGCCGTCTCCGGCGCGAGCGAGAAATCGAAGCGCGCCGCGAGCTGGAACGCGCGCAGCACCCGGAGCGGATCTTCCACGAAGGCCGCGCTCGTGTGGCGCAGGATCTTCGCTGCCAGATCGCGTTGCCCGCCGTGCGGGTCGATCACCTCGCCCGTGAAGGGATCGAGCGCGATCGCGTTGACCGTGAAATCGCGCCGCGCCGCCGCGTCGGCGTCGCGCAGGGTGGGATCGGGCGCGACCGCGAAGCCGCGGTGACCCGCGCCGGTCTTTGATTCACGACGCGGCAGCGAGAAATCGTATTCCTCACCGCTCGCACGGCTGCGCACCTTGAGCACGCCGAAGCTGCGGCCGACGACATCCGTCGAGCCAAACGGCGCGAGGGCGCGGTGCAGCGCCTCGAAGTCAGCGCCACCGACCTCGATGTCGAAATCCTTGGGCGTGATGCCCAGCAACCCGTCGCGCACGCCGCCGCCGACGAGGCGCGGCCGCCCGATCCGCCGCACCGCGTCGAGCATCGCGCGCAGATCGGCGGGGAGGGCGAGATCGCGGCTCATCGCATGGCGTGGCTGGGCACGCCGCTCATCCGCGTTTCGCGAACGCTGCGATCGCCACCA
>CAZENI010000050.1:25840-26403 GCA_964513055.1 uncultured Opitutus sp.
CAGCAGCCAGCCGATCATCAGGGCGATGCCGCCGAACGGGGTCACGGGGCCGAGCCAGCGCGGGCCGCCGAGCGCGAGCCAGTAAAGCGAGCCGGAGAACAGCACGGTGCCGGCGCACCACAGGTGGGTTGTCCACGCCATCAACCGCGCGCCTTCCCCCGCCGGCGTGGCACGCAGCCATGCGCCGATGCCGACCAGCGCCACGGCATGGAAAAGGTGATACCGCGCGGCCGTCTCCCAGGCCTGCGTCATGCCGCGCTCGATCAGCGTGACCTTGAGCGCGTGGGCGCCCATCGCGCCGAGCGCGACGCCCGTGAAGCCGAGGATGCCGGCGGCGAGGAGCGGATAACCGGGGGATTTCGAGCCGTTGGCCATGGGCGCGACGTTTGCACATTGACCCCCGGAAACAAGAACGGTTGTTCAATCCAGCGTCCGCGCTTTTCCGTCGAGCAGACTCCTCGTGCGACGATCGTGCGCCCGCGGAGAAAAGGTCGTTGACAGGCCCGTTTTTGACCTTAGCTCTTGGCCTCTTTTCGCATGAAAACGTTCCTCGCCAAGAAGGA
>CAZENI010000051.1:0-8498 GCA_964513055.1 uncultured Opitutus sp.
GGGTCGCGGCGCTGGCGATGCTGCAACGCGATCGAAGAACGCTCGGCGAAGGGGTGGTGGCGGCGGTGCTGACGCCCGAAGTGATGGCGCGCCTGGCGGAGAATGATCCCGCGCCCCGGGTGCGGTTGACGGCGATCAACGCATTGCTGACGGCCGACAGTCCGCTGGCGCGCGAGCCGGCGGAGGCGGTGCTGCTCCGGGTGGCGGCGCGGGAGCAGGACAAGTCGGTCCGGAGCACGGCGTTGAACAAGCTCTGCGACGCCAAGGTGCGCGGCGTGCTGCCGATCCTGAAGCGCATGCTGGCCGGATCGAAGGAGGACAAGACGAGCGCGGTCAGTCTGCTGGACCGCTGGAAGACCGATCCCGAGACGCTGGCGCTGCTGGAATCCGTGCGGAATGATCCCGACGTGGGCCGCCACGCCGTCAACGTGCTCAAGCGTCACGGCCGGTGAACGGCGGGCGGGCGCCGGGGGGCGAACATTTTTCTTTGGACAGGATTTACAGGGTTAACGGGATTTCGAGCCACGCGTGCGGCGGTCTCCAGGTTTGCTGCCTGCCAACCGGTAAGTCCTTTTGATCCGGGCGCACAGCTCACGGTCGCGCGGCCTCGACGATCCGGAGGAGATCCTGAACGTAGACGCTGCCGGGTGCGCCGGGCCGCTCACGTCTCGGCGGCACGCTCGAGTTTCATCCCGCGCTGCTCGGCCCAGAGGTGCAGATCCTGCCGGCTGAGCGCGGCCGCCATGAGGTCGGCGAACTTGTCCGGCGTGCAGGCGAAGACCGGCACACCCATCGCGGACAGTTTTGCCGCATGATGGTGATCGTAGACGGGTGAACCGGCGTCGGTGAGCGCAAGGAGGCAAATGAGGTTCACGCCGGAAGCGACGAGCCCCGCCGCCCGCCGCAGCATGCCCGCGGCGTCGCCTCCCTCGTAGAGGTCGGTGATGAGCACGAGCGTGGTTTCGGGCGGGCGCTGGACGAGGCCCGTGCAATACGTAAGGGCTTTGTGGATATCGGTGCCGCCGCCGAGCTGGGCGCCGAAGAGCAGATCGATCGGGTCCTTGAGCTCCGCGGTCATGTCGACGACGGCCGTGTCGAAGAGCACCATCTTCGTCGTGAGCGCGGGCAGCGACGCGAGCACGGCGCCGAAGATCGATGAGTAGACCACGGAGGTCGCCATCGAGCCGCTCTGGTCGACGCAGAGGATCACGTCCTTCACCGAGCTGCGCTTGCGGCCGTGGCCGATCAGCGTTTCGACCACGAGCTGTTTCCGGTCGGGCTGGTAGTTCTTGAGGTTGGCCCGAATCGTCCGGTGCCAGTCGATCTCGCGGAGACGCGGGCGCCGGTTGCGGATCGAGCGGGCGAGCGCGCCCTTCACCGCCTGCCGCAAGGGTTCGGCGAGCTGGCGCTCGATGTCCTCGACGACTTTGCGCACGACCTGGCGGGCGGTGTCCTTCGTCTTGTTGGGGATGACGCGACTGAGCGAGAGCAGCGTGGCGACGAGGTGCACGTCGGGCTCGGCGGCGGCGAGCATCTCGGGTTCGAGCAGCATTTGCTGGAGATTGAGGCGCTCGAGCGCGTCCTTCTGCATCACGCGCACGACGCCCGCCGGGAAATACGTGCGGATGTCGCCGAGCCAGCGCGCGACATTCGGGGCGGACGCACCGAGGCCGCCGCGGCGGGAATGGCCGGAGCCGTCGTCGCCGCCGCCGCCGCCAGCGTAGAGCGCATCGAGCGCGGCATCCATCGCGGCGTCGTCGCCGGTAAGGGCGGCGCCGCCGGGCGGCGCGGCTTCACGCCCGAGAATCAGGCGCCACCGCTCGGCGGGCGTGTGCGGGGTGGGTGTCGGTGCACTCATGAAAAGGCCTTTCCCAGCAATTGTCCGATCACCGGCAGCACTGCCCGCGCGCGCTCCGCATCGAGCACCCATTCGTCGTCGGCGGCGGCTGCGCCGGCGCCGCTGCCGGCGACGCTACGCGCCCGGCCGATGCGCTGGGCGATCCGCATCCGTTCGGGCGATTCGAAGGTCGCGAAGGTCCGGCGCACGAGCGGCAGCACGGCGAGGAACGCCTCCTCCGACAGGCCGGCGACCCAATCTTCGAGCAGCGGCAGCAGATTCGGATCGTGCACGAGCAGGGCGCCTTGGCCGCTGAGAAATCCATCCAGCCACGCGGCCCCGTGCGCGGGGTCCTGGCCGCGCGACAATGCCAGGCCGAGCACGCGCGCCGCCTCGGGCGGCGCGAGCTGGCCGCCGTCGAGGAGCAATCGCGCGGCCGTGCCGCTCAGCAGCGCATGCGTGCCGACGTGGTCGATCAGCCGGCGGAGGACTGCGCGCCATTCGTCGAGCCGCGCGCTTTCGAGCAGCGCGAGCGCGGCGTGATAGTCGAGGATGGCCCGGCGCCAGGCCGCCGCGGCCTCGTCGTCGATGCTGCCGACCGCGCCGCCGAGGCCGGCGTGGATTCGGGCGCTGAAGCCATCGAGGATTTGCACCACGGCGGCGGAATCGGTCTGCCGCACGCTGCCGTAGCGCGCGAGTCGCGCGAGCGCCGGCACCGCGACGCAGAGGCGCAACACGTCGTCGCCGCGCGCCGCCTCGGCCGAGATGCGTTGCAAGAGCGCGGTCCCGGCCGCGGGCAAATCCGCGAGCAGGACGTTTTCGAGCAACGCGCTGAGCAGCTCCAGCGTGGCCGTGGCGGATTTCGCGGCGACCGCGCCGGTCGCGGCGAGTCCCACGGTGTTGCCGAAGCGCGCCGCGTCGATGATCGCGACGGCGAATTCCGGCTTCCACTCGAGTTGCCACAGCTCCTTGAACGTCCCCTTGCCGCCGGCCGCAGCGCGCGGCTTCGTGCCCCAGGAAATGTCGAGCAGCGCGAGCCGGTGGAGGAACTGGCTGCGCTCGAGCCCGGTGGATTCGCGGAGATCGAGCTCGAGCGGCGTTTGCGACGCGGCGGGCTTCAGGCGCAGCCGCTTCTGCGTGGCCTCGATGTCCTGCTGCAGCGGCACGCGTGCGATGCCCTCGGGCACGGTGCCGAGCCGGTCGCCGACGATCAGCTCGCGGGTGACGAGCTGGAGCGGCGCGCGATCGCCGTGACAGAAAACCGCGAGCGCGGCCTCGTTCATTTCGGTGAGGCCGGGAATCGCGCGGCCGCGGAAGGCGGCGAGGTGCTCGGCCAGCCGCACGCCGTCGATCACCTGGGCGGTCGAGGCATCGAGATCGCGGCCGCGCAACAGCCGCCCGACGCGCGCCAGCCAGCGGGCGGTGAGCTGCGGATCGCGCCGGTGTTTCCAGAGGTGCTCATACCAGCCGGGTGACGTGATGCCGGCGCCGTAGCCGCTTGCGGAGCACAGGCGCTGAAAGGTCCACGGCACCCACGTCGCTCCGATTCTGCACTTGGGCAGGCCCTTCAGCAGTTCGTTGTCGGCGGAAATCTTCGGCGGGTGCGCGAGCGCCGGGGCGTGCCACGCGCCGCACACGACCGCGATCTCGCCGAGGACGTCGCGCTGCGTTTCGCGGATCACGCGCCGCATCCACGCCTCGCGGCGCTGTTCCTCGATCGTCTCGGCCAACGCGAGTTCGGTGCGCACCGCGGTCATCGCCTCGAGGATCGCGAGAAACATCCCGCCGGCGTCGCCCCGCTCCTCCACGCGATCGTTCCACCACCGCTCGCTGTCGCGGTAGCCATCGGCCTCCGCGAGCACCTGCAACGGATCGCGGCGG
This sequence comes from uncultured Opitutus sp., assembly GCA_964513055.1. Lineage (GTDB taxonomy): Bacteria > Verrucomicrobiota > Verrucomicrobiia > Opitutales > Opitutaceae > ER46. The sequence continues at coordinate 3,719 of CAZENI010000051.1, forward strand.
ATCGCGGCCTCGGCCGGCGACTCCCCGGGTGGCGGGTGATCGGCGTCCTCGTCTTCCGCCACGGGTCCGGGCGGCTCCGTTTCGGCGATTGGTGACGGCGCATCCCGCAGGGCGAATCGATGCGTCCACGGAAAATCCATGAACTTCACCGGCACGCCGCGCGCCACGGCCCAGCGCAGCGCCTGCCACTCCGGCGAGAACTCCGCGAACGGGTAGAACACCGCGTGCTTCGCCTCGTCGACGCGATAGATCAGGAGCGCGACCGGCGGGGTCATGCCGTCGAGCGCAGCGGCAGCGATGAGTTCATCGGCTTCGGGCGGACCCTCGATCAACACGGCGGCGGGCGGCTGCGCCTCGAGCGCGTCGAAGACACTGCGCGCGGAGCCGGGACCGTGATGGCGGACGCCGAGGATGCGCACGCTCATCGCGGCAGAAGGGTGGAGCGGCTTGACCCCAAGCCGCTCCACCTCGGAGAAAACGGTTCTGGGAGTGGGTGCAGCATCGCGTTCACCGCAACTGCTCCCGGCACGCGCGATAGAGATCCTTCCAGCCGTCGCGCTCCTTCACGACGGTCTCGAGGTATTCCTTGAAGACGACGGTGTCCTGCACCGGGTCTTTCACGATCGCGCCGACCATGCTCGAGGCGAGATCGGACGCCTTGATCGCGCCGTCGCCGAAGTGCGCGGCGAGGGCGATGCCGTTCGTCATGACGGAAATCGCCTCGGCCGTGCTGAGGGAACCGCTCGGTGATTTCACTTTCGCTTTTCCATCCTCGGTCGCGCCGGCGCGCAGCTCGCGGAAGATGGCGACGACGCGGCGGATTTGCTCCAGCGCGGGAGCCTCCGTCGGCAACTCGAGCGCGCGGGCGAGGCTGGCGACGCGCATGCGCACGATCTCGACCTCCTCCTCGGCGGTGTCGGGCAACGCGAGGACGACGGTGTTGAAGCGGCGCTTGAGCGCGCTGGAGAGTTCGTTCACGCCGCGGTCGCGGCTGTTGGCGGTGGCGATGACGTTGAAGCCCTTCACCGCCTGCACCGCGACGCCGAGCTCGGGGACGGGCAGCGTTTTTTCCGAGAGCAACGTGATCAACGTGTCCTGCACCTCGGACGGGATGCGCGTGAGCTCCTCGACGCGGCAGAGCCGGCCGGTGCGCATCGCCTTCATGACCGGGCTCGGCACGAGCGCGCGCTCGGTCGGACCTTCCGCGAGGAGCAGCGCGTAGTTCCAGGAGTAGCGCATCGCGGCCTCGTCGGTGCCGGCCGTGCCCTGCACGAGCAGCGCGGAATCGCCGCTGATCGCGGCGGCGAGGTGCTCGGAGACCCAGGTCTTCGCGGTGCCGGGCACGCCGAGGAGCAGGAGCGCGCGATCGGTGGCGAGCGTGGCGATGGCGACCTCGATGGTGCGCCGGTCGCCGATGTATTTGGGCACGATCGCGGTGCCGTCGGCCAGCTTGCCGCCGTGCAGATAAAGCGCGACGGCCCAGGGGGAGAGTTTCCAGTTGGGCGGTTTCGGCCGATCGTCCTGGCGCGCGAGGGCGGCGAGTTCGGCGGCGTAGAGAGCTTCGGCGGTTTCGCGGAGGACGGTGGTCATGGAGTAATTTGGAAAGGTTCAGGCGAACGCGGCGTGAATCGCGGCGCGCAGATCGAGCGCCTGCATGAAGGCGTCGGCGGGTTTCGAGAGACCGTGGTCGCGCGCGAGCAGTCGCGCGGCTTCGTCGCGCAGCGCCGGCGGGATGCGACGCGCGGCGAGGACCGCCACGGGTGAGCCGCCGGGGTTGAAGCCGTCGCGCAGGGCCGGTGCGAGCTGTTCGAGCAGCGCGCGGCCCTGCGCCATCGAAGGTGTGCCGGTGAGGTTTTCCAGCGAACTCCACGCGAGCGCGGCGTCACCGCCGGCGAGAAACCACCGCTCCGCGTCACCGCACGCGGCAAGCAGCGCCTCCGCCGCCGTGGCCGGATTCGTGCCCGCGGGCAGCGCCTTCGGATGCGCGGCGAGCGGGGCAAGCAAGGCGGAGGCGACACCCGCCTCGCGGTGAAGCAGCGCGGCGCGATACCAGGCGCCGAGGAGCAACTCGGCCCAGTCGCCGGATTTCGCGGCCAGCGCGACGAGGGCGGCGACGTCGAGGCCGAGCTTCTGCGTCCAGTGGCGCAGCGGCACCAAGCCGAGAATCTGCTGCGTCCAGAACGCCTTCTCGCCGACCCCCGCGGGTGGTTTCTCGTCGATGCCGTCGGCCTTCCAGGCGGGATCGAACGCAGGCGGCAGGGCAATCTCGACGCGCTTTGCGATGAACCCGCGCTGCACGCTCAGCAGCGGCTCGGCGCGTGCGAGCATGCGCTGAGCGAATGCCGAATCGAGCTGGGTGGCGAGCAACGCCTGCGCCGCGGTGCGGATGTCCTTGCGCCGATCGGTGAGGGCGCGGGTGAGAAACGGTTCGTCGGCGAGCGAGAGCCCGACCCGCAACGTCTCGAGCACTTCCGCGCGAAAGTCCGGCGGATCGTCGCTCCAGGTTCTCTCCACGAGTGTCCGGCCGCGGGCCGCATCGGCCGCGCGCACGTGGCGGAGGCACGCGAGCCGCTCCGCCTCGCTGCCGGTTTCCCAGATCTCATCGCCCGGAGCGGGCTCGGCGGAGCGCACCCAGGCCCACGCGGGATTCTGCCGGGCGAGCCAGCGGCCGCGTTCGCCGATCACGCGCAGGAGCAGGGCGCGATCTCCGGCCGTGCGGACGATCTCGAACAGCGTGCGCAGGAAAAACGGCGGTGCCACGCACGCACGTTCCGCGCAGCGCTCGAGCCACTCGGGCAGCAGGGCGCGCGCGTCCTCCGCGAGCAGCCGGCGCAGCACGACGACCGCGGCGGGCGGGACGGGCGGCTGCGTTTCCTCCGGCGCGACGCTGGGTGCGGGCAGCGGTCCGCCGGCGGGTGCGGCCGCGAGCCGGGCGGTGCCGACCAGCGCGGCGGCTTCCAGCAGCGCGCGGTCCCTGGCCCCTGTCCAGTCGAGCTGCGCCCAGGCGTCCGCGAGCGCGGCATGAGGGACCGCCGGTGCGGCCGTGAGCCGATCGGAGCCGAGCAACAGGGCCTGCGTGAACGTCGGCATCGGTCAGGCGGGCGGCAGCGTGAGCTGCAGGATGCCGGCGTCGGTGATCGCGCTCAGCGGCGCAAACGCGACGCCATCCCACAGCCCGGCGAGCACGAGTGGCCGGCCGCCGGAGCAGGCGAGCAGCTCCCAGCCGTGCGCAAACGTCGGATCGAGCGGCAGCGCGGCGCCGGTTTCATCGCGGAGCCACCAGCGCTCGCCGTCGCGCTGGGGCGTGAGTTCCACGAGCGCGGCGAGCGGATCGGCGAGGGGATTCTCGGCGAGGGCCTGGGCGTGCGCGGCGATGACACTGTCCGCGAGCGTGTGGCAGGGCAGGTCACCGCCCGGAGCGTCGCGGGGCGGCGCCTTCCAGAGGGCGCGCCGGCTGCCGACCCCGGGGAAGAAGACGACTTCGCCCTCGACCCAGCGGCCGAGCGCGAGCGTGGCGACCGAGGGCTGGGCGGCGGCGGAAAACTCGAGCAGCTTCGCCACCGCGCCGTCGGTGGAAAACAGATACGTGAGGCGCACGAGCAGTTTCTCCTCCTCGCGCGTCGTCTGGGCGCCGACGAGCCAGCGGCCCTTGACGCCTTCACGCTGGCGCAGCTCGTCCTGATCGCTCGTCCAGCCGAGCTGCGCATCGATCTCCTGCTGCCACTCGGGCGGGAGCGCCGCGCGCCGCTGGCTCGCCGCGACCAGCAGATGGAGCCGCCCCAGTTCCGCGACGGCCAGCTCCTCCGCCTGCGCGGCACGGCCGACCGCATTGCCCAGGGCGCGCACACGGCGCGCGAGTCCGGGCGCCTGCGCATCGATCAGCCGGCGGGTGGGCGTATCCCAAAAGCCATAACCGGCGGGCGCCGCGGCGGCGAGGCCCTGGCGGGCGAGATCGCGCAGCCAGCCGTCGAGGAAGGCGACGCCCTGCGCGATGTGGGCTTCGCGCTTCTCACGGCGTTTCGCCTGCGCGGCGGGGTCGGGCGGAGCGGCGGTGGTCTCGGCGGACTTCGTCTCCTGCTTCGTCGCCTTCTGCGCGCGCTTCGCGGCCCATTCAACGACCCAGTCGGGTTTCGCACCTACGTTGATCGCGCCGGGCGAGCCGGCGACCAGCAGCAGCAGACCGAGCCCGTGCTTGCAGGGGAATTTCCGGCTGGGGCAGGAGCACTTGAAGGCCGGTTCGTCCAGATCGATCTGCACCTGATACGGCTGGGCGCCGGAGCCCTGGGCGAGGCCCCACACGAAGTCGTCGTCGCGGCCGAGCAGCGACCACTTGCGCGGCGACGCCACGCCCTGCGCCGTCTTCAACGACGCGGCGTCAGGGGCGAGCGAGGCGGCTTGTTCGCTGGTCCAACTTCGGGCCACGGGCGAACGGTGTGAGGGCGCTTCGCATCACGGGCGAGTTGTTTCTCGCGCTCACGTTGCCCGAAGGCGGCGGGAGATTTTCGCTCGCCCGCGAAAAACCGCCGGCGCAAAGCTTCGACATGCCCCTCTCTTCCGTTCGGGTCCACGTGCTGGCAGGTGTGGTGACGATGCTGCTCGGCGGTTGCGCCGCAGGACCCGAGGCGCCGAAGTCGTCCGCGGCGGCCCGGCCGGTTTCGCCGGCCCGGCCCGAGGTGTTCGACCTCAAGCAGCTCGACGCCATCCCGGAGGTGAGATTCCAGGCCCGGCCGCAGTATCCGGCGGCGTTCGCCCAGACCAAGACGACGGGCGAGGCGATGGT
>CAZENI010000051.1:8508-26257 GCA_964513055.1 uncultured Opitutus sp.
CGATGGTGGATTTCATCGTGGATTCGGACGGCAATGTGCGCAACGCCTTCGCGCTGCGGACAACGCATCCCGACTTCGGCGCGGCGGCGGTGGCCGCGGTGGAAAAATGGAAGTTCAAGCCGGGCCTCAAGGGCGGACGCGCCGTGGCCACGCACATGCAGGTGCCGATCATATTTCAGATGGATACGCCCGCCCTGTCGCCGGAAGGCCTGACGCTCGCGCTGAGCGAAGCCACGATGCCGGAGGCACTCGACGCGATTGACATCAGCAAACTCGACGTGAGGCCCGTGGCGGTGTTTCAGGCCCGGCCCCAGTATCCGGCGGAGTTGAGAAGAAAGGGGATCCGGGGCGAAGCGGTGGTCGATTTCATTGTCACGGTGGACGGCGACGTCCGGAACGCCTCGGTGCTGCGCGCGACGCATCCGGAGATTGGCGACGCCGCCCTCGCGGCGGTGGCGCAATGGAAGTTCAAGCCGGGGATGCTGCGCGGCCGCGTGGTGAACACCCACATGCAGGTGCCGGTCGTCTTCACCCTGAACGAGCGCTGACCGCACGCCGCGGTCAGGGGTGGCGCATCGCGGCTTGGGCGGCTTCGACGATCAGGCGGAGGTTTTGGTCGTAGGGGCTGCCGGGGACGCCGGGCTCGAACTTGCCGGGTGATGCGCCGCGCACGGCGACCACCATGCGCAAGCCGGGGAAGATCGTGAGCGTATCCCGATTCCAGAGACCGTTGGCCTGGTAGACGTCCGGCGGGGCGGCGGGCCAGACGCGCTCGCCGGTGGGCGTGGGGCGGTTGAACCAGAAGTTCATCCCGTAGACGCCGGGGCCGTGGGGCGTCTGGTTCGTGCCGCCGCCGTAGCTGCCGAGGCCGAGATAGTCGTCGGGCTTCGCGCCGGCGACGCTGACCGCGCGCGGCAGATCGGCGGGAACCTGGGCGCGGACGTGCGCGGTGAAGAGCGGTTCGGGGATGATCACGCGATTTTCCCAACGGCCGCGGTGGAGCCAGAGCCAGCCGAGCCGGGCGAAGTCGCGCGGGCTCGCGACGACGCCGAGATTATTGCGGTGGCCGAAGAAGGCGCCGTCCTCGAACTGCAGGGCGGAGAAACGATCGGCGAAAGCGGCGGCGAGTGGTTGCGCGAAGACTCTTTCGAGCGAGCGCGCGTAAAGCTGAATCGCGAAGTCGTTGTAGCCCCATGCGGCACCGGGCGCGTCGGCGGTGGCATAGCCGCTCGTCATATTGGCGAGATGGCGGAACGTCATCGGTGCATCCTTCGGCGAGAGCTCCCAGCCGGCGGATTTCACGGGCGCGTCGACGTCGGCGAGTTTGCCCTCGTGCACGGCGAGCAGGAGCAGCGTGCTGAGCACGGGCTTCGAGGCGGACGCCCACCACTTGTGGGTTGCGACCTCGCCCCAGGTTTTCACGAGGTAGCCGTCCTTGATCACGACGCCGTCGCCGCCGACCGCGGCGGCAAAGGCGTCGACCTTCGCCGGATCGAGGCCGACGTCGGCGGGGGCGCGCTGCTCCCAGGCTCGGCCGGGAAAGACGGCGACGTTTCCCTTTTTCTTCGGAGGAGGAGGCGGCGGCTGCTGCGGCCGCCGCTGCGCGCTCGGGGTGCCGGGGCGCGGCGGGCCGGTGCCGGCGACGAGGAGCGAGCCGTCCGTGAGTTTCGCGGTGCCGACGTCGGCGGCGCGCACGCCACCGATCGGCGGACCGAGCGTCCACGCGCTGCCGTCGGGGCTGGTCGCGGTCCAGATGCCGCCTTCGCCGGTGCCGAAGAACGTGATCGTCTCGCCGTTGGATTTGGCGTCGCCGAGCCAGTGGCGGCGGCCGGGGATTTTCACGTCGGCGGCGCGCTCGAAGCTCAGGCCGTCCTGGCTGACGGCGTGATAGCCCACACCGGGCTGAGCCTGCTCGGCGACGGGCCGCGGATCGCGGCCGGGGTCGGACGGGTGGCCGGTGCCGTTGTCGGGTGAATACAGGTGAAACTCGCCGCGGTGCAGCGCGACGGCGCAATCGATCACACCGCGGCCCTCGATCCCGAAGCGCCGGCCGGGCTCCCAGGTGTAGTCGATCGCGTTCGCCGAGATCGCCGAGTAGATCGCGGGGAGGGCATCGGCGCCACCGCCGCGCAGCCGCGACGACGTGAAATAAAGGCGCGCGCGGCCGTCGGGGAGCGGGACGAGCGTGGGATCGAACGGGAAGCGCATGCCGTCGGGCAGGCCCGTGAGCCGGATCACCTGAGCGTCGGTCCACGTGCGGCCCTCGTCGGTGGAGAAGTGGATCGCGACCTTGTCGAAGTCGGCGCGGTTGTTCTCGGGGAAATGCTGGTGCGCGACGGCGAGCCGGCCGTCGCCGAGGCGCGCGGCAGTGGCGACGCCGCCGCGCGGAAAGGTCGTGAGCAACTCAGGGGTGCCGCGGGCCGGCACGCGATAGACCACGATGTCCTGATCCCATGGGCCGGGGCGATCGGCAGGCGGCGGGAACTGGGCGGCGGCGGGCGACGCCGCGCCGAGCGCGGCCCCGACGAGCACCGCGAGACGAGCCGACGCCGAACGGAGGGAAGTGCGGGCATGCACGCGTCGAACGGTGCGTGGGTCGCGGGGCGAGGCGAGCTTGCGGTGACGAGCGGTGCCGGGGGCGGGCCCGGCGGCGGAGTTCAGCGCTGGCGGCGCGCGTGCGGATCCTCGGGGCCGGAGGGTTTGGCGGCGAAGTGGTAATTTCGATACCGGGTCCAGTTGGCGTCCCACCATTTCCGCCAGTCGCCGGCAAACGGCGTCCGCCAGTGCGTGTCCTGGTGCAGCATCGCCATCAGGGCGTCGGTCACGGTGCGGCAGTCGCCGCCGGGCGGGGCGGCGGTGGCGTGGTAGCGGTGACCGCGGCGTTCCAGGCGGAAATGGAGCGGCGGATCGTTCTTTTTCCAGATGTTCTCCTTCACGCGCCAGATCACCCAGTCGTAGGCGGCCCATTTCGCGAGGTAGCAGCGCTCCAATTCGTGCCAGGCGCGCACGGCAGTCGCGCGATCCGGGGATGCCAGTTGATCGACCTGCCGCTGCCACCACCACGGCGCGAGCACGGGATGATTGAGCAGCGGGTCGGCCTTGATCCAGAGAACGCGCGCCGCGACGACCGCGCCGACGAGAAAGAGCGTCCAGAACGCGAGGCGCGTGCGGCGTCGGGCGGCCGGAGTCATCGTGCGGAGGACGCTGCCGGGCGGAGCGCGGGCTGCCGAGGCAAAAGCCGGGAAGGGCGCAACGTTGCTTTGCCTTGGCCCGCGCAGTCGATTCGGTGTCGCCTGCACCCTTTGAACCGCATCGTCCACACCGCCGACTGGCATCTTGGCGCGCGGCTGATCGACTGCGATCGGCACGAGGAACACCGCGCGTTCCTGGAGTGGCTGCTCGCGCAGCTCGCGGAGCTGCGGCCCGATCTGCTGATCGTGGCGGGCGATATTTTCGACGGCACCACGCCGCCGCAGGAGGCGCTCACGCTCTACTACGAGTTCCTGAGCCGGCTGGCGCGGAACGTGAAGTGCCGGACGCTGATCCTCGGCGGCAATCACGACTCGGCCGCGACGCTGCACGCGCCGCGCGAGGTGCTGCGCGCGCTCGACATCCGCGTGATCGCGTCGCCGCCGGAGGATCCGGACGCGGCCCTGCTGGAACTGGAGCACGCCGTCGTGTGCGCGGTGCCGTTCCTGCGCGAACGCGATGTGCGCACGGCCGAACCCGGCCAGACGGCGGATGACGTCGCGGCGGCGATCCGCACCGGCGTCGCCGCGCACTATCGCGCGATCCACGCGCGGGCGCTCGCGCGGGCCGGCGGGCGCCTGCTGATCGCGACGGGGCATCTCACGGCGCTCGGGTCGCAGGCGAGTCCGAGCGAGCGGGCGATCCACATCGGCAATCTCGGGGCCGTGGCGGCGGGATGCTTCGACGGCTTCGCCTACACGGCGCTGGGGCACATCCATCGCGCGCAGGCGGTGGGCGGCGACGAGCGCGTGCGCTACGCGGGGTCGCCGATTCCGCTCAGCTTTGCCGAGGTCGATCTCGGGAAGGAGATCCGCGTAATCGACGTCGACGGCGCGACGCTCACGCAGCGCGCGATCGCGGTGCCGGTCTTCCGGGCGTTGCGGCGGCTGAGCCTCACGACGGCGGCGCTGACGGAGGAGCTGACGCGGCAGCAGGCGGGAGTAGGCGAGGCGTTGGTGCCGTGGGTCGAGCTGACGGTGACGGACGGCCGGGCTCATCCCGACCTGGACCGGCAGGTGCGCGAGGCGGCCGCGGGCCTGCGCCTGCGCGTGCTGAAACTCCTCACGCCCGCGGCGGCCGACGGCGGGCGCGCGGAGCCGGAGGCGGTCGTGCGCTCGCTGGACGAGTTGCGGCCGGAGGAGGTCTTCGCGGAGCGGCTGCGGCGGGCGTCGATCGAGCCGGAATCCGAGGAGGGTCGGGCGCTCGCGTTGACGTTTGCCGAGCTCGTGAGTCGTCTGCAGGAAACGGATACCGCCGCCGCACCGGCGACCACCCCCGCATGAAGATCCTGCGGTTGCGGCTGACGAATCTGAACTCGCTGCGCGGGACCACCGCGATCGATTTCACGGCACCGCCGCTGGCGGGCGCGGGGATCTTCGCGATCACGGGCCAGACGGGCGCGGGCAAGACGACGCTGCTCGACGCGATCACGCTGGCGCTCTACGGGCGCGTGGCGCGCTACGGGGCGACGCCCAGCCCGGATGCGGTGATGAGCCGGCACACGGGCGAGTGCTCGGCGGAGGTGGAGTTCGCCTGCACGGGCGGGACGTTCCGCAGCGTCTGGCAGCTCCAGCGCGCGCGGAAGAAACCGGACGGCAAGCTGCAGCCGGCGAAGCGCCGCGTGATCGCGCTGCCGGGCGAGACGATCGTCGCCGAGGGGATCAAGGAGGCGGACACGCAGATCCTGGCGTTGACGGGTCTCGACTACGATCGGTTCCTGCGCTCGGTGCTGCTGGCGCAGGGGGAGTTCGCGGCGTTCCTGCGCGCGGGCCCGAAGGAGCGGACGGAGCTGCTGCAGGAGGTCACGGGCACGGCGATCTACCAGGACATCTCGCGGGCGGCCTACCGCCGCTGCGACGAGGCCAAGCAGGCGCACGAGGGTCTGCTCCGGGCGCACGAGACGGTGACGGTCCTGACCGCGGACGAGCGGGCCCGGCACGAGACCCGGCGCGGGGAAACGCAGGCGCGCCTCGCGGTGCTGGGCGATCTTCTTCCGCTCCTGACCCGGCGCATCGCCGAGGCGCGGCGCTGGAGCGAGCTGGACGAAGCGGCGCGCCGGCTCGCGGCCGATCAAGCCGACCTCGCGCGCCAGCAGCAGGAGGCCGCACCGGCGCTGGTGCGACTCGCGGCGCACGAACGGGCCGCGTCCCTGGGCGCCGCGCTGGCCACGTGCGATCAGCTCGCCGCGGATCTGGCGCGGGACGAGGAGCGGGCGCGCGCCCTGGATGCGAGTTTGCCGTCGCTGGCGCAGCAGCTCCAGACGGCCGAGGCCGCGCTGGCGGCGGCGCAGGGCGCGGTCGATGCCGAGGAGGCGCGCCACGAAAAACTCCGCCTGCTCTGGACCGAGGTGACGGAGCGGGATCAGGCGCTCGCCGCGGCGCGTGAGACCCTGCGCCAGCTCGGAGCGCAACACGCCCAGGCGGCGCAGCACGCCGCAGCGCTCACGCGCGAGCAGCAGGCGCAGCAGGGCGCGCTCGCCCGGCTGACGGATGAGCTGGAGACGGCGGCGGCGTGGCTGCGCGAGCACGCGGCGGACGCGGCGCTCGCGCCGCAGCTTCCGGAGTGGCAGGCGGCGCTCGCGCGCTGGGCGGGCGCCGAGAAGAGAGCAGGCGAGGCGGGACAGGAGGCGGCCGGCGTGCGGACGGAGATCGGCCGGCTGGCGGCCCTGGCGCAGACGACCGAGGCCACCCTTCCGCCGCTCGATCGCGAGGTGCAGCGCGCCCGGGAGGCGAGCGCGGCCGCGCAGCAATCGTTCGACGCCCTGGCGGGGTCGCATTCGCGCGCGGAGATCGAGGCCCGACGCGAGGCGGCGCGCGACCGGCGGACCCGGATCGCACAACTCGCCGACGACGCGGGGCGCCTGCGGGCGCTGGCGGCCGGGCTCGCCGAGAAGAATACCGATGCCGGCGAAAACGCGACCGCGTTGGGACGCGCCGCGCTGGCCTGCACGACGATCTCCGGCCAGCGCGACGCGGCGGCGCAACTGGTGGAGGCGAGGCGCACGGCGCTCTCGTTTGCGGAGCAGGTGCAGGCGTTGCAAGGCCAGCGGGCCTCCCTGCGCGACGGCGAGCCCTGCGCGTTGTGTGGCGCGACGCACCATCCGTTTGCCTCGGGCGCAGCGGTGCCGTCGAGCGAGGTGGCGGCGGCGCGGCGCGAGCTGCACGCGGCGGTGGCGGCGCTGAAGGCGTTCGAGGGGCAGCTCACGCAGGCGGAGAAGATCCAGGCGGCATGCGTGGCCGATCAGAAGCGGATCGCGACCGAGCAGGCGCGGGCGAAAGCGGAGCACGCGGCCCTGCTCGCGCGCTGGAATGCCAGCGCGGTGCCGTTCGGCCTGGTCGGCGCCTCCGCAGAGGCGAGCGCGGTGGGCGCGGCCTTGGCTGCGGCCGAGGCGGAGGAGAAACGGCTCGGCGAGCAGGTCGCGGCGGTGCGGGCCGCGGAAGAGAAGATCCAGGGGGCCCGCCAGGCGGTGCAGGAAGCGCTGACCGCGCTCGAGCGCGCGCAGGGCGAACTGGCGCGGCACCGCGCGCTGGCGGCGCAGGCGGGCGAGCGGCTGCCGGCGCTTGAGGCCGCGCTCGCGCGTGCCCGGGAGGACGCGCGGCGCGAGCGCGATGCGCTCGTTCGCGAGCTGGGCGCGTTTGCCGCGGCGCCGGACGACTGCGCGAGTGCGCAGCGGAGCCTCGAGGGCCTCAAGCGCCGCGCGGCGGAGTTTCTCCAACGCGAGGCGGCCGGGCAGGTGTTGCAGGCGAAGCGCGCCGCGCAGGTGACGCAGGTCGAGACGCTCGGACGGCAGGTGGCGTCGGCCGCGGAGGCCCTCGCGCATTCCAGCGCGAAGGTGGCGGCGGGGACGGCGGAACTCGCGCGGCAGGAGAATCTCCGGCGGGAAAAATTCGGCGATCGCCTGGTCGCGCGCGACCAGGCGGAAGCGGTGGCCGCGCTGAAGCGGGTGCGTGCCGCCTGGGACACGGCGCGTCGGGCCGCGGAACAGTGCCGGGCCGCCCACACCGGCCTCACGCAGGAACGATCGGGGCTCGCGGGGGCGATTGCCCGGCGCGCCGAAGCGCAGCGGCAGGCGCACGGCGCGCTGAGCGGGGCGGCGTTCGCCGCGGGGTTTGCCACGCTGGAGGCGCTGCGGGCGGCCACGCTCGCGCCGGAGGCGGCGGCGCGGCTGAGCGCGCAGCGGAGGGCGTTGGAGGAACGGCGCGTTTTCCTTTCGAGCCAGGCGGCGACGATTGAAGCGCAGCGGGCCGCGCTGCCCGCGGCCGCGGCCGACGACGCGACCCGGCGAGCGCAACTGGAAGAGGAGCACGCGGCGCTCGAGGCGGAGCGCACTGCGTTCGATCGCAGTCTGGGCGAGACGCTGGCGATTTTGAAGAACGACGACGTGCAGCGGGAGCGGCAGGCGGCGTTTGGCGCGCAGATCGAGGCGGCGCACCGCGACTATGTGCGCTGGGATCGACTGCGCGCGCTGATCGGTTCGGCGGACGGATCGGTGTTCGCCCGTTTCGCGCAGGGGCTGACGCTGGAACGGCTCACGCTGCTCGCGAACCGCCATCTCGCGCAGTTGAACCCGCGGTATTCGCTGCGTTGTGCGGCGGGTGAGGCGGCCGGCGAGTTGGAACTGGAGGTGGTCGATCACTATCAGGCCGACGTGGCGCGGCCGATGCGCAGCTTGTCGGGCGGGGAGAGTTTCCTCGCGAGCCTGGCGCTGGCGCTCGGGCTCTCGGAGCTGGCGAGCGGCCGCACGAGCATCGACACGCTCTTCATCGACGAAGGCTTCGGCACGCTCGATCTCGAGACGCTGGAGACGGCGATGGCCGCGCTGGAAAACCTCCAGGCGCGGGGCAAGACCATCGGGGTCATCTCGCACATCCCGGCGATGCAGGAGCGCATCCCGGCGCAGATTCAGGTGACGAAAGAGTCGGGCGGGTGCAGCCGGGTGACGGTGGTGGGGTGAGGCGGCGCAGGCGAGGTCGCGTTTTCCGCCGCGGGCCCGGCGGGCTTCAGTCGAGAAAGTAGATTTCCAGCAGCACCTCACCGCCGGTGGGCGAGGTGGTTTGCGCGGTGTAGTTGCCCGGGGCGAGCGTGAGGATCAGGGCACAGTCGCGGCTGGAGGCCGGCAGCGGAAACGCGCCGGCGGACGCGAACGCCGCCACCAGGGTGTCGGCCCCACCCCAGCCGCGATTGGCGGCGATCGCGGTGGTCCCGGAGAAGACCGTGAGTGCGGGGTCGGGCATGGCGTTGCCGACGCCAAAGAGCGCGAGCGAGGGGCCGACGGCGCGGAGGAGCAGCCGGCGCGGCGTCTCGCCCGCGACGGAGAAACCCTGAATCGCCGTGCCGTTGGCGGCGACCGGCGTGCGGGTCGAGAGATTCACCATTGCCGGCGCGCGCGAAACCGGCAGCGCGGCGAGCGAGAACTCACCGGTGACGAAGCCGGGGTCGCCGCCGACCGGTTCGCGATACGTGCCGCCGGCGGAAGATGTGAAGGTGAGGTCGAGTCGCGTCTCGGCGTTGGGCGTGACGATGGTGAGCACACCGGCGCGGGCTCCCGTTTTCACCCAGGTGTAAGGCCCCGCGGCGAAGCCGCGCACGAGTCCGGTGACGTTGACCGGAGTGTGAATCCCGCCGCGCGAGAGGATGCCGGAGCGGGGTGGATAGCGAACCGGGTCCCGGGGATCTCTGGTGGAGGTCGTGTAGATGAATCCCTCCAGCGTGGCCGGAGCGAACTCCTGCGCATGCGACGCGACGCCGAGCAGGAGGAGGACGAGGAACGCGCAGGTTCTCATGGGGCGACTACGGAACCCAGTAAACCTCGAGCAGGACCTCGCCGGCCGCGGCCGAGGTGATCTGCGCGGTGTAGCTGCCGGGCTCGAGGGTGAGCAGAAGGGTGGAGTCGCGGCTGGCGCTGGCGAGACCGAAGGCGCCGACGGCGGAGAACGCGGTGCTGAGCGCGGCGGAGCCGCCCCAACCGGTGTTGGAAGCCACGTCGATCTCGCCGCGGAGCACGCGGAGGACGGGATTGGGCGCGGGATTGGCGACGCCAAAGGCGGACAAGCCGGGGCCGACGGCGCGGACCAGCACGCGTTGCGACGCATTGCCCCCGATGACGAAGCCGCCGATGAGCGTCCGGCCGGGTTCCAGAAGCGTGCGTGTGGAGACGTTGCGCAACGGTGCGTTGGCCACGCCGGGAAAAGCGGTGAAACGGATCGAGCCGGTGCCGAGGAAGTCGCGGTAGGTGCCTCCGGTGGTCGAACTGAACGTGATGAAGGTCTGGCCGCGGGTGCCGCCGGAGCCCAGCTCAAGCGTGACGGTGGTGCTCGAGGTTTTTTGCCACCGGAACGCGGAGATCGTCTCGAGCGGGCCGTTCACTGCCGCGACGCGATAGGCGATGCCATCGGCGCCAAGCAGGACGGAAATGGGCGGAAAGAGCACGCCGCTCTGAGGCGTGATTTCATAGACGACGTTTGCGGCGGAATCAGGGGCGAGATCTTGCGCGAAGCCGATCCCCGCGAGCACAGGAAGGAGCAGGAGCGGGAGCAATCGGTGCTTCATCATCGGAGGGCGGAAGATGGGGTTGCTGTCGGGCGGGGAGCGTTGAGTGAGTGCCGAAGGAGTCGGGCGGGTGCAGCCGGGTGACGGTGGTGGGGTGAGGCGCGAAATCACCTGGGCAGGATTCCGTCCGCATACGGCACCGTCCACACGACGGAATGCGCGAGCCGGTGGCCGGTGTAACCATTTTCACCATACGCGGTGCCGTGGTCCGAGCAGAGGATGAAAAACGTCGGCCGGGCGCGGTGGCGCACGGCGTCGAGCAGGACCGGCACGTGCGAGTCGACATACCGCAGCGCCCCCCGATGACTCACGAGATCGTCGGCGCCCGGGGTGTCCCGATACATGCGGTTCGGCGGATGGATGGCCGCGACATTGAGAAACGAGAACAACGGCTGCGCTGCGGGCACGGCGCGCACGCGTTCCGCGGCGAGCCGGAATTGCCGCTCGCCGCAGTCGCGCGATTCCGGCCCGAGTTCGGGGGACCAATGACTCTCGGCGAACAGCGCGGGAAACACGCGACCGATCGGGGTGTGCGGATTGAAGAAGCCGACGCCGCCCACGCACAGGGTGTGGAATCCACGCGCGGCCAGCGCGCTCACGATGTAGGCTTCGTCGAACACGAACGTGCTGGCATTCGTCGTTTCGCCGCCGCCGAAACGCGCGGCGAAGAGCCGCGGCTGGCGTGGATTTCCGACGGGGGTGGGCAGGAAGCCGCTGAAGAACGCGTGGTGCGCCGCCCACGTGAACGAACCCGGCGTGTGGCGCTCCTCCCACTGGCCGACGAGTCGCGCGAGATGCGGAGTCTCCCCGGCGGTGAGCGCATCGCGGGCGACGTCGTAGCGCAGCGTATCCAGCACGATCCAGAGCAGATCGTGCGTGGCGAGGAGCGCCTTCATGTCCCAGGGTCGTGGCATCGCAGGCTCCCGCGCGGACGGGCTGGCATTTCGCGCGGGGTTCGACCATGCATCCGGTTTTCCCTATGCCGGCAATCACGATCGGGTCGTTGCGAAACTGGATGGAGGCGTCGCCCTTTCAGGGTTATGCCTACGCCTACCCGCACAAGACCGCGTATCGGCCGCTGCAGCCGGCGATTCCGCTGCGGGAATTGTGGGCGGGCGAGGACCGCCGCCAGTTGTTTCTCTACCTGCACGTGCCGTTTTGCGAAATGCGGTGCGGCTTCTGCAATCTCTTCACCACGACGCATCCCGAGTCGGGCCTGGTCGCGCGCTGGCGCACCGCGATGCTGGCCGGCCTGGAGGCGGCACGCGCAGCGCTCGAGGACGATCCGCGCTTCGTGCGCGGCGCCATCGGGGGAGGCACGCCGACCTTCCTGGAGGCGGCGGAGCTGGCCGCGCTGCTCGAGGGCATGCGCGCCATTTTCGGTGCCGCCGTCACGAATACGCCGTTCTCGGTGGAGATGTCGCCGGCGACGGTGACGGCGGAGAAACTCGCGTTGTTGCGCGCGTTCGGGATGCAGCGGGCGAGCCTGGGCGTGCAGAGCTTTCTCGAGGAGGAAACGCGCAGCGCCGGCCGCGCGCAACGCGGCTCGGAGGTCGAACGCGCGCTCGCGCTGCTGGCGGCGTCGGGCGTGCCGGTGCGCAACCTCGATCTCATTTACGGCATTCCCGGGCAGACGCCCGCGAGCTGGCGATGCTCGCTCGAGCGCGCCACCGCGCACGCGCCGGAGGAGATTTACCTTTATCCGCTCTACGTGCGGCCCCTGACGGGCTTGCAGCGCGCGCAACGCGAGCCGGGTGACAACCGCAGCGCGCTCTACGCGCAAGGCCGCGATTTTCTGCTCGAGCGTGGCTACCGGCAAATCTCGATGCGGCTGTTTCGCTCGGCGCGTTGGGCCGGGGTCATCGATCCGCCGTATGTCTGCCAGGAGGACGGCATGGTTGGCGTCGGCGCGGGAGCGCGTTCCTACACCCAGGCGCTGCATTATAGCGGCGACTACGCCGTGGGCCGTGCGTCGATCCTCCAGATCGTCGAGGAATTCATCGCGCACGATGCGGCCCGGCGCGCGCACGCCACCTTTGGCATCCGCCTCGAGCGCGCGGAGCAGCAGCGCCGTTACTTGATCAAGTCGCTGTTGCGCATCGATGGGCTGGATCGGCGCGGCTATCGCGCGCGCTTTGGCGGAGATTGCTTCCAGCACTGGCCGCTGCTCCACGAGTTGTTGGAGGAAGGACTGGCCGTTGCCGACGAGCGCTTTGTCCGGCCGACCGACGCCGGCCTCGCGTGGTCCGATACGCTCGGGCCGTGGCTCTACTCGACACCGATGCGCCAACGCATGGACGAATTCGCATGGATGTGACTTGGGACATCCTCTATCGCGGGCCGCTCGACAGTTGTAATTACGACTGCGGTTACTGTCCGTTCGCGAAGCGCACCGCCACGCGCGAGCAACTCGCCGACGATCGCCGCAAGCTGGAGCGTTTTGTCGCGTGGGTCGGCGCGCGACGCGAAGCGCGCATCGGGGTGTTGTTCACGCCGTGGGGAGAGGCGTTGATCCACCGGGCTTATCAGCGCGCGATCCTCGAGCTGAGCGCGATGGCGCATGTCTATCGCGTGGCGATTCAGACGAACCTCACGACCCCGCTCGGCTGGCTGGCGCAGGCGGATCGCGAGCGCGCGGCGTTGTGGGCGACGTTCCATCCGTCGCAAGTGTCGCTGCCGCGCTTCCTCGATCAGTGCCGCGAGCTCGATGCGCTCGGCGTGCGCTACAGCGTCGGCATCGTTGGGCTGCGCGAGCATCTCGACGAGATGGAGCAGCTGCGCGCGGCCCTGCGACCCGAGGTCTACGTGTGGGTGAACGCCTATAAGGACCGGCCGCGTTACTACGACGACGCGACGGTGAAGCGCATCGAGACAGTGGACCCGCTGTTCGCGCTCAATCTCAGCGGGCAGGCCAGCCGCGGCCACAGCTGCTTCGCTGGCGAAACGAGTTTCACGGTCGACGGCGACGGCGAGATGGCGCGCTGCCATTTCCTGCACGCGTCGATCGGGAATATCTACCGCGACGATTTCACGGCCGCCCTCCAGCCGCGCGTGTGCTCGCGAGCTCGTTGCGCGTGCCACATCGGCTACGTGCATTTGAAGGATCTGCCGTTGCGCGAGGTCTTTGGCGACGGCCTGCTCGAACGCATCCCATTGCCGGGAGCGCAGGCGGAATTCAGTGCGGCGGTGGCCAGTCGCGGTTGAGCGCGGCGCGCATTTCCCACGTGTAAGTGTCCGCCCCGCGCCACTCGACGCCTTCGAGCCGATCGCCAAACGCATTGACCTCGAGCACCCACGCGCGCCGCCACGATGGCGCGATCGCGAGATCGACGCCCATGGCAAACGACGCCGGGAAACACGCCGCGGCGCGCTCGGCCGTTTCCCGCACGAGCCGCAGGGCCTCCTCGCCACCGTGCGCCGCGAGCAGCGCCTCGGTGCCTTTCTCCGCTTCGAGGTGAAGATTGGTGATCGGTCCGCTCGCCAGGCGGAGCATGAGATGACAAGCGCGGCTGCGGATGACCACGACCCGGACATCGCAGGTGCGGCCGGCGAGGCCGGCTTTCGGAACCCATGCCTCGACGTGGAGCCGTTCGCGGCAAAGTGCGTCAACGAGGCGGCGGACGCTGCCCAAGTCCGAGTAGGTGCGCAGGCGTCGCGTGGCGTAGAGGCGCGTCCCGGCATCGTCGCCGGCGAGTTCGATCGCTGTGGCGGCCTGCAGCCGTCCCCGGCCGTGGGCCAGGGCGACGACGCCGTTGGCGGCAGAACCGTGGCTGGTCTTGAGGAACGCGCGCGACCAGCCCGCGGCGTCCAACGCCGCGAGCAGTTCCTCGCATGACCTCGGCGGCGGCCCGGGCAGCGCGCGGGGAACCGGCACTCCGGCGGCGGCGAGCCGGGCGTGCGTGGCGGACTTGTCGAACATCACCGCGATCTCCGCGGGCGGATTTAGAAACGTCGCGCCTGTGCCCGCCGCAGTGCGCTCGACCTCCCGCAGAAAATCGTTCCAGCCGAGATACCATTGGCGGGTGGCCCACACGCGGCCCGGGTCGCGCTGCAGCGCGGGCACGGCCTCGGCGGAGATTTGCGAGAAACCCAACTCCGCTCCCACCGCTGCGCCGCGCGCGAGCAGGGCGCGTTCGACTTCGAAATCGCGGCCGGGCGACTCGAGCCGGACTCGTCGTGCGGCGAGCGAATCCGCCCAGCCGGGGTTGCCCGCAATCGCGTCACGATACGGCACAATCACGACGTCCGCGCCGGCCGCGCGCGCCGCCTGCGCGAAGCCCTGGGTGCGGTTGCCGTCCGGGTCGCCGACGATCGCGAACGCGTCCACGCCGCCGGGGCGCCTATTCGGACGCGGAGATATTTCGATACACCTCGTCGCCGTATTTGTCCTCTTCCTGGCGATCGGAGACATCGACGTTCGGCAGCGCGACCCGAAGCCGTTTCTCCATTGCGGGACTGAGATAGTGATGATGGAGATCGATTTTCTTCAGCCGGCGCAGGGCGGGATTGTCGAGCAGGGCACCGGCGCCGTCGTCCGTGAGATTGCCGAGCGAGAGGTCGAGCACGTCGAGTTGCTCGACGATCGGCGCGCTGGCGAAGAGGCGGGTGATGTCGTCCTGCACCTCGCTGTTGCGCAGGCCGAGCCGGCGCAGGGCGGGGAAACGGCCGCGCACGAGCAAGGGCTGCACGTCGGCGATGGTGCCATCCCAGCCGTAGTTGTCGGAGCCGAGCCACAGTTCGAGATGCTCGAGGGCGGGCAGCTGCGCGCGGGCCAGCTCGCCGAGGACGGAGGAGGGCAGCCCGCCGGTCTGGATCACCAGCGATTTGAGGCGCGGATGGGAGAGATTGCCGAGGACGAGCCCGGTGCCGCCGCGGAGGGCGAGGTGTTCGAGTTGCGGATACGCGGCGTAGAGCGGAGAGACATCGCACTGGTTGATCCAGGAGAGCTCGTTTTCCTCGCTGATGATGTCGCCGAGAAAAATACCGCGCACGGCGGCGAGCCGGGCGCGGCCCTTCACCAGGGCGGCGACCGCGTCGCTGCTTTCCAGGCTGGAATCGTCGCCATGGAACGCGCCGATGATGACGCCCGGCGTGCGTTCGACGCCGGGCAGTTTCAGGAAGCGCTCGAACAATTCGCCGAACGAGCCCTCGGATTCATAGTCGACAAAAAGCCGGCAGATCGTGCGCGAAAGATCGGGCACTTTTTTGTCGAGTTCTTCGAAACCGATCGGATGGATCGGATAGCCCAGCCAGGAGGTGAGGTGTTCGGAAATCATGGGGCGTCAGAAACCTAAGGAAAAGCGGCGCGCGGTTTTGGTAGCGGTCGATGGCCGGCAGCGGAAGCGGAAAAACACGCCGGCGGCGGTTTTATCGCTGCGTGCCCGGCGAGTCGGGGCGCCGGGCGGAACGGCGGCGTTTTTCGGTTCACCGGAGAGAATTCTAAGAAAGAGGCTGCCGCCGTGTCTGCATCGCTGGAGAGATGTCCCCTGCCCTTTGTCAAAACCATGGAACCGCTGGCCGTCGCCGATGCTCATACCGCGGCATCGCATTCGTCTTCGAGTGCGGTGGTTCTCTTCCCTGTGCCTGTGGCCATTAACACCGGGCGGCCCACGCTCGCGGCGCTCTTCGAGGCGGAGGAAAGCGGCCTGCTCCGCTACGCGATCAGCCTCGTGCGACGGCGGAGCGTGGCGGAGGAACTGGTGCAGGAGACGTTTCTCCGGCTCCATCAGGTCTGGACCGAGGTGGAGAATCCGCGCGCGTGGGCGTATCGCAGCCTGCGCAACCTCGCGCTGAACCACCTGCGCGATCACCCCGTCAAGCGCGAGTCGGAGCTGCACGAGGAGTCGGCCGCGCATGAGGGCAGCCTGCCGGCGGAGCAGCTCGGCCGCGCCGAGGCGATCGGCACGATGCGGCTGCTGCTGGCGGAGCTGCCGGCCGCGGACCGCGACCTCGTCCGGCTGAAATACCAGGAAGGGCTGAAGTATGATGAAATCGGCCGGCGCACCGGCCTGAGCAGCGGCAACGTGGGCTTCCGGCTGCACCACGTGCTGAAGGGTCTCGCCGCCGCGCTGCGCCGCACGGGGATCGAGGGGAGCCGGGGCTGACGGAGGACGACACCATGAAGAATGACGAAACCAATTTTGGCTCCCCTCACGCGGACGAGGCAACGTCAGGCGCGCCGCTGTCCGCCGAGCTGGAGGCGCGGGTGGTGGCGTGGGTCGCGGGCGAGGCGTCGGCGGAGGAGGCGGCGGCGTTGGAGCGTTTGGCGGCGGGGAATCCGGCGGTGGCGGAGTTCCGTAACCAGATCGTGGCGACGCAGGAACTGGTGACGGAGGCGGCGCGGGCCGATGCCGAGCCATGGCGGCTGGCGCCGGAGCGGCGGGCGCGGTTGCTGCAGACGATCGGCGGCGCGGAGGCGAGCGCGGCGAAGAACGTGCGTCCGTTGCGCGATCGGATCGCGACGCTGCCGAAACCGCCGGCGTGGTGGTCGTGGCGCGGGCCGCAGTTCTATTTCGTGTCGTCGGGCCTGGCGGCCGCGTGTCTCGTGGGGCTGCTGCTCTACCGCAGCCATCTGCCGGAGCTCTACGAGGCGAAGGCGACGCTGCAGTTTCAGAAACCGGAGGGAATCGTGACTGTGCAGGGCGTGACCGATGCGGGGGGGCGAGCCGACGCCGACCTCAACACCCACCTTCAGGTCCTGGAGCAGATGGCGAAGGCGAACAATGAGTTCTCGCGTCTGGCGCAAAGCAACGACCTCGAGGTGCAGCGAAAGATCGCAGCCGCGCAGACCGGAGCGCGCGCGGTGCCGATGGCGCCGTCGCCTGCGCCGGTGCGGAGATTGGATGATCTCGTGGCTGGTGCGGCGCCGGCCGTGAAAGAGCGCGAGGTGGTCGCCTCCGTGTCGATCGCGATGCCGCTCGCGCCGGCGCCGGTGACGCCGGCGCTGCCTCCAGCGGAGGCGCCGACGGCGATGCCGCCCGCGCCGTCCGTGCCGGGGCTGTTGCTGTCGACTCTGCCGCCGCCGGTGGCCGAATCGCCGCGCGTCGCGGTGAATGCACCGCTGAAGCTGGAGCCCTTCGTGGTGAGCGAAGAGCGCGCCGGATTTGCCGCGGCCTCGTCCAGCGCACTGGCGAGCAGCGCGAACTCGCGGCCCATGCCCGGGCTGGAGGAGGCGTCGGCGAATCTGAACAAGGATCTGCGGACGTCGCAGGCGAACTCCGGAGCGATCACGCTCAACTTTGGTGCGAGTAGTCCACCGGCCGCGAAGCCGGGAGCTGCAGTCGCTTTCGAGGGATCCCCGACCGTCGCCGGGTTCGCTCCCGCCGCTGCAACCGGGGAGAAAAAGGCCGAGCTGGCGTCCGCCGACACCGCCGCGGCCACCGGCACGGGTTTCTCCCCGGCTCCGGCCGGAGCCCGAGAAGACTTCGTGAAGTTGGATGCCTTCACGGTGTCAGCGCCGCCCAAGACCAAGATTCTCGGCGCCATCGGCCGGGCGGTCAGCTCGTTCCTCGCGCCCGCGGCGCCGACCGCGGTCGGCGAGACGAGCACGGCGCAGCAACCGATCTCCACGTTTTCGCTGCATGTGAGCGACGTGTCGTTCCGCCTCGCGACCGCCGCGGTGGCGGCGATGGTGCGCGGCGAGAACGTCCCCGCGCCGAAGGTGCGCGCGGAGGAATTCTACAACGCGTTCGACTACGGCGATCCGACGCCGACGCCGGCGGAGAAGATCGCCGCGCGGATCGAGCAGTCGGCGCATCCGTTTTTGCAGCAGCGCAATTTTGTGCGGATCGCGATGAAGGTGGCGGCGACGGGCCGGGCGGCCGGGCAGCCGCTGCGGTTGACGGTGCTGCTCGACACGTCGGGCTCGATGGAGCGCGAGGATCGCGTCGCGGCCGTGCGACGCGCGCTGGAGGTGTTGCTCTCGCTGCTCGGGCCGGACGACCGGTTGACG
>CAZENI010000052.1:0-13150 GCA_964513055.1 uncultured Opitutus sp.
CGACGGTCCTGCCCGGAAGCCCCGGCTACATCTGGGCGCCGCGCGTGACCGTCGACAATCGCACGAGCTCCGCCGGCCTCCTGCAGAACAACGGCGCCTATTACTTCGTGCCGTGGTTTATCCACATTCCCCTCGTGTTCGACACGCCGGGTCAGCGAACACCCGGATATCTCAACGGTAATAATCCCGCCCTCGCCGGCATCGCTGGCGTCATGGGTCGCATCCGCTACGCCCCCAATCCCAACAATCGCCAGGCCATCGACGCGATCTCCACCACGTCGATGTATTCCCTCATTCCGGGCTTCACCACGCCCACAATTCAGAATCGCGACATCTTCGACTACCGCAGCCGCCTGATCTCCGGCGGCAGCAACCGGGTCGAGCAACGCCTCAGTGCCGCGAACGCCGCGATCACCCAGGAGCTCTTTGACGGCCGCGGCGGAATCGAGCTGGCGGCGGATCAGCAGAAGACCCGTTCGAGCCGCGCCCTCCCTTTTTCCCTCGGCAATAACGGATCCGCCAACGGGCTCTCCGATGTCTACATCGACGTTTCCCGCTACTTGAGCAACGACCAGCCGAACCCCAACGTCGGCCGGCCGTTCATGCAGCAGCTGGGCGTGCAGGATCGCCACCAAGTGCGCGAGCGCGCTTCGGCCCGCGCCACGGCGTTCTACAAGTTCAATTTCGACGATCGCCGCAAAACCCTCTTCGGCCTGCCGCTCGGCAACCACACGCTCACCGGTCTCTACAACACCCAGACGATCGACGCCCGCGGCGAGACATTCCAATCCGCCTGGGAAAGCAGCACCCGCGATCTCAACACCACCGTCTTTCAGGAAAACATCGCCAACAGCTACCGGCGCAGCCCCGTGCTGGTGCAATATCTCGGGCCCTCGGTGCTCAACGCGAACTCGGTCGGCGACCTGCGCCTCACCGATGTGTTCAACGGTCAGATTCCGCGCGACGGCGACGTGCAAAACGTGACGTTCTTCGACTTCGTCACCAAGCAGCTCGTGACCGAGCGGCTCACGATCCACCGCTACCTCAACGGCGGCTCACTCAGCCGGCAGGAGATCGCCTCGAAGTCGCTCAGCCTGAAAAGCGATCTCTTCCGCGACACGCTCGTCACGGTCGTGGGTTGGCGCTGGGACCGGCTGACGACCTACGCCAACGAAAACAATCAGCGTCTGCCCGATGGAACCCTCGATCCGCGCTTTCGTTTGAGCGACACCGCCAATCTCGACGAGAGCGGCCGCAATTTCACCTGGAGCGCCGTCGGCCGCTACCCGAAGCGGTATCTGCCAAAGCTGCCGTTCGGCATCGAGCTGAGCGGCTACTACAACGAATCGGGAAACTTCAACCCCGTGAATCCTCGCGCCAACCTCCACGGCGCGATCATTCCCTCGCCCGCGGGCACGACGAAGGAATACGGCTTCCTTGTGGAATTTTTCGACCGGCGCGCGTCCCTGCGGCTGAACTGGTTTCAGACCGTCCAGACCAACACCTCCAACAACGCGCAGGGCGCCACCGCCCAGGTCTACAACTTCCCGAATTTGATCATCAGCGGCTACCGCACGGCCGAGACGCAGGGGATTCCCTTCGCCAGCATTCCCGGCGTCACCGCCGCCGGCTTCACGTCGTATAAGCAAGTCTATGACGCCGCGTTTCAGTTGCTGCCGGAGCCGACCAACACGTTGAAAAACCTGCGCTTCAATGCCGCCGGCAACCTCCTGTCGGACGCGCTCCCGGGCCTCACCGACACCAGCAATCTCGACGCGCGCGGTTTCGAGGCCGAGCTCGTCGGCCACCTGAGCAAGAACTTGCGCGTGTCATTCAACGTGGCCGAGCAGGAAACCGTCGTGAACGGCTCCGCCCGCCTGACCAAGCAGGTCAGCGACGCCGTCTACGCCAATCTCGCCAAGGCCAATCTCCTTGGCATCTCGAGCGCGCCGTCGCTGCCGGAAGGTCTCACGGTCGACCAGCGTTTCAATTTCGTGATCAACACGCCGCTCTCCGCCACCGCGGCCCGCGACGGCGCCGTCTCGCAGGAACAGCGCAAGTGGCGCGCGAACTTCGTCGCGACGCATGACTTCCGCGACTTCGAGAATGCGTTCCTCAACAAGCTAAGCGTCGGCACCGCCGTGCGCTGGCAGTCGAAAATCGCGATCGGCAACCCGTTCCTCACGGGGGAACGGCTGAAGGCCAAGATCGTCGCCACCAACCCCAGCTACAAGACGACCAGCGATGTGAGGGATTCGGACCCGGTGATGCAGTCGCAATTTCCCGATCTAGCGAATCCCATCTACGGCCCCGAGGAGCTCGCGGGTGATTTCTGGTTGGGCTACCGTCGCCGGGTCTTCAAACGGATCGACTGGCGCGTGCAGCTCAACGTGCGCAACGCCTGGGGCAACGACCGGGACATCCCGGTGAAAGCCAATCCGGACGGCCGGGTCGCCGTCATCCGCATTCCCAACGAGACGCGCTGGTATCTGAGCAACAGTTTCGGGTTCTGATTCCATCGCCCGCATCGCGTCTCAACTCGTCCGGCAATCCGCCGACGTCGTCGAGCCTGGTAGCCCCGCGCCGGACCCGGTCGCCGTTCAGCTCCACCGCGGCTTGGTGCTGCAGTCGCACCGGACCACTTCCGTGGGAAAGATTGTCGGGGACGAGCGAGCCGCCGACTTTCCCAATCTCCATCGCCTGTCCTCCCGCCCTCGTTCCGTCGGTCAGGAGCACAAAATTGCGCCGTTCCTTCGCGGATGCGCCCTAGTTTTTCCACGCGTCGGCAAAACCGACGTTCAGCCAGTTCACCATCAGGCCGGGCCATTGGCCGAGCTGCGGATCACCCGGTGACATGCTCGTGCCGTGGGGACCGTCCTGATAGAAGTGTGCTTCAACTGCCACGCCCGCCCCGCGCAACGCATTCAACACCGACACCTGCACGCCGAGGTGCCCGGCATCCTCGATGGTGTTGAACAGGAACGTCGGTGGCGCCTCCGCCGGCCTCTGCAGGTTGCGTCCGCCGTAAATCAACGCGCTGAAATCTGCCCGCGCGGAAACGCGCTCGATCGGATCCGCCGCCGCCGGATTGGCTTCACCGACGCTGTTGTAGAACGCGTCGCCGATCAACTCGGCCCCGGCGGAGAACCCGATCACGCCGATGCGATTCGGATCGTGACCGAACTTCGCGGCCTCGGCGCGAATCAGGCGCAACGCGCGCTGCCCGTCGGCCGTCGAAAAGGTGCGCGACGGGTAGTTGGGCCCGACGCGATAGCGCAGCACGAAGCCCGCCATGCCATGCCGGTTGAGGAAGCGCGCAATCTGCACGCCTTCGTTGTCCATGCCGCGATTCGTGAACGCCCCGCCCGGCACGATCAGGAAAGCGGCGCGCGTGCGGGGCGCGCCGCTCGCGGGAAAGGCGTAGAGCGCGGGTTTGTCCTCATCGGTGAAAGCGCCGTTCGCGTCCGGCACGGCACCGGGAGCGCCCTGGGGCCACAGCAGGATCGGCTCGGGGATGCCAGGCACCGGCCCGGGCGGCGCGTTCAGGATCTGCTCCACGTAAGCGGCCTGGCCCGGATTCCTGGGTCCGCCAAGAATGCCGCCGAGACCGTCGGGCGCCGCGGCCACGCTCGTCGCCGGGGCACCGGGAGCGATCGCGTCATTCGTGCGGAACACCTCGATTTTCAGGTTGAGGTTGGCGTCGGCACCGGGACGCAACTCAACCACGTAGTCCTCCGCATCTCCCGGCCGGACCTTGGTGAACGAGCGCTGGTCGGTGATGCTTGGCGCGAGCACACGGTGGTGGCCGAAGTGCGTCTTCTCCGGCGTGATCCCGCCACGACCACTCACCAGCTCGCCGCTGAACGAATTGCTCAGCCAGCGATTCATGTTCTGCCGCACCTCGATCTTGTAGCGGCCCGCGATTGGGCCGCGCGCCGCGGCGATGGAAAACTGTCCGATCGGCACGCCCGCAGTGGAATTCAAAACGTGACCCACGATCGGGCCCACGCCGGCGAAACCCACCGGGGTGAAGATCACGTAGCCGTGCGGCAGCGGCCGGCCATCCACGTGGACCATGCCCTTTACCGGCAGGCGGGGCTCATCCGTGAGCAAGCCCGATATGCGCGCCCAGATGAAGAACATCTCGGGCCAGGCGCCGACCGATGGATTGCCCGCGGCCAGCACCGTCGTCCGGTCGGCACGCGCGAAAAAATGAGCGTCGACCGGAGTGCGCGTGGTGCGGAGTTTCTGCCAGAGTTCAATGCCGGACGAATTGTCCGCCACCTGCGTCGAGCCGACCAGAAACGTGGGCGGCGGGCGGTTCTCGGAGGTAAACGCCGGGACCTTCGTCGGCCAGATCAGCGCCATGAAATCGGGCCGGCTCGCGGTAGCAGCTTCACCGCGCGACTCATGGACGGCCTCGGCCACAGTGTCGGCGCCGCCGGCAAACCCGAGGAGCGCGACGCGGGTCGGCGACAACTTCAACTCGGCGGCCCGAGAACGCAGCTCCTGCACCGCACGCGCGGCGTCAACGGCAGTCGCCGAAGCGGGCAGCGCCCAGGCGGCGACGCCCCAGGCATTGAGCCGGCGCACGAGCGGTGTCGCATCGACCGGCGAGACAATCACCACGCTGCCCCCGGTGTGCACTCCGGTCGACGGCAGCGACAATTCCGCCGCGGTCGATGCGGTGAAGCTGGCCAGAGTAGAAATGACGGCGAAGGCGAAACGGCGCACAAGGCAGTCCCAGCGCTCCTTGGAGTTCAAATGACCGCTCACCGGAAGATCTGCCGCGCGAAGTGATAGAGGTTGCTGCGCCAGACCGTGAAATCGTGGCCGCCGGAGTCGAGATGCCAGAGGTGGGGCACATTCTTCTCCTTGAGGTAGGCGTGGGTGCGCTGGCTGATGAAGATCAAGCCATCGCGATCGCCGCAGGAGATCCACAGCAGCTTGAGAAGCTCGCGCGTGCGGGCGGGGTCGGGCACGAGTTCCTCGGGCGGCTTCGTGTTCGGCGCGGAGGAGAAGCCGCCGACCCACGCGAAGGTGTCGAGGTGCGCCAGGCCGAAGTTCAACGCCTGCCCGCCGCCCATCGAGAGTCCGGCGAGCGCACGGCTCTCGCGCTGCACATTGACGGCGAATTTCGATTCGATGAACGGAATCAGATCCTTCAAGAGGTCGTCCTCGAATTTCGCGAACGCCGGCGCCGAAGCCATGACGTTGCCCGTGGCGCGATCGTTGGGCTGCGCGCGGCCGTTGGGCATCACGACGATCATCGGCACGGCCTTTTGGTCAGCGATGAGATTGTCGAGAATCACCTCGGGCCTTGCCCCTTTGCGCCACTCCTCCTCGTCGCCACCGATGCCGTGCAGGAGGTAAAGCACGGGATATTTCGTGGCGGGCGAGTAGTCAGGTGGCGTGTAGACCAGGGCCTTGCGCCTGGAGCCGACGCTCCGGGAATCGTATTCGACCATCTCGAGTCTGCCGCGGGCGATGCCCTCGCGCGGCAGGTTGAAGCCCTCGGGTGCGGGCGGCACGACCGGCTTGTCGTCCGGGCCGATCACGATCGGCCGGTTGCCGCGGCCGCCGCGACCCGACGGGCCGGCGACGGGCGCGGGTGCGGGTGGCGTTTCCCGTTTCGCGACGAAGTCCTCGCGCACCATGTCGCCGACCTCGCGCGTGAACTTGATTTCGTGGTCGGCGATCTGTCCGCGATAAGCGATGCGCAACTCCTCCCCCTGAAAGGGCAGCAACTCGTAGAACGCGATGGTGTCGCGCTCGATCTTGCCACCCTTGAGTTCGGTCTCGCGTTTCTCGCCGCCGATTTCGGAACTGGCCTTGCCGCTCAGGTTCGCACCGTCCGGCTTGAGCGTGAACGTGTATTTCTGCACGCCGATCTGCGTGTCGAATTCCGCCTTCCAGGTGCCGGTGACATCAACCGCCGCGGCGACGAGGCCCGGGGCGGCGACCAGGGCAAGCAGCGTGAGGAGCGTTTTCATCGCAAAGTTCCCGCCCGGGCGGAGCCATCAATCGCGAAAGAGAAGCGGCGCAAACTCCCGGAGGCTGCGTCGCCAGGTGAGGAACTCATGGGCCGTGCGCGGCGAGACGTAGGTGTGGACGTTTTTGATCCCCAGGGCCTGCAGCGTGTCGGCGTATTCCTTGAGCGTGGTGGAGCCCCTTTCCGCTTCGCCGTAGCTCATGAAGCCGACTTTCACGAGCCGGTTGAACTCGGCGACCTTGGCCAGCGGGCTGTTCTCCGCCTTCGGATCGCCGAGCGTGCCGCCGCTGAAAATACCGATGTGCGAAAACGTGTCCAGGTGCGACAGGCCGATGTTGCGCGTCTGCATGCCACCCATGGAGAGCCCCGCCATCCCGCGCGCCTTGCGGTCGGCGATGGTGCGATAAGTCGAGTCGATCATCGGAATGATGTCCTTGAGCAGAATGTTCTCGAACTCGGTGAAACTCATCCCGCCGGGGCCGCGGCCACCGGGACCACGACCGGGACCGCCCGGAGCTGCCGCAGTCGCAGTCGCGGTGGGCGGATTGGCCGGAGCCGTCGGAGCGGGAGCGGCGGCGACGCCTGGCGCGGCCGCAGCGGCCGCCGGAGGGCCGGCAGGTGCAACCGTGGCATTGGGGGCAACGAGGTTGTTGCCGGGCGCGCCGCCGCGGCCGCCGCGCGGCTGGCCGAAGAGTCCGCTGCCGCCACCGTTATCCATCACGATGATCATCGGCTTTGCTTTTCCCCCGGCGATCAGGTTGTCGAGGATGAAGCCGGCGCGTCCCTGGACGGACCAAGCGGTTTCATCCTCGCCGGCGCCGTGCTGCAGATAGAGCACGGGATAGCGCGCGGTAGGATTCTTGTCGTAGTCCGGCGGCGTGTAGACGAAGCACCGGCGCCACGCTTTCGTCACGCCGGAGTAATAGGGCTGCTCGCGCACGGTGCCGTGGGGGACGTTTTTCGCGGCGAAGAAATCCATGTCATCCGACGGCACGTCGATGCCGCTCATCCAGCGGCTCGAGCCGAAGAACGTCCGCGTATTGGGATCCGCCACACGCGCGCCGTCGAGGATGATCTGGTAGTAATGGAAACCCTCGACGAGCGGCGAGGTAATGACCGTCCAGGCACCGTCCTCGCCCTTCGTGACGGTGAGCGGCCGGCCGAGACTGACGGCGACTTCCTTCGCGTTCGGCGCGTCGATCCGGAACTTCGCCCGGTTCTCCGAGTTGAGCTGCGGGTATTGCTGTCCGGGCGCGACGTAGGAGATCGGCTTCCAGTCATCGGCCGGCGGTTTGTCCTGCGCGACACTGCAGATTGCGGGCAGAAACACGGCGAGACTCAGCTTGGACAGCTTCAATTTCATCGGAGTAGGCAGATTAGGTGCCGCCCGGAGGATCCGGCGACGGGAGCGGTTCTGCCAGACGGCCGCCAGCCGCGGAAAGGAAACTTAAGCCATAACCTCACCTATGGCCGCGGTCATAGTGGGCGCGGCGGACTTTGGCGGCCGCGCGCGCCTAGTCATCGATCTGAACGATACCGCGCTTGACGGCCTCGATCAGCGCCTGCGTGCGATCACAGACGCAGAGCTTGCTGAAGATATTCGTGATGTGGATTTTCACCGTGCCCTCGACGACGCCGAGCTCGGCGGCGATTTCCTTGTTGCTCAATCCGCGCGCCAGCAGGTGGAGAATCTCGATTTCGCGCGGCGACAACTGCGCCAGCATTCGCTCGCCCACCCGCATCGCAATCTCGGGCGGCATGTATTGCGCGCCTTGATGCACGACCCGGATCGCCTCGAGCAGGCGATCGAGTGGCATTTCCTTCAGCACAAAACCCGAGGCACCCGCCTTCATCGCGCGGAAGATCTCTTCGCCCTTCGCATAACTGCTGAAGATCAGGATGCGGATGTTTTTGAACTCCTCGCGCAGCGCCTGCATCGTTTCGATGCCGCTCATCCCGTGCAGTCGAAGATCGAGGACGACGACATCCGGGCGGTGTTTTCGAAACGCCTCGATCGCGTCGCTGCCGTTCTCGACGCCGGCGATGATCTCCATGTCGGCCGCATCGCTCGCCGCGGTGGTGAGTCCCATCCGGATCACGGCGTGATCGTCGACGAGCAGAATGCGGATTTTTTTCGTGAGCGGAGCGACCTTCTGCATGGGAGTAACCATAGGATTATGCTGCGGGCGGCAGCGGGATCACGATCTCGATGGAGGTGCCGGCGCCGGGCGCGCTGCGCAGGGTGAGCCTGCCGTCGAGTTTCTTCGCGCGCCCCCGGATCCCGCTGAGACCGAAGTGGCCCTGGTTGCCCGACGCGTCACCCGGATCAAAGCCAACGCCGTCATCGGCGATGGTGAGCGCCACGGACTCAGGGCGATAGTCGAGACGGATTTCGATCCGGCTGGCCTGCGCATGGCGCACGGCGTTGGTGGTGGCCTCCTGCGCGATGCGCAGCAAATGGTGGGTCGTGCGCCTTGGCAGCGCCAACGGATCGCCCGCGATCGTGACGCTGGGGACGAGCGCAGTCGATGCCGTGAACGTCGTGAGCTTGCGGAGCGCCTCGCCCAGGTCGCTGCCCTCGAGCAGGGGCGAATCCATGTCCCACACCGTGTGCAACACTTCCTGCCGCGCATAGGAAACCATGTTGCGCACGATGTTGAGCCGGGCGAGCAGATCACCCGCCAGCGCCGGCTGCTTCAGGGTGGTGTCGAGTTGCAGAATCGCGCCGCTCAGCCCCTGCTGCACGCTGTCGTGGATTTCCCCGGCGAGGCGATCGCGTTCGGCGAGCGTGGCAGTGACGCTCGTCTCCTCCTGCAGTTTCTGCATCGTCGATTCCAGTTCGCGCGTGCGATCGTGCACGAGCCGCTCGAGCACCCGATTGCGGCGGCGCGCCAGATGCCCCGACCAACGGGTGATGCCCACCACTCCGAGCGCGAGCGTCAGCGCGTAAAGTCCGTAAGCCGGCCAGGTGCGGTGCCACGGCGGAAGAATCTCGAACGCAAATGTCATCGGCGGTCCGCCGGCCATGCGGTCCTCGGCGACGCGCACCTGCAGGGTGTAGCGTCCGTCGCGCAGACTCGGAAAGGGCAGCAGCGAGCCGGTCTCGAGCCGCGACCAGGAATCGCCCTCGTTCATCCGGAACTCATACACCGGAGCGCGGCGCCAGGTGTAGCTGCCGGAGAAGAAACGAAACGTGAGGCTGTTTTGAGCATACGGGAGCCGCAACGGTTCGTGCTGCAGACGCTTCGCGAGCAATTCCACGTTGCGCCGCGTATCCATCAGCGAGACCAGCACCGGTTGCGTTTCCGCCGGGGTCAGCGGCGGCGTCGTTTGCTCCACGTGATGCAGCGAGCGGCTGGCGGTGACCCAAATGTCGTTTCCCGGCAGCACATTCACGATCGGGTAGCGATCGTTGATGAGATCGAACGACGCGCGGTCCATTTCATAACTTTCGCCGTGCGGCGTGTAGCGCACGAGCCCTTCGCTGTGCGCGGCCCAGAGCGTTCCACCGTCGTCCTGCCACACCCGTGAAATCCAGCGCGAGGAACTGTCGAGCAGCCGCGCGAGTTCCGGACGCTCGCACCACGATTCGGTTTTCTCGTCGAAGAACCGGCGCGACTCACGGATGGGACTGAGCACGACGGTATCGCCGACGACGCCGATGTTCACCCAGAGCGCCTTCGTCCAGGTCTCGTTGGGCAACACCATCAAATCGAGCCTGTCGCCCTTGCGGGTCACACGCGCGACACCGTCACCGCTCATCTCGACCCACACGGCCCGCTTCGTGCGGAGCACGCCATAGGGATGCGCCAAGCCCGGGATCCGCGGGACGGGTTCGGTCCAGCGCTGGCCGTTCCACTCGAACAGCGCGATCTCCGCCGAACCGATCGCGTAGCATTGCTTTTCGTCGATCATGGCGAGGTGCCTCAGCCCGCGAAGCTGCGCGACCGGCTGCAGCTTGCCCGCCGGCGTCAGCTCAAAAATGGCGTTGGCGCTGCCCACCAGCAGATGAGATCCCGCCGCGGTCAGCGACAGCGCGCCGCCCGGCGGTTGAGACTCGAAGCGCCGGAAATGCGCGGTCGCACCCGGTGAGGGCGACACCGCTTCATAGAGGACGCGGCCAGACACGACAAACGTGCGGTCCTGCGATTTCGCCACGATCGGCCAGAACAATGTCACGCCCTGGCGCTGGCCGAACGAGGTGAGCCCGCCGGTGTAGAGAATCTTCTCGATGGAGTCCTCGGTGAGCACCCAGAGCACTCCGGCCTCCCGACTGGCGATACTGGATACCTGGTGGTATTGCGGCGACGTCAGCGCGGAGAGCAACTCGCCCCCGGGCGACAGGATGAACAATCCCTTGCCGTTGATCGCGACCGCGATGTTGCCGTCGGCGAGATTCCGCAGCGCGGCGATGCGGCCTTTCAGGTTGCCCCCGTGCTGTCCCGCCCACGGCTCCACTTTCCGGCCGTCGAACACGAGCAACTGCCCATCCATCAGCGAGAGGAGCGCCCGCCCTTCCCCCAGCGGCGCCGCGCGATCGACGGCCTGCTCGTCCAGGACCGAGGCGGGACTCGGCTGGAGCGCGCGCGCTTTCACGTCGATATGGCGCAGGGGTTGATCGAGGCACGAAACGAACACGCGGTTCCCGACCGGGAAGACCCGCGACAAGCGCGCGAGCTCGTAAAGCTGGCATTGCTTCTGCGCAAAATCCCAGAAGACGACGCCGTTTCGACTCGAAAAATAGACCCCCTCACCCGTCACGATCACTTCGGTGAACGTCGTGGTGCGGGTCCAGGCGGGTGGATTGGGCGGCACAAGCGGCTTCGCGTGGATCTTCCCATCGGGACCGAATTCCGCCAGGCCCCAGGACGCGCGACCGCCGTAGTAGCTGCGCCCGTAGCCGGCGTGAACGACGTCGTTCATCGGCATGCGGGAGGCCTCGTCGCCATGCGCGACGTTGATCCACGCCGTGTCGTTGAGCACCGCGTAAACGCCATCGTGGATCACCGCGATGCGTCCGAAGGAATCGAAGTTCAGCCGCGAACCGCGCGGCACATACCCGATGTCATCGAGCGAGTAGGTGCGGGAAAAGGGCAGCCCGCGGATGTCGGAGCCGGCGACGCTCCCGACGGCGCCGGCGAACATCGCGGCGCCGATCGCCGCCACGCGGCCGAGCGAGGCCATGCGATGAACGTGCCGGGGCGGGAGGCGGCGTGGGAGGGGCAAAGGCGGGGTAACCACTGCAGCGCCAGCCGAACCTCACTGGCCAACCGCCGCAAGCCAACGCGCGCGGACTATGACTAAAGGAATACCGGCGCTTACCACCAATGTTGGTTTGAGGCTGGCAAACCGGCCCCGCCTCCTCTCCGCGTCCCCCCGGCCGTCGCCTGCGCGACGGTGTCGAGCAACTCCCACCCCCACTGTCCGCCGCCAGCGCTCGCGTTTCCCCACGCACGCTCCACCCGCTGTTTCGCGAGGAAACGCGCACGCCGTCGTTTTCGCGCGCAGCTCCGAATCTCCAGTTCGTTCCCCACCCAACATGCCTACCCCCATCCTGCATTCGTCCGTGCCAGCCTGCCGGCTTGTCCTCCTAATGAGCATGCTCGTCGCCGCCTCGCTGCGCGGTCAAACCAGCCCGACCGCCGCCGAAGCCGAGGCGCTGAAAAAATACGACACGAACAAGAACGGCCGGCTCGATCCCGACGAACTCAACCAAATGGCCGCTGATCAGGCCCGGGGGGGAGGAACCATCCGGCTCACGCCCTTCGAGGTGAACACGTCGAAGGACGTGGGCTACGCCGCCGGCAACACGCTTTCCGGCGGCCGCGTCGACACCCCGCTCGCGATCACGCCCGGCTCGATTTCGGTCATGACGAAGGAGTTCCTGGAGGACTTCAACATCACCGACATGAACCAGGCCGCCACCTGGACGATCGGGTTCGATCTCGGCACGCCCGTCCCCAACTCCGATCCGACTTCGATCAGCATGTATCAGAATATCGCCCGCGGTGCGCCGTCGACCGACAATTTTCCGACCCGCAACGGTGCGATCAACTTCGGGGTCGCCGACAGCTACAACACCGAGCGCATCGAGTTCCAGCGCGGGCCGGACACGGCGATGTTCGGTGACGGTGGTCCCGGTGGGCGCCAGGGCAGCTCCAGCAAGCGGGCGCGGTTCAACAGCACGGCCACCAGCATCACGACTCAGGCCGACACGTGGAACGGCTATCGCGCCACCTTGGATTACAACATGGGCTGGGATCGCATTGCGGTGCGTTTCAATGCGCTGACCCAGAATGCGCCTGGCTATCAAAGCGGGATGAACAAATTCAAGAACGCCGCCACGGTCGCGGTCGCGGTGAAGGCGACGAGGAACACGACGGTCATCGCGGAATACGAGCGGACCGGTGAGTGGAACAATCTCTGGTCGGTCACCAACGGCGACCAGCAGTTGTCGTGGGACAGCACCACGGTCAATCTCGACAACTCGCTGCTGTTTGCGACAGCCGCGGCCCCGTTGGGCGACAACACCGCGCTGAATGCCGTCGGCCTCGACCGTTTGGGCGCCGCGCTGAACAACGTCACGAATGTATTCATCTACAACTTCGCCACCGGCGGCATGCTCGACTACGGAAACCAATACCGCACGCGCAATGGCCCCTTTGGCGGCAACATGCGCATCCCCTACTTGGGCAACCCGCATGTTCTGGCCATCCCTTCGCGCCGTAAGCCGATCGCCGGGATCGATCCGAAGTTCAGCGCCGCGGCCAAGAACAACTTTGCCGACCGCGACTACAGCACGGCGACCCTCACCGTGGAGCATCGCATCGGCAATCTCTACCTGCGCGGCGGCTACGTGAAAAACGACCTCGACAACAATACGATTTGGTCGAACACGAGCCCCAATGCCTACACCATCGACGTGAACCGGCTGCTGCCCAACGGGCAGACCAATACCCGGTTCCTGCAGGTTTTCACGGACGTCGAGCAGAACAACATCTACAGCCAGGACGCGACGAAGGAGTTGTTTGGCCAGGCCACCTATCGCTTCGTGAAGCCGAAATGGTGGGACTACAAGCAACTGCTCAGCCTCAATCTCCGCGATCGCAAGATGAAGTCCGAAGGTGCGTCCCGCGCCTGGCGCCGGACCGACAACCC
>CAZENI010000052.1:13160-26218 GCA_964513055.1 uncultured Opitutus sp.
CCACCTCCCCCGACCCATACAACAACAACAATCGGTTCTTCTATCGCGTCTACTGGGCTGACCCCAAGGCGGATCTCGCGCCAATCCTCACCAATCCCAACGGCAAAGTCCCCGGCACCTGGGCCTATGTGGATGGCCCCGCGGCGATCAACGGCATCGATGGCCGTATCACGGAGCGCGGCACGAAGAGTCTCTCGCTCACCTCGCAGAGTGTCTTCTGGCGCGACAGCCTCGCCGTCACGGGTAGTTACAGCCGCGATACGGTCAGCGTCTCCAACCTGCCCCGCCTTGCCGCCGGGTTGGCCGGCTCCACGGGTGCGGCCGGCGGCTACAAGAATCGGCTTGGTTACAATGGCGTGGCCGGAGCCGCCTACAATCGGGAGGAAGTCGCGAACTCCCTGGCCTTCGGCGTGGTCGCCTATCCCTTCCGCAATGATCGCCCCGGCTTCCTGAAGAAAGTGATCTCTCCCATCGGATTCGTGGTCAACTTCGCGGAAAACACCCAGCCGCCGACGACCGCCGTGCAGGCTCCCCTCATCGATGGCAGCGAGCCCGGTCTGACGCACTCCAAGACCAGGGATTTCGGCATCCGTTACTCGATTCCCAACGGCAAGGCCTACTTCACGCTTTCGCACTACGAAACGGATCAGATCGACAATCCCACCGGGTTCGGCAGCGGGACCGATATCACCAACATCTACATCAATCTGGGTTACACCGATCCCAAGCTCACCACGACCACGCTCGGTTCCGGCTTCAATTATTCCGATCCCAATTCGCGTCGGCTGGAAGGCTGGGAGGCCGAGGTGGTCGCAAATCCAACGAGCAATCTCACGCTCTCGATGAACTACTCCCACCCGCTCACCTTCATCATCAAGGAAAGCGAAGCGCGCAAAGCCTACGTCGCCGCGCACCGCGCGGAATGGGAGGCGGGCGCCCGCGCCGCCGCCGGTGCCGTGATCAACGGCCGCACGATCGTCAATCCCGGCACGATTCAGAGCGCGATCAACAACATCGACAACAGCCTCGCCGGCCTGACCACCGGCACGCTGGAGAACGGCCGCGAGCGTCACCGCATCAACGCCAACGCCCGCTATCGCTTCAGTCAGGGCGCGCTCCGGGGTCTGGCCGTCTTCGGCGGGTTCCAGTATCGCGGTTACCAGAAGAGCGGCAGCTATGACACCCGGCTGAAGTTCGGAATCCCGGACAACGTCAATCCCACCGCGCAGCAGAACGCCATCGCCGCCTTCGACTACTTGTGGGCCCAGCCGAACTGGAAACACACGATCACGGTGGGCTCCAGCTACCAGCGCCGCATCGGCCGGTATAACTGGCGGTTCCAGGTCAACGTCACGAACCTGCTGGACAACCTGGACCCGATCTGGGGCCGCAGCGGACCGGCCGGCAGTGCCTACAATGTCGTTGCCACCAACGCCTTCAACGCGGGCAATCCGCGGACCCAGTTCCTCTACAGCTTTGTGAACCCCGACCCGCGCAAGATCGCGTTTACGACGACGGTGAGCTTCTAGTGCAGCGGCATCGCAATCACGTGCGGTCAGGCCAGTGGTGCAGCCCTGCGCGTGCGCGCTGGGACCGATGGCACGCCGGAGCCGAATCCATCCCGCCGCTCACGCGGCGGGCGACGGCCAGAAGCGGCTCGCTACTTGATGGGTCGCTGCACTCGTCTTCGTGGCAATCGCACGGGTGAAGCCGACAACTGCGATTGCTTTCTGAGCGCCCGAGAACCTATTCGAGCGCGGGCGCGTCTGGCCCCTCTACCGCTCTGAAGCCCATGCGTTCCCCGCGATTCCCGAAGTGCGCCTTCGTCTGGGTGGTCCTTTTCGCGCTCGCCCAGACGATGGCCAACGGCATGCGTGCCGCCGACGTGCCGGCGGCGTTCCGCACCTTCTGCGTCGAGTGCCACCGCGGCGAGAAACCCAAGGCCGGGCTGGATCTCGATGTCCTGCTCGCCCGCCCGTCCATCGGCGCGCGCGCGGAGCAATGGGAAAAGATCGCGGAAATGCTCGAGACGGCGGAGATGCCGCCGGCCGAGGCCGAGCGGCAGCCGACGGCGGCCGAGCGCGCCACGGCGGCCGCATGGGTGCGCACCGGGTTGCGTGACTACGAGCGTGCCCACGCGGGCGAGCCGGGGAACGTGACCGTGCGGCGCCTCACGAGCGGCGAACTCGCCTACGCCATCCGTGATTTGACCGGAGTCGATCTCCCGCTGGCAATCGATGCGTCGGGCGATGCCGTGGGTGGCGAAGGCTTCACGAACTTCGGCGACGTGCAGTTCGTGCAGGACGCCAGCGTCGAGCGCTACCTCGAGACCGCCAAACTCGTCGCCAGTCACGCGATGATTGGCGCCGGCCCGCTGCAATTCCACACCGACCCCGGCCGCACGGGACTGGAAATCTTCGCGCTCAACCGGATCAACGCGCTGCATCGCAGCCAGGGCTTCCGCGTCGTATCCGGTGAAGGCGGACGTCCCTTCGGCCTGGAGCGCTACGGCAAGGCCTTTTTCATCGCCTGGCTCTACCGGCATCGCGCCCCGCTCGGCAACCCGTCAGCCACCCTGCGCGACCTCGCCGCGAAGGAAGGCATCACCGGGCGCTTCGCCGAACACATCTGGTCGGTGGTGAATCGCGCGCCACTCGGCTATCCGAGCCGCGAGATGGTCGAACGCTGGCAAGCCATCGCCGCGCCCGCCGGCGACGTGCCCGCCGCGGTCGCAGCGGCGCGGGCCGCCTGCGACGAGCTATCCAAATATCTGACCTCCTGGCCGAGCTGGTTTTTCGCACGGGGCGATCTTGCGGCGGGAGGGCTGGGCGACGAAAGCCCGCTGGTGTTCGACGACAAGTCGCTCGCCGTGGTGCCCACGCATCATTACGAACACCCGCTGGCCGGCGGTGGCCGGTTCTTCGGGCGTGGACGCGGCGGACCGGCACCTGAGGTTCCGACGGCGCCCGAGAAAATTTCTGTCGCCCTCGACTTCACCCATCTCAACCCGATGCCCGGCGTGAGACCGGTCGTGCTCTGGCGCAACGCTCGGGTCGTCACTCGGGCGATGCCGAGTTTCGGCCGCGGACGGGACGGTCCGGCCACGCCGAGCGACCCCAACGCGAATGCCAACGCCAACGTCGCCGCGCCCGGTCGCGGGCGTTTCCCGCCGGGACCGATCCTGTCGACGCGGCCGTTGCGCGAGCTGTTGTCACCAGACCAAGCCACGGCGCTCGCGTTTGGCACAAGCCCGGACGGCAGCGTGATGGGCCCGGATGACTTCGCGACCCAGCAGTCCGTGAC
This sequence comes from uncultured Opitutus sp., assembly GCA_964513055.1. Classification (GTDB taxonomy): domain Bacteria; phylum Verrucomicrobiota; class Verrucomicrobiia; order Opitutales; family Opitutaceae; genus ER46. The sequence goes on from CAZENI010000052.1 coordinate 16,464, forward strand.
CCTCGAGTTGCCTCCCACCGCAGCCGGCCAAATCGCCGAGCTGCAGTTGGACGCCGAACTGGGCGCCGACCGCGACGCGGTCGTGCGGCTGCTGGTCGCTGGCGTCACCCGGGGCCCGACCCGCGGCGGCGGGCGCGCGCGTGTCTTCCTCGGCGATCCGGCGAGCGCGGGTTACCGGAGTTTTCGCGCCGGCATGGCGGAATATGTCACATTGCTGCCGCCGAATTCGCACGGCGAAGCCAATCCCGCCGACAAGGATCCCGTGCCTGCGCCGTTCGACAGCACCTTCAATACGCCCGAACACGATGCGTTCGTGATGAAGGTAAAGTATCAACGCACCGACGCATTCTTCACCGATAACATGGTCGACGGGGAGGACCGCGTGCGGCTCAACCAGGCGTGGGACGATCTCTTCGGGTCGTGGCCGTATCACGACGCCTACCTCGATCTGCTCGCCGGGCACTACGGCCACAAACTGAACGGCCTCCGTATCCAGCACATGGACGCAACCGCGATCGCCACGTGGCCCGCCGAAGCGAGGCCTCACGTCAGCGCACTGCGAAGCCACCACGACGAGGTCGTGCGGGCCCATGCCGCGGCCGAACCAGGCCACCTGGAGGATGCCCTCGCCTTCGCGAGCCGCGCGTGGCGTCGACCGCTCACGTCCGCCGAACAAGCGAGACTGCGCGCGTTCCACCGCCAGTCGCGCACCGAGCACGCCCTCGATCACAGCGGCGCAATCCGCGCGCTGCTCACCCGCATTCTCGTCGCGCCAGCGTTCATCTACCGCGTCGAGCCGATGGAAAGCCCAGCCGAACGCCCGCTCGACGACTGGGAGCTGGCAAGCCGGTTGAGTTTCTTCCTGTGGTCGTCAATTCCCGACGCGGAGCTCCGCCGCGCCGCGGCCGCCGGCGAATTGCGCGATCCGCCGCGCCTCGCCCAGCAGGTGAAACGCATGTGCGCCGATCCGAAGGCGCGCCGAGTCGCCACGGAGTTTTTCGGCCAGTGGCTCGGTTTCTACCGCTTCGATGAGTTCCGCGGGGTCGATACCGCGCACTTTCCCGAGTTCTCGGGCGAGGTGCAGCGCGCGATGCATGACGAGGCCGTCGCCACCTTCGAACACCTCGTGCGTGAAGGCCGGCCGCTGCGCGAGATGCTGCACGCCGACTTCGCCTTCCTGAATCGGCCGCTGGCGAAGTTCTATGGCATCGAGCGGGAGTTCCCGGCGGGCGACGATTTCGAGAGGATCGACGGCGCGTCCGCCTTCGGGCGCGGCGGCGCGCTGCGCCTCGGCGCGGTGCTCACCACCACCTCGGCGCCGCTGCGCACTAGCCCGGTGAAGCGCGGCGACTGGGTCCTGCGGCGCATCCTCGGCACACCCACCCCGCCGCCACCCGGCGATGCCGGCACGCTGCCGGCGGATCCGAAGGCCTTCGGCGGCCTCACGCTGCGGCAGAAACTCGACGAGCACAAACGCAACGCCACCTGCGCCAACTGCCACGTGCGCATCGATCCGCTGGGCTTTCCGCTCGAGGGGTTCGACGCCGTCGGACGACTGCGCACCACCTACGAGGACGGCACGGCCATCGATGTCACGGGAGAGCTTGCCGACAAATCGACGCTCGTCGGCGCGGACGGGCTCCTGAAATTTCTCGCGGCGAGAGAACCGCTCGTGATGAAGACCCTCGCAAAAAAGATGGTCGGCTACGCGCTCGGTCGCACCGTGCTCGCGTCGGATCGGGCGCTGGTCGACGAGATGACGGGCGCGGGCGGCACCGCGACGTTCGCCGACCTCGCAACGAAGATTGCCCAGAGCCGTCAATTCCGTCATCGCGCTGGCACCGGGACGGACGCCGGAACATCCCGTCCCTCCCCATAGCTGCCGACGCTTCGCTCGATGCCCTACCCTGCCCCTCCATCGAATCCCGTTTCCCGACGGCACTTCCTGCGCGGGCTTGGCGTGACGCTCGCGTTGCCCTGGCTCGAGTCGCTGCCCGTATTCGGCCAGGCCGCGCCGGGCACGCCCGCCGGCAAGCCGGGTCAGCCGCCGCTGCGATTCGGCGTCGTGTTCTTCTCCAACGGCGTCGAACCCGAGCACTGGTGGGCCAAAGGCAGCGGGTCGGCGATGGAGTTCGGTCCCGCCGCGGCACCGTTGGCGCCGCACAGCGCCGACCTCGTGTTCATCCAGGGTCTCTATTCGAAGGCGGCGCTCGACGCGCGCAGTCCGCATCTCGGCCGCATGAACGTCCTCTCCGGCGCGCCGGTCAGTCTCGACCCTGCCGTGATCCGCGTCGGCACGACGATGGATCAGGTGCTCGCGTCGCAGATCGGCGGACGCACCGCCCTGCCGAGCCTCGTGACGGGCATCGAGCCCAACGAGCTCCGGCTCGAGGACGGGCTCTCGATGATCTACGGCTCGAGCATCTCCTGGATGACGCCGAGCAAGCCGGCGATGAAGGAGATCTATCCGGCGCGCGTGTTTGATCGTCTCGTCGGCGATGGCACCGGCCGCAAGCTCGACCGCAGCATCCTCGATCAAATCCGCGAAGACACGCAGAGCCTGCGCCCCAAGATCAGCCGCGACGATCGCACGAAGCTCGACGAATATTTCGAGTCGATCCGCGAGATCGAGAAACGCATCGAACGCGCCGCGAGCGACGAGCGGCTCGAAGGCTGGCGGCCGACGCTGGCGCAGCCCGACATGCCGCGCCCCAAGGACGAGCTTCCGCAGGACGTGCCGGATCACATGAAGCTGATGCTCGATCTGACGGTGCTCGCCTTCCAGATGGACAAGACGCGCATCGCGACGCTGATGCTGAACAACGATTTGTCGCAGATGAATTTCAAGTTCCTCGCCGGCGTGAAGGGCGCGCTGCACCTCGATCTCACGCACAACGGCAAGACCGCCGAGAAGGAGGCGATGTATCTGAAGACGAACCAATTTCACCTCGCGCAGTTCGCCTACCTGCTGCAGCGGATGAAGGATCTCCGCGAGGGCGCCGGTTCACTGCTGGATCACTCGATTCTCCTCTGCACCTCGAATCTCTTCGACGGCGATGCGCACAGTGCTGATCGTCTGCCGGTCGTGCTCGCGGGCAAGGGCCACGGCACGTTGAAGACCGGCCGGATTCTCGACTACCTCGGTCGCGGGGATGACCACCGAAAGATCTGCAGCCTGCATCTCTCGCTCATGGATCGGATGGGCGTGCACCTCGACCGCTTCGGCGACGCGAACACGCGGCTCGCGGAGTTGTAGGGCTGGCGGTGTGGCGCGCGATTATCCTAAAGCCGCCGCTGGCATTGAACCACAGAGGCACAGAGAGCACGGAGAAAACCACTGCCAAGAATGAGGTTGGCTCCCGAGATTCACCTGCCGGGTGAACCTGTCTTCACCGGGATTTAACCGGATTCTCCTCTCCGTGCCTCTGTGTCTTTCTGGTTCAACTGCGTTTTCTAGGATTCTATCGCTTCGCGGCGGCGCGCTCGGCGGCGAGTTGCCTGCGGAAGGAGTCCTCGGCGCCGGCGATGAGTTTCTTCCAGCCCGCCGGATCGACGAATGGACTGGTGGGAGCACCGCGTTCGAGCCGAGCGAACTTTTCGGCCATCGCAAACTGACCGCCATGCGGTGCGAAAAAGATGTCGCACGGCAGCGCCTTCAGCTTGGCAAAGGTCGCCTCGAACTCGCGCACGAAATCGGGATAGAGCGGATTGTCGAGGAGACGGGTGCCTGCATTGATGCTCGCGCTGCTGAAGAAAACGACGTGTCGCGTCACGCCGCCTTCCGTCACCGCCATCGCCCACGTCGTGGCGCCCCGGGTGTGTCCCGGCGTCAGATGCGCCGTGAGCGTGACGCCGCCGAGTGTCACGCGCTCTCCGTCGGTTACGATGCGGTCGACCTTAACGGAGGGATAGAGGATCGTCTCCTTCGGCCAGGGGATGAAGTCGTCGGCGCCGCCCGATTCGAGCGTGCGCGCATCGGCTGAACTCGCGACCACTTTTGCGCCGGTGAGCTTCTTCGCGAGCGCGTGGCCCGCCACATGATCGATGTGCGCATGGCTGCTGAGGATGAGCTTGATATCGGTAAAGCGAAACCCGAGTTGCTCGACGCCGCGCTGGATGATCGGGACGGTGTCTTCGAACCCGGTATCGAGAAGGATGTGTCCTTCGGGTGTCGTGATGAGAAACGAGCTCACGCCGATCGCGCCGACGTAATGAATGTTTCCCACGAGATGGCGTGGGGGCACGGGAGCGTGCCAGCCGGCAAAAAGCCGATTCACCCACTCCCGACTGGGCGCGGGCGGGAGCGCCGACGGTGTGTCGGCCGCCGTCACGACGCCGGCGAGAACGGTGCAGACGATGGGGGCAAGATGCTTGGGATTCATTGCGAGAATTTTGCGTGAGCACCCCGACCAGGAATGTTGGAACCGCAAAGGCACTGAGGCACAGAGAAGTCCGGAGGACGAGCCAGTCGATTTCTTTGTGTCCCCGTGCCTCGGTGGGGAACGCTGTTGCAGTTGCGGCGGCCGCGGCGGATGCCTCCGGGCTAGAAGCTCACCGTGGTGCTGAAAGTGAACTTGCGCGGATCGTATTGGGTGAAGTTGTTCATGATCTGCATGCGGGGATTGCCATTCAGATAGGCGTTGGCCGCGACCGTGGTGTAGGCCCCGCTGGCGCCGTTTCTTCCCCAGATGGGGTGGTCGTTATCGGTGAGGTTCGTGATGTTGAGTTGGAACCGCCACGTCTGCCGACCGAAGCGGCGGGTGTAGCTCGCACCGGCCGTTTGCAGCAGGGTCGGCGGCGCCCAGAGGTAGTCGAAAGCAGCTTGGGCGATCTGCAGCGCGGTGGGAGTCGCGGTGTTGAACTTGATCTGGGCATCCCGGCTGCCGGTCTTCACGTGGCGCTTGTAATTGAGGCCGTAGGTAACGCGAAATCCCTTCAGCATGCCGTCGGTGAAGGAATACGCGCCGGCGAACGTCATCCGATGACGGTAGTTCGCAGAAATGGTCCCGTCTTCAAGCGTCCCGGTGGTCAGGCCATTGAGGCTGTTGTCGATGTTGGTCAGCGCGGTTTGGATCAGCGTCGGATCGACGACGGTCCGGCCATTGATCACGGTGCCCGCGGCCGCTCGCGCGCCCGCCTCCCACTGGGCACGGTTGGCGGCGACATACGCCTTCCGCGCTTCACTCTCCTTCTGGATATACGTCAGCGGGTGCGAGTAGTTGGCCGTTAGTGTGATGTTCCGGGTCGGGTTGGCGGTCAGCTCCGCCTCCCAGCCCTCCAGTTTTCGATCCGCCGGATCGGTGAAGTTGAAGGCGGTCGTTCCCACCAGCAAGGGATCGGTGTAGCCCAGATTGGTCCAGATTGTCCGAATGTCGGCCGCGCTGCCGAAGCCGTTCGAGAGATCCTTCTGATCGGTGTTGTAGTGCGAGACCGTGAGGTAGGCCTTGCCGCCCGGAATGGAGTAACGGACGCCCAGGTCCGTGGTGCGAGAATGCGTCAGCGAAGCCTCCGTGCCATCGATGAGCGGGTTCACGGCACTGCCACCCGGAGGCTGGGTGTTTTCGGCGTAGTTGAAAACGAAGCCAAGCGGCGCGACCGCTTTCCGCAGCATCCCGCGGGCCGCGTCCGAGTTGAGACGGAACGGATACGCGACGACGCCGTAGGCGACGGAGGAAACGACTTCATTGCGCTTGAAACGCGCGCCCGCGACGCCGCCCGTGCCGAGCACGTTCTTGTAGGTGACGGGGTCGTAACCGGCGACGCCGGCGAGCCGGTTCATCGTGTCGACGCCAACATCATCGCGCCGATAGCTGGCGGTGAGGGCAATGCTCTCCTTGAAAAAGGCCGTCTGCGACGTCAGGCCGGCATACTTGACCGTGCGGTCCGTGAGGTTCCCGGCTTCCTGCACGAGGGCCCACCGGCCGGCGCTACCAAAGTATTTGTTGGGATCGGTGAAGATCGCCGCGAGGTCCGGTCGGGGTTCATTCCAATAGACGCGGTAACGAACCTGATTGGCCGAGTTCGCGGCAAAAGGATCGACTGCGGTCCCCGCACTGTCGGCGACGCGGCGCCAGGCATCGGTGAACGACTCGTTGTGCAATTCGCGGTAGCCGGTGTTGAGGCTGAACTGCTGCTTGTAGTCGTAAAAGCGCGGTTTGAAAAACTTGTAGGTCGCCAGTCCGCTGACCTCGCGCTTGCGGTCCTCGTTGTAGAGGCGGTTCTGCACGACATCGACGAACGCGCGCATGAACATCGGGTTGGTCCGCACGCCATCGGGCATCCGCCGGTTGAGGTCCAGGATGTAGTCGTTGGGGCTCGTGTTGGAATACGGCGTGAGATTGTCGTAGTGGTTTTGATCGAAGGAGAACTTCAGAAACAGATTGCCGACCCGGTGCTCCACCGCGACGGAGAGCGTATCGGCATCCCGGGCGGCCACATTGCTCTTCGCGTGCAGATTGAAGCGCTTGTCGATCCCCGAGAGCGCGGGCGTCCGGGTCGGCGGCAGATTGGGATTGCCCGGCCACGGGATGCGGTAGACACCGGCGACGGGCCGGGTGCGGTATTGATTGCCCCGGAAGTTCTCGAACGTGCCGGTGGCGAAATTCCAGGTGAAGTAATCCGTGGTGTTGTTGGCCGCGGTGAGCTGGATGCCCAGGTTCGCCAGCGCGGTGGCGTTGTTCGCCGCAATCGGCGAGTTGTCGCTGTTGACGGTGACGCCGTCCCACAGGATGTGCGAATCGCCGATGGTGGCCGACCAGAGCTGATTCCATTCGTCCACCCGCTCATACTCCGCGATGAACTGCGTGTTCTTTCCCAGTTTGGCGACCCCGTTGAGCGTCCAGGCCTTTTTGATACGGTCGGTGTAGTCCGTGTAGAACTTGTTGTTCTGGTAGAGCGTGTTCAACCGCAGCCCAAAGCGCTCCCAGCCCTTGCTGTAGTCCAGAGTGCCGCGGTAACCGCCATAGCTGTCGGCCTGCGTCGAAATGCTGGTCGCCGTCCGGTTGTAGGCCGCCCGTTTGCTGGAACTGCTTTGCCGGCCCCCCGGGCCGCCATCGCCGAACATCGACGTGTCAGGGCCGCGGTTGAACTCGAAGCGTTCCGTGTTGTAGCTGTCCGCCACCCCGAAGTTCACCGAGCCGTTGCGCGTCGGGAAGTTCTGGTCGGGTTGCGCGCCGCGGAACATCGCCTGATACGTGCTGATCGACGACGGGTTGGAGCTTCCCACCGGCGTGCCCAGATCGAATCCGACTGTCCACGCTCCGGCGTCGTTGATATTGGTGATGTTGAAGTCGTCCATGAACTCCTTCGTCATGACCGAAATCGAGCCGGGCGTGATTTCGAGCGGCGTATCGACGCGGCCGCCGGAGAGCGTGTTGCCCGCGGCATAGCCGACGTCCCTGCTGGTGGAGACCTCGAACGGCGTGAGCTTGATCGCTCCGGAGGTTTTCGCTTCCTCGGATTCCATCCGGGCGATTTCGTCCGGATCGAGGAGCCCGTTCTTGTTGCGGTCGTATTTGGCCAGCGTAGCGGCGTCGGCGACGTCCGCCGAATATGCGGGGTGCGTTGAGGCGAACACGAGCGCCAGCCAGGCGCCCAGAGCGGCGATGAGAGGTTTGGATTTCACAGCGGAAGGCGGAGCGGTCGAGTCGAGGTGCAGGGGTAACGAGCAGGAGGAGAATTGGACGAAGTGCGGTGACGAAGGACTAGGTGCCATGGCAGTCGTCGGGAGGATCGCCAGGCCGGCGCCGGCCACGAGGGGGTGGAGCATCTCGCGGGCGGGGAAAAGAAGCCGTGGCGCGCTGGGCAGCACGCGCCGCAGGCGGTCTGGGCCACGTCCAGCATCCTGGGATGAAGTAGCACCTGGACTCTAGCCGAAGAATCGCGGTTGAATATAGCGGTGGGGGACGCGGACCGGCCGGCGGCGAGTTTACGAAATTCGCTTGTTCACTCGCCGAGGGGGTCGAGGCGTAGGGTTGCCCAACCTAATGGCGTGAAACCCAACCCTCGATCAAAGCAACATTGGTCATAGGTGATACTATGACTTTCGTCCCTTCAGGTGAAGGGACGCGGGCGAATCATTCCCTGAAGAGCTTTGCCAGCAGGTCGCGCAGGTAGATGCGCCAGATCTGGTAGTCGTGGCCGTAGCCGGGGTCTTCGCTCCAGAGGTGTCTGATGCCCTTCTCGGTGAAAGCGGCGTGAAGCGCGCGGCCACCATTGACCGCGGCATCCTCGGTGCCCGAGCCGATGAAGATGATCGCGTAATCCCGGTTTGCCTTGGCGGGGTCGGCCAGAAGCCGGTCGGCCGAGCCACGATTGTAGCCGCTGAAACCACCGACCACGGAAAACAGCTCGGGATGCCCGAAGCCGATGGTGGTGCTGTGGCCGCCGCCCATGGAGTAGCCCATGATGGCACGGGCCTTCTTGTCTTTGATCACCCTGAATTCCTTTTCCACGTAGGTCATCACGTAGCCGAGCAAGTCCCTTTCCATGTAGCTCGGTCCGGTCGGAGCCGCAGCCGGGCCGCCCGCGCCACCGGGCGCGGCGGCGGCACCGGGCGCACCGCCACCGCGTCCGCCGCGCGCGGGAGGCGCCGTATAGCCAAAGGAAGCCTGCAGGGCGCGGACTTCCGGGAGCTTGCCGGTCGAGCCGGTCGTGTCGTGGCCGAACGGCATCACGATAATCGCGGGCACCGCTTTGCCCTCGGCGATGAGATTGTCCATGATCGTGTTGGCCATGCCGGTCTGCGTCCAGCCGCGCTCGTAGTCGTTGGCGCCGTGCAGCAGGTAAAGGACCGGGTAGCTCCTGCCGCTCGTGCTGTAGTCCGGCGGCGTGTAGATGACGACACGACGGGCCGTCTTGTTCTCCGCATTGAAATAGTGGTGTTCGATCAGGTTCCCGTGCGGCACATCGCGGAACATCATCCATTCGGCGCCCTGGCCGGGGAGCGCGACGACACTCTTGTAGACGCCGGAGGCGGGACGGACGAAGGTGTTCTGCGGGTCGGGCATCGAGAACCCGTCCATGACAAACCAGTATTGGTAGTAGCTGGGCGCGAGCCTCGGGGAGGTATAGGACCAGACTCCGTTGTCATCCCTGGTCATGTCGAAGCCCGCGGAGCCGTTGACGGGGACGTCGCCGAGTTTGGGAAAGTCGGTGAAGATCCGCACCGTCTTGGCGTTCGGGGCCGGAAGGCGGAAGGTGATCGTGCCATTGGCGTGGACCTCCGGGGACCGGGCGGCGGTGACAACACTGGCCTCCACTCCCGGACCGCGGCCACCTCGGCCGGGCCCGCTGCCCCCGGGGGGATTGTTGTTGATTTGGGCCTGGGCGGAAACGACGACGAGCGCGCCGAACGCCGCCGCCGTAAGTGCACTTGGGATACGATTCATGGGGTGCGGGTGAAATGCGTGAGGGACGGATGCGGAAGCGCGCGTCACTTCGCCGCGGGCTTGTAATCCCGCCAGAGCCACTCGAGGGCGGGGGCGAGGGTTTGCGCGCGCGCGGGGCGGTCGACGTGGCCGGCCTCCTGGCAATAGACGAACTGGTAGGCATAGCCCCTGGCCTTCAGCGCCGCGGCCATGCGCTGATTCGCGATCACCCAGTTGAACATGCCGGCGCCGGAGGAGTTTGCGCCGTTGTCGCGCTCGCCGACCTGGAGCCAGATGCGCAGCGGTTTGTTGGGCGTCGTCTTCGGAATGAAATTCTCGTGGTATTCCCACGCGCCGTGCGGCGCATCCGGGCCGTTGCGGAGATTC
>CAZENI010000053.1:0-26177 GCA_964513055.1 uncultured Opitutus sp.
CTGTTCCTCACGCCGTGGATGATCATCTACGCGCTGAGCGGGCTGGTGTTGAATCACGGCCAGACGGTGCGTGCATTCTACGGCGGGAAGTTCGGCCAGTTCGAGAAAGTCGGCGAGCAGCCCTACACCGCCGCGTTCTCCGCCGATGCCGACCCGCGGATGATCGGCGCCCAGATCCTCGAGCACCTCGGGCTCAGCGGCACGTTCAACGTCCAGGGCCAGCCGAACCAGCCGCGGCTCGTCATCAACCGCAACGCCGCGTTCGCCGCGCACCGTATCACTTATTTCCGCACCGAGAACCGCCTGCTGATCGAGAAACAGGCGTTCTCCGCCCCGGTCTTCGTGAACCGTGCCCACTTCCGCCACGGCTACGAGCAGCCGTTTGTCTCGGCGAAGATCTGGGGCTTCATCGTGGATCTCGCCGTGGTCGGGATGTTGTTCTGGGTCCTGTCCGGCCTCTGGATGTGGTGGGAAATCAAACCCGCCCGGCTCACGGGCGCCGCGTTCGCCCTCGCCGGCGTCGGCCTGTTCGGCGTGTTGCTCGTGTCCATTTGAAGGAGATCACCCCGATGAAAAACTGGAATCTCCTCTTCCGCCGCACCCACCTTTATCTCGGCATGCTGCTGCTGCCCTGGATGGCGATGTATGCGCTCTCCACCGTCGTGTTCAACCACGGCGACTGGTTCGGCACGCGCCGCGCCGGCACCGCGCCCTGGGTTCCGTTGTGGGAAAAGGAATACGCGGCCGACATTCCCGCGGGCACCGACGGCCTCCGCGACACCGTGCGCCGCATGCTCACCGATCACGGCGTGACGGGCCCGTTCGGCGTGCAGCGCCAGGGTCAGCGCCTCACGATCAATGTGCCCAACTTCCGCCACCCGACGCGACTCACCTACGACATCGCCGGGAAGAAACTGCGCGCCGAGCGGAGAAACAATTCCGCCATCGAAGTGCTTATGCGCCTCCACGAGCGCACCGGCTACGGCAACGGCGGCACGCTGAACCTGATTTGGGCGTTCATCGTCGACCTGTTTTGCGTCGGCACCCTGGCCTGGATCGCGACCGGACTTTACCTGTGGTGGAAGCTCTCGGCGACGCGCACCTGGGGCTTCCTCGCCCTCGGTGGCGGGTTCGCCACGATCCTCGTTTTGCTCGCCACGCTGTAAGCCCGCGTGTGCTCACGACGGCCTTTGCCTCGCGGTGGTCGGACACAGCGTGATTCGAAGACAGGTCGTGCGAGCCCTGACAATTGCAGCGGGCCGGGGAACCAGTGCCGCTGACAGATCCGCCGTCTCGGGTGGCCGCATCGTCAGGAAATGGCTCTCTCTGTGCACTCCGTGCCTCTGTGGTTCAGTTTCAACTGCGGATCTTAGAATCAAGGAAGCCGCGGCACTCGCCGGCCGCCTGCGTTTCCCGATCGGCAGGAATCGCAGCCATTTTTCACGCCCGGTCGCGTTCAATCCGTTGCTACTCAGCGCGCAAAAACGCTGAAAACACCGGCAAATCGATCGGCAGAACGGGCCGATTTCCAGCCGGTCATTTCGCCCATGGCGACAGGCGCGGATGCTTGCCGCCGAGCCATGCAACCACTGCACCTCGCAACTCGACCGCGAATTCGCGCAGCTCCTTTGCTTCGGCCGCGCTCACGCGACCGGCGGCGTCGTATTCGAGGCCGTTGCGCTTGCTGCGGCATGCGTCGAGGTAGTCAGCGCCGTCCTGCCAGGCCTTGCCGAGTATGAGAGGCAGCGCGGCGATGGGGCGGTAAGCGAGTCTTCGCAACGTTGAGCTTAGATCCGAAGCGCATCGCCTCGCTAAGGTCGTCGGGCGACATGCCCGTGCCATCGTCAGCAATCAGCAGGTCGACGGTGCCCTGCTTTTTGACAACAAACCGAAGTTGAACCCGTGCGGCGTTTGCGTCGATGGAGTTGTCGATTACATCAGCGACCGCTTCCTCAAAGCTATAGCCGACGTTCCGAAGTGCATGTATGAATTCGGCGTAGTGGGGACCCAGCTGCTCGCTCTTTCTCATCCGATATGGGGACTGCAGGACGGAGGGCAATCCCACCGGCGAGATTGTTGTCGGTGAGAATCACAGCGGTGGAAAGGCAAGACCTTCTGAGAAGAGTGTCTGCGATCGCATGACCGGCGAGAATGGGTATCTGGGCGCCAGAAAATCGACCACTCTTGCCGACCTTGAGCGCTACTGATCGACGCACCCCTTCAATCGCTCTCTGGAATTACGCCCGCGAGATGTCCTTGGCCGGCGCTGGCACGCTGTGTCACCTCCAGCACTGCGGCGCAAAACTCTCCTGACAATTAGCTGAGGTCGCTTCGCTCGGAACGGCCACGCGACTAGAATTTGAGTGGGGCTTGAGAGTTCTTGTGCGCGCATTGTCTGATGTCGCGCTTCGCGCTAGGTAGTGCGTCGACGGTCTTGGCGTTTCGGAGCGTAGTGCCTTGGCACAGCCCTCCAGAAAACGCACCCACGGCTCCATCCCCGCGCTCCCCCGCCATCGTGCTTCCCTCACCGCCGCAGCCGTGATTACGCTGCGCGCATGAACCCCGGTCTCCTGCGTGCCTCCGCCCTGCTCCTCGCGCCGCTCGTCCTCTCCGTTGCCTCCTTCGCCGCCGCTGCTCCAGCCGCGCGGCCCAACGTCCTGCTCATCTGCGTCGACGATCTGAAGCCCGTCCTCGGTGCCTACGGTGACGTCCACGCGAAGACGCCCAACATCGACCGTCTCGCCTCGCGCGCCCTGCGCCTCGACCGCGCGTATTGCAACCAGGCCGTCTGCTCCCCTTCGCGCAACACCCTCATGACCGGCCTGCGCCCGCAGACGCTCGGCATCTACGATCTGCCCACCCACTTCCGCGTCGCGCGCCCCGACGCCGTGACGCTCGCGCAGCATTTCCGCCAGCACGGCTACAAGTCCCAGGCGCTCGGCAAGATCTTCCACGTCGGCCACGGCAATTTCGACGACGCCGGCTCGTGGGATGTCCCGCTCTTCCGCCCGAAGGCCGGCCATTACGCGCTCAAGGAAAGCGACGCCCCCGCCGGCGCGAAGGCCGCGAAAAAAACCTCCGCCAAGGCCGCCAAGAAAGCCAACGGCGCCGCCGTCGAGTCGGCCGACGTCTCCGACGAAACTTACGCCGACGGCCAGATTGCCGCCGAAGCCGTGCTGCGCCTCCGCGCCGCGCGCGCGGCCGCCGAGCCGTTCTTCCTCGCCGTCGGTTTCCTCAAGCCCCACCTGCCCTTCGTCGCCCCGAAAAAATACTGGGACCTCCACGATCCCGCCAAACTCCCGCAGCCCGCCCACCTCGCCGCGCCTGAAGGCGCCCCGAGCTACGCGCCGCAGTTCGGCGGCGAGCTCCGCAATTACGCCGGCATTCCCGCCGGCAACGCCCCGCTCGAACCCGCCCTCACGCGTCGCCTCATCCACGGCTATTATGCCGCCACGAGCTACATGGACGCCCAGCTCGGCAAGGTCCTCGCCGCCCTCGACGAGACCGGCCTCGCCGCCAACACCCTCGTCGTGCTCTGGGGCGATCACGGCTGGCACCTCGGCGACCACGGCATGTGGTGCAAGCACACCAACTACGAGCAGGCCGCGCGCATCCCGCTCCTCGTCGCCGTCCCCGGCCGCACCGGCACCGCCTCCTCCGCGCTCGTCGAGACCGCCGACGTCTATCCCACGCTCGCCGCCCTCGCCGGCCTGCCCGCCCCCGCCGGCCTCGACGGCCGCAGTTTCGCCGCGCTCTTCACCACGCCGGCCGCCGCCCACCGCGATCACGTCATCCACGTGTATCCAAGGAACAAGCTCCTCGGCCGCGCCATCCGCACCGACCGCCACCGCCTCGTCGAATGGAAGGCCCCGGGCGCCGACGCCGCCACCGCCGAGTTCGAGCTCTACGACTACCAGGCCGACCCCGGCGAGACGCGCAATCTCGCCGCCGAGCAGCCCGCCGTCGTCCAGCGTCTCCGCGCCCTCCTTGCCACGCATCCGGAGGCGAAGCCCCAGATCACCGCCGCCGCTTCATCAGGCACCACCTCCGCGTCGCCCGCCGCGCCCGAACCCAAAAAATCCAAACAGGATCGCAACGCCATGTTCGACAGCCGCGATCTGGACAAAGACGGCCGCCTCACCCGCGAAGAGTTCCTCGCGCGTCAGCCCGACCCCGACGCCGCGCCCGCGCGCTTCCTCACCTTCGATGCGAACCGCGACGGCACGCTCTCTCGCGAAGAATTCGTCACGAGCGGCAAGGCCACGAAAAAATAGGCGGGATCTCTCAACGCCGCCGGGCGGCAATCCGGAACCGCGACGGCAAAAATAGAGCTGACAAAAAATAACAGCGATCGGGCTTACCTGCTCAACGCAAGGGTCACCGCAGGATTATAGACCCACCCGTTTCCCGCTGTTTTTGCCAACCCTCTTTTTTGCCTCCCCAACCGGGGAAGCTACTCAACGCTCTCCGCGAAAAGGGCGCCCTCACTCCACGACCACTTTCGCGTCCTCGACGATCACGGCATACTTGTAGCCGCCGCCGAAATCGCGATCGAGCTTCAGCACGCCGGTCACGAGCACGAGGTCACCGACCTTCGCGTCCGCTGCCGTCGTCACCGTGAGATCGTTGGTGCCTTCCGCCCCGGAGCCGTCGCGGATGTGCAGCCAGTTCTTGCCCATGATCGCGCGGTTGAACTTCACCACCCGCGCGCGCACCGCGATCGGTTTGCCCGCGAATTTCGCCTTCCCCGTCACGATCTCCGTCACGGTCTGCCCGCCGTCGGCGCGCTTGATGTTCTTCAAGTCCGGTCCCGCGGCCGCACCGGCCGTCGCGCCCGGCGCGGTCATCGGCGGATGCCCGCCCGGCAGCGCGCCCGCGGCCATCGCCGCTGCGCCGACGCCCGGCTTCACGCCGTTCACCGTCGCGCTGCCGCTGAAATACACGACGTCGAAGGTGCGGTTCAGCGTCTTGCTGTGGTAATTGTTCATCGGCATCCCGTCGGCCACGGCGACCTGATCGCCCACCTTCACCGCAAACTGCGGCGCCGCCAGCCACACCTTCTTCGCGCCCGTGTCGATCTGCACGTAGGTGTAGCTGGCGGCATTCATCGTCTCGACGACTTTGCCCGTGAGTCCGCCGCCCTGCGCCGCCGCGCCGGCCGCGGGTTTTTCGGCCGCAGGCGCCACGGCGCCCGCAATGCCGCACAGCGCGAGGAGAAGTCCACCCGTCCGCAAGAGATGTTTCATGCCGTGAACGCAGCACCAACTTTCCGCCCGTGACAAGGCCGGCCGCGACCTGATCGCCTCGCCCGCCGGCTCACTTTCTCGCCTCGCGTCCCGCGAACCAGCCGCATCTGCTCCCCGGAGTTGCCCGATTTCCCTGCGTGGATCCGCTTCAGGTTCGCGCCCAATCTGCGCTCGCTCCCATGCCTCGTCTCCTCGTGCTCGTCTCGTTGTGCCTGCTGTCGGCGGCCCGCGCTCAGCAACCGGCCAACGCCCCCTTCGTCAACGCCGCCCCGCTCCCCCCGGCCCCGTTCACCACCACCGGCGAAGCCCTCGTGGAAATCTACACGCTCCCCCTGAACTGCGTCTCACCGTGATCTCGTTTCCCCTCGTCTGGCGCCGCCTCGTCTTCGCCGCCCTGGTTGCTGCCGTCGCCGTCCGCGCCGCCGAACCCACCGCTGCACCGAAGAAAATTCTGCCCCTCCCCGGCGAGCTCTTCACCGTCGCCGGCCGGCCCGCGTTCCTGATCCCCGCACCGGCCGCCGCGGCGGGGAAATCCAAGCCCTGGGTCTGGTATGCACCCACGCTCCCACCTTATCCCGGCAAGGAAGAGCGTTGGATGTTTGAGCAGTTGCTCGCCGCCGGCATCGCCATCGCCGGCATCGACGTCGGCGAATCCTACGGCAGCCCCGCTGGCCGGAAGCTCTTCACCGCCCTGCACACCGAAATGTCCGGGGTGCGCGATTACTCGCCGCGCCCCGTCCTCCTCGGCCGCAGCCGCGGCGGCCTGATGACGCTTTCGTGGGCCGCGGAACATGCGGACAAGGTCGCGGCCTGGGCCGGCATCTACCCCGTGTGCAATCTTGCGAGCTACCCCGGCCTCGCCAAAGCCGCCCCCGCCTACGAACTCACGCCTGATCGGCTCGAAGCCACGCTCGCCCAGCACAACCCGATCGACCGTCTCGCCCCACTCGCCGCCGCCCGCGTCCCGCTTTTCGCCATCCACGGCGACATCGACAAGGTCGTCCCGCTCGAGGCCAACTCCGCGCTGCTCCGCGACCGCTACACCGCGCTCGGCGGCGCGATGGAACTTCTCGTCCCCGCCGGCCAGGGCCACAACCTCTGGCGTGGTTTCTTCGAGAGCGCGGAGTTGGTGGCGTTCGTGCAGCGGCACGCGAAGCGGTAACAGCGGAATCCGGCGCGATGGAAGAATCCGGTTTGCACCCTGGGTTCACCTTCCTTGCAGTGACGCTCCCAAGCCCTGCCACCCGCGCGCAGTTCCGCCCCTGCTCTTTTGGCCTCGCAACCACCGCGCGGGCCTCGGTCCCAAAATTCCATGAACCCCATCCTCCGCCTCGCCGCCGCCTTGCTGCTCTCCTCCGCCGCCATCGCGCCGGCCGCCTTCGCCGCCGCGGCCTATCCGCCCGTCTTCGAAGGCGCGCGCGTCGAGACGTATAAGACGATCGGCGACACCAAGCTCGACCTCCACATCTTCGAGCCGCCGGCGGGCGTCGGCCCGAAGACCAACCGCCCCGCGATCGTGTTTTTCTTCGGCGGCGGCTGGAGCAGCGGCTCGCCGTCGCAGTTCGAGCAGCACTGCCGCTACCTCGCGTCGCGCGGCCTGGTCGCGATCACCGCCGACTACCGCGTCGCCACACGGCAGCAGGCGAAACCGATCGACTGCGTCGCCGACGCGAAATCCGCGATCCGCTGGGTCCGCACCCACGCCGCGCGCCTCGGCCTCGATCCCCGCCGCATCGCCGCCGGCGGCGGCTCCGCGGGCGGCCATCTCGCCGCCGCCACCGGCACGCTGCCCACGCTCGACGCGCCCGGCGAGGACAAGGCTGTCAGCTCCGTGCCCGACGCCCTCGTGCTCTTCAACCCCGCGCTCGTCCTCGCCGAGCTGCCCGGCCTAAGCCTCGAGGGCTTCGGCACGCGCGTGCCGGAAGAGCGCATGGGCACCGCGCCGAAAAACCTCTCGCCCGCCCACCACGTGAAGAAGGGCACGCCGCCGACGATCATCTTCCACGGCAAGGCCGACACCACCGTGCCCTACGCGACGGCGGAGGCGTTCGCCCGCGTGATGAAGGAAGCCGGCAACCGCTGCGAACTCGTCGGCTTTGAAGGCGAGCCACACGGCTTCTTCAACTACGGCCGCGGCGACAACTCCAACTACCACGCGACCCTCGTCGCGACCGACCGCTTCCTCGCCTCGCTCGGCTGGATCCAGGGCGAGCCCACACTCGCCAAACCGCCGGCACCCGCAGCGAAGGCCGCCGCTTCCGACGGCGCCACGACCAAGAAGAAGCGCAAGACCGCACCGTGAGCGCGCCCTTCTTACGCCTCGCCCTCCTCGCCACGATCTTCGTCTTCGGCGGTGGCGTCGCGGCCACTGCTGCCGCACCAGCGAGCGCTGCGAAGCCCAACGTCCTCTTCCTCTTCTGCGACGACCAGCAGGCCGACACGATCGCGGCGCTCGGCAACACGCACATCCGCACGCCACACCTCGACCGGCTGGTCCGGCGCGGCACCGCCTTCACCCAGGCTTACATGATGGGCGGCATGCAGGGCGCCACCTGCGTGCCGTCGCGCGCCATGCTGCTCAGCGGCCGCTCGCTCTTCCGCATCGACGAGAAACTCCTGCGCGACGAGACGTGGCCCGCCGCCTTCGGCCGCGCCGGCTACACCACGTTCATGAGCGGCAAATGGCACAACACGCCGGCCTCGCTGCCGCGGAGTTTCCAGCGCGCGCGTTCGGTCTTCGTCGGCGGCATGACCGATCCGCTGAAGGCGAAACTCGGCCACCTCGACGGCGACAAGCTCACACCGCCCGAGCTCAGCACCCGGCACGCGTGCGCCACCTTCGCCGACGAGGCGGTCGCGTTTCTCCGCGAGGCGCACTCGAATCCGTTCTTCTGCTACGTGGCTTTCGACGGCCCGCACGATCCGCACATCGTGCCGGACGATTTCCCGATCACCTACGATCCGGCGCGGATGCCGCTGCCAAAGAACTTCCTGCCCCAGCACCCCTGGGACAATGGCGAGATGGCCATACGCGACGAGCAACTCCTGCCCTGGCCGCGACCGCCGGACGCCGTGCGCGCCATGCTCGCCGACTACTACCGCTACATCTCCTATCTCGATCTCCAGATCGGCCGCGTGCTCGACGCGCTCGATTCATCGCCGCACGCAGCCAACACGATCATCGTCTTCGCCGCCGACTCCGGCGTCGCCCGCGGCGGCCACGGCCTCATCGGAAAACAGAACCTCTACGAACACTCGATGCGCGTGCCGCTCGTGATCGCCGGCCCCGGCATCACGGCGAACCGCACCACCGCTGCGCTCTGTTATCTCTTCGACGTGCTGCCGACCCTCGGCGCCCTGTGCGGCGTAGGGGCACCCGCCACCAGCGAGGGCATCGACCTCACGCCCACCCTGCGCAATCCGGGCACGCCGGCGCGCCCGTCGCTGCTGTTCGCCTACCGCGACGTCCAGCGCGCGATCCGCGACGACCGCTGGAAACTGATCCGCTACCCTCAGGTCGACCGCACGCAGCTCTTCGATCTCCGCGACGATCCGTTCGAGCGTGAAAACCTCGCGGACCAACCCGCGCACGCCGCCCGCGTCGCCACCCTGAGCGCCGCACTCGCGGCCGAGCGCACGCGTTTCGGCGACCCCGTGCCCCTGACCGTCGCTCCGTCGGCCCTGAAGCCCGCCGCCTGGACGCCACCTGCACCCCGCGACCCATCCGCCCCCAAGGGCGCCAAGGCCAAAGCGAAGTCCGCAAGCTAATCCCCCGCCCGGCCTCACAGGAGTAGACGTGCGATCTGGCGTGAACAGGCTTTTATTTGGCGCAAGCGCGCACGCTTGCGCCATGATAATCAGTTGAATTTGCAATTTCATATTCGATTTATAATAAGGTATTAGACTGACAAAATAGCCCGAATTTAGCTTACTGGGCGACTTTTTTGTGGCGCAAGCACCAATCTTGCGCCACATCTTGCGCCATGCCGAAGCAGGTTTCAGCGGCCGAGTTGGCCGATGTCCTCAACGCCGTGGCTGGTTTTCAGCAGCCGGCCTCGTTGGACGAGATCGCCGGCAACTTGTCGCAGCCGCTGGCGCGGCGGACGTTGCAGCGGCGGCTCGCCCAACTCGTCGCCGAACAGCAGCTCACAACGCTGAGTTCCCGTGCCGGCCAGCGTTACCGCCCCGCCGGTGATCTGGTGGTAGCGGAGCCTCCGTCCCCGGCCGGCTACGATACCCCTCTTCGCATCCGGCTCTCCGCCGCGGCCCGGGAGACGCAGCGGCGCGTCACCCGGCCCCTGACCCAGCGCAAGCCGGTGGGCTACACGTTTTCGTTTCTCGACGGCTACCGGCCCAACGTGTCCGCGTATCTTCCGCCCGCGTTGCGGAGAAAACTCGCCGCGCTGGGCCGCACCACCGGCGAGGCGCTGCCGGCCGGCACGCATCTGCGAAAGGTGATGGACCGGCTGCTCATCGATCTTTCGTGGAATTCGAGCCGGCTCGAGGGCAACACCTACTCCCTCCTCGAGACACAGCGGCTGCTCGAGGCCGGCGAGGCCGCGGAGGGCCGCGCGGCACACGAGACCCAGATGATCCTCAACCACAAGGCCGCGATCGAGCTGCTGGCGGAGCACGCGGGCGAGATCGGTTTCAACCGCTACACGCTCTGCAATCTCCACGCGCTGCTCGCGGAGAACCTGCTGCCCGAGCCGGCGGCGGGCGGGCGGCTGCGCGCCCACGCAGTCGGGATCGGCGGCTCGGTCTACCATCCGCTCGAGGTGCCGTCGTCCATCGAGGAGTGCTTCGATCAGATTCTCGCCACCGCGGCCGCGATCACGGATCCGTTCGAGCAGGCGTTCTTCGCGATGGTGCAGCTCCCGTATCTTCAGCCGTTCGAGGACGTGAACAAGCGCGTGTCGCGGCTCGCCGCCAACATCCCGCTGGTGCAGCACAACCTCGGGCCGCTGTCGTTCGTCGACGTGCCGCAGTCCGACTACACGCACGCGGTCCTCGGCGTCTACGAGCTGAACCGGGTCGACTACCTGCGCGATGTCTTCGAGTGGGCCTACGAGCGTTCGTGCGCGCGCTACGCCGCGGTGCGGCAGGTGCTGGGTGAACCGGACGCCTTCCGGCTGCGGCATCGCGAGCGCCTGAAGGAGGTCGTCGCCGCCGTTGTCCGCGGCGGCATGGACAAGAAGGCGGCGGCGGCCTTCGTCCGGCACGAGGCGGACAAACTCCCGGAAGCAGCCGACCGGACACGTTTCGCCGAGATGACCGAGACCGAGCTCACGAGCCTGCACGAA
This sequence comes from uncultured Opitutus sp., assembly GCA_964513055.1. Classification (GTDB taxonomy): domain Bacteria; phylum Verrucomicrobiota; class Verrucomicrobiia; order Opitutales; family Opitutaceae; genus ER46. Next base: position 10,550 of record CAZENI010000053.1, read on the forward strand.
GGCAACTTCGCCCGCTACCGGGTGCGCCCGGCGGAGTTTGCGGCGTGGCAGCAGACGTGGCGGTGAGTGCGACCGGACCCACTCCCCCCGGGCCGCCTCCTGAAACGGGTGCCGGGACCCGGGTCGCGGCGGCTCGCGGACGTTCAAGCTCGTTCCCGGGTTGAGCCTTCGCCTCAATCGCGACCCGGCCCCGCCCACCCCTGTCCTCATGCGCCTGCGTTTCCTCCTCCTTTCGCTCCTCGCCACGTCTGCCGTGTCCGCTCTCGCAGCTGCGCCCGCGTCGACCAAGCCCAACGTCCTCTTCTTCTTCTGCGACGACCAGCGCGCCGACACCATCCGCGCGCTCGGCAACGGGCACATCCAGACCCCGCATCTCGATCGGCTCTTGCAGCGCGGCGTCGCCTTCAATCGCGCCTACATGATGGGCGGCATGCAGGGCGCCACCTGCGTCCCGTCGCGCGCGATGCTGCTCACCGGCCAGTCGCTCTTCCGCATCGACGAGAAACTCCTGCGCGACGAGACGTGGCCCGCCGCCTTCGGTCGCGCCGGCTACACCACGTTCGCCAGCGGCAAATGGCACAACGGCGCCGCCTCCCTTCCGAAGAGCTTTCAGCGCGCCCGCTCCATGCTCGTCGCCGGCATGGCCGATCCGATGAACGCGGATCTCAGTCATCTGGAAAACGGCGCGATCACCGCGCCCCGCCGCAGCCCGCAGCACGCGTGCGCGGCGTTTGCCGACGAGACGATCGCGTTTCTGCGCGAGGAGCACGCGCAGCCGTTCTTCGCCTATCTCCCGTTCGACGGCCCGCACGATCCGCACATCGTGCCCGACGATTTTCCGATCACCTACGATCCGGCCCAAATCCCGCTGCCGCCGAACTTCCTGCCCGTGCCCATCTGGGACAACGGCCATCTGCACAACCGCGACGAGGGCCTCCTCCCCTGGCCGCGCACGCCCGAGGCGATCCGCACCATGCTCGCCGAGTATTACCGCTACATCTCCTACCTCGACCTGCAGATCGGCCGCGTGCTCGCCGTGCTCGACGCCTCCCCGCACGCGAAGAACACCTACGTCGTCTTCGCCGCCGACTCCGGCGTCGGCCGCGGCAGCCACGGCCTCATCGGCAAGCAGAACATGTATGAGCACTCGATGCGCGTGCCGCTGGTCATCGCCGGCCCCGGTATCGCCGCCAACCGCACCACAGACGCGATGTGCTACCTCTTCGACGTCCTGCCCACGCTCGGCGCGCTCTGCGGCGTGAAAGGCCCCGCCACCAGCGAGGGTCGCGATCTCACGCCCACGCTGCGCGACCCCGCGACGCCCGCGCGCAGCGAATTGATGTTCGCGTTTCGCCACGTCCAGCGCGCCTTCCGCGACGAGCGTTGGAAACTCATTCAGTATCCGGAAATCAACCGCACGCAGCTCTTCGATCTGCAGTCCGACCCGCACGAGATCACGAACCTCGCCGCCAGCCCCACCCACGTGGCGCGCGTGCAGTCGATGACGACTTCCCTGCTCGCCGCGATGCGGTCGGCGGGCGACAGCGTGACCGCCCTCACCGTCGCCAATCCCGCCCCGGCCGAGTTCGATCCGAAGGCCCCGCCTCCGCCGAAAGCCGCCAAGAAAAAGAAGGCGTAGCCGCAGCCGCCACCTCGCTGCCCGCCGCCCGCGGCGTAAAACTTTCGACACGCGCGAATCCCCGCGGCTCACTCGCGGCCCATGTCCTCCGGCCTCCGACGTCCCGCGCCCGCCTCCCGCCATGCGGCGTGAACGTCCGCGCCGCGTCTTTCTGCGGTTCGTCGCGCTGGCCGCGCTGCTGACGGCGCCGCTGGGCGCCGCCGTCGAGTTCCACGTTTCCCCGCGCGGCGACGACGCCCAACCCGGCACCGCCGCCCAACCGTTCGCCACGCTCGAGCGCGCGCGGGCCGCGATCCGCACCCTCAAATCCACCGCCGGCCTGCCCGCGGATGGCGTCGTCGTCCAGGTCGGGAGCGGCACCTACGCGCTGCGCGCGCCGTTCACGCTCTCGCCCGAGGACTCCGGCACCGCCGCCGCGCCGATCGTCTACCGCGGCGCCAGCCCCGCCCCGCTCCTTTCCGGCGGCCGCCCGATCACCGGCTGGCGCGAGGTCGAGTCCGGCCTCTGGGCCGCGGACGTGCCCGAGGTGAAGGCGGGCCGCTGGTATTTCGAACAGCTCTGGGTCAACGGCCGCCGCGCCACCCGCGCGCGCTCGCCCAACTCCGGGTGGTTTCACGTCGACCTCAAGGGCGGCTATGGCCCGCTCCGCGCCGACGGCACCGCCGAGGATCTCTCCAAGCGCAGCTTCCACACGCTGCACGCCGAGGACCTGGCGGGCTACGCCGCGCTGACCGGCGCGGCGCTCCGCGACGTCACGCTCACCGTGCTCTGGCACAACTGGATCGCCACGCGCCTGCGCGTCGAGTCCGTAGCGCCCGCCACCCGCCTGATCACACTCACCGGCGCGCCTGGCACGACCGGCCACAGCGACTTCGATCGCGGCGTGCGCTACGTCGCGGAGAATTTCCGCGCGGCCCTCGACGCGCCCGGCGAGTGGTTTCTCGATCGCGCAGGCACGCTGTATTACCGGCCGCTGCCGGGAGAGACCATGACGACGGCCGAGGTGATCGCGCCGCGCCTCGAGCAACTGCTCGTGATCGCCGGCGAGCCGGCGGCGGGCCGCTTCGTCGAGCACGTGACGTTCCATGGCCTCCGTTTCCACCACGCCGAATCCGCCACGCCGCCCGGCGGCCAGCCCGAGGCCCAGGGCGCCGCCAACATCCCCGCCGCGATCCTCGCCGATGGCGCGCGGCACGTGCAGCTCGTGGCCTGCGAGATCGCGCACGTCGGCGGCTACGCGGTGCATTTCCGCCACGGCTGCCACACCTGCGCCGTCCGCGAGAGCCACCTCCACGATCTCGGCGCCGGCGGCCTCCACCTCGGCGGCGGCCAGCCGGACCAGCCGCCCGCCCCGGCCGAACACTCGTCGCACCTCGAGATCGTCGACAACATCCTCCGCGCCGGCGGCCGCGTGCATCCCTCCGCCTGCGCGATCCTGAGCCACCACTGCTCGGATTCGCGCATCGCGCACAACGACATCGCGGATTTCTTCTACACCGGCATCTCCGTCGGCTGGACCTGGCACTACCGGCCGTCGCTCGCACAGCGCAACACGATCGCGTTCAACCGCCTCAGCCACCTCGGGCAGGGGCTGCTCAGCGACCTCGCCGGCATCTACACCCTCGGCGAATCGCAGGGCACCGAAATCATCGGCAACGTCATCCACGACGTGCGCGCCTTCAAATACGGCGCGAGCGGCATCTACACCGACCAGGCGACCACGGGCGTCCGCATCGCCGAGAACCTCACCTACCGCACCGAGTCCGCCGGCTTCACGATGAACTTCGGCCGCGACGTGACGGTGGAGAACAACATCTTCGCCCTCACCGAGGCGCACGCGTTGCACAAGGGCACCGGCCGCGAGGAGAGCTCCGTGCGCTTCACCCGCAACCTCGTGTGGATCGATCGGGGCGAGGTGCTCGAGGGCGGCTGGCGCGCCCCGGCGATGCGGCTCGAGGGCAATCTCTACTGGAACGCCGCCCGCCGCCCCGTCACGCTGCTCGGCCACGCGCTCGAGCAATGGCAGGCGCTCGGCAAGGACCTCGGCTCGCTCATCGCCGATCCGCTCTTCGCGAACCCGGCGCAGCTCGATTTCCGGCTCCGCCCCGGCAGTCCCGCGGAGCGGATCGGCTTCGTGCCCTTCGATCCCGCCCGGGCCGGCGTGCGCGGCCCACCGGCGTGGCGCGCGCTCGCGGCCCTCGCCGCCCCGCCACCCGCGCCACCGGAATTTCCACTGCCCGAGCTCACGCCGCTGACGCTCGCCGAGGATTTCGAATCGACGCCCCTCGATCATCCGCCCGCCCTCGCGAAAGTGGAGCCCACGTGGGCCTGGCCGCACTACGGCCTGCGCGTCGCGGTCGCCGCCGACGCCCCCGCCGCCGGCCGGCGCTACCTCCGGATCGTCGAGGAACGCCCCGGGCTCCAGGACTGGGCGCCCATGGTCGTGTATGCGCCGGCTCACCGCGACGGCCGCAGCCGGCTGAGCTTCGATGTCCGGCCCGGCCGCACCGCGCACCTCGCCGTGAGCCTCGAGGACCGCAGCGGCAAGGGCTTCGGCGCGCAGCTCGGTCCGCACCTGAGCATCCGCGACGGCCAGCTCCTCCTCCTCGGCCGCGCGCCGATCAGTCTGCCCTGCGATCAGTGGAGCCGGATCACCCTCACCGTCGACCTCGGCCGCCGCGCCAACGGCACCTTCGACGTCACACTCACCCGGCCCGACGGCAGCGGCGAGCGGGTCAGCGCCGTGGCCTACCGCACGCGCGCCTGGAATTTCCTGCACTGGCTCGCGTTCAGCAGCGCCGGCGACGGCGGGAGCACGCTCGGCCTGGACAACATCCGCCTCGTCAACGAGCCCGCGCCGTAACCGGGATCCGGCTACGCGACCGGGCGTCCGATCCGTCGCGCTCAGCCCGCGCTCGGCGGCCGCACCGCGGTCGGGTGGCTGGGCACGAGCTTGCGCGAGAGGTAGCCGCGCACCGAGTCGCCGCGTTTCCGCAACGATTCCGCCAGGGCGAACTTGAAGTCCTCCGGCGCGCTGGTGAGCGCGGTCCGCAACGCCGCCGTCGCCTTCCGCCCGGGCAGGCGCGTGAGGGCGCAGCGCGCATCCTCCCTGAACAACGGATCCGACAGCAGCACCGCGATCGGCTGGATCGCGTCGTCGCCGCCGATCTCGGAGAGCATCCACAGCACCTCGTGCCGGACACACGCCGGCTGGTTCTCGAGGAAGTGGGTCAGCTCGTGGGCGACGGCCGCAGCCTCCTTCGCGGCTCCGGGCCGCCCGGCGTGGCGCACGACGTTCCAGAGCGCGCGGCGCGCGGCCCGCGCGGTCTCGAAGTCGGCGTCGCCGATGAGCGCCGCCAGCGGAGGCACCGCGGGCGCGCCGACGCTTGCGGCATTCTGCAGGGCGGGCCCGCGCACGGCGGGGTCGGGGTTCTTGAGCTGGGCGATCAGATCGTTGGCGGAAAGCAGGGGTGACATGGTCGGAGGTGGTTGAAGTGCGATGATGGCGCGGGGGCGTTCAGAGCACGTAGGGATGGCGCTGCGGCCGGCCCATCAGGCGGCGGGCGTGCTCGTCGCCGACGATTTCCCGCTTCACCGAATCCCAGGTGAGCTTGCGGCCGAGGATGAGCGAGAGGTTGCCGAGCACGGTGAGGTAGGCGGCGGCGACGCCGGCCTCGATGTTCATCACCGGCTCGCCCCCGGTCTTGATCGCCTTGATCCAGTCGGCGTAGTGATCGAACTCCGGACTCTCGTGCACCGTCTTCGCGCCGGCGCCGGGGACCCAGTCGACGGCCTTTTTCTCGGTGAAGGTCTGCCCGTCGCCCGCCCACACGATGAGTTTGTCGGTAGAACCGTGATACACCGCGCCGTAGGTGTCGCGGATCTTCTGCGCCTTGGCTTTCTCGGCGTCGAAGTAGGGAATGCGCTCGCCGGGCTGCGACCACACGAGCGTCCAGTCGGGGCTCTTGAACTGGTAGGTCACCTCCATCGTGACGGCCGCGTCCCACAATCCCATCGTGGGCCGCGTGCCCTTTGCGTCGATCGTCACCACGCCGGCGCGATCCTTCGGCCCCGCAAACATCTGGCGGTCGGCATTCATGATCCACAGCGCGTTGCTCATCACGTGCGCGCCGCGGTCGCGGATCTGGCCGCCGCCCGATTCCATGATCCAACGGAACGTGCCGTGGCAGTAACGGGCGTTGTAGGGCCGCCAGGCGAGCGGCCCGAGCCACAGATCCCAGTCGAGTTCCGGCGGCGGCGCCGAGTCCGCCACGGGCTTGGTGTCCACCGGGCTCTCGTAGTGCCAACAGGTCACCTTGCTGACTTTGCCAATGTTGCCGTTGGCGATGTAGCGGTTGGCCTGGAAGCACTCGGCCTGGGAGCGGCCCTGCGAGCCGACCTGCACGCAGACCTTGTGGTCGCGCGTCGCCCGGGCCATCGCCACGCCCTCCTCGATCGTGCAGCAGGCGGGCTTCTCGACGTAAACGTGTTTCCCGCACTGCGCGGCGTGCACGAGATTCACGGCGTGCCAGTGGTCGGGCGTGGAGATGACGACGGCGTCGATATCCTTCCGCTCGAGGATATATCGGTAGTCGCGATACGGCACCGCGCCCGGCCCGGCCTTGGCGAGCGCCTTCGCCAGCCGGTTCTCGTCGACATCGCACACCGCGGCCACGGCGAGGTCGCCCCGCGCGATGCGGGCACCGACGGCGCCCAGGTTGCCCATGCCCCGGCCGCCGACGCCGATGTAGGCGAGCGTGAGCCGGTCATTGGCGCCGGGGCGGCCGGCCGCGGCGAAGGCCCGCGCGGGGAGGAGGTCGGGAAAGCCGACGGCGGCGGTGCCAAGGGCGGCCGCACCGACTTTGAGAAAGCTGCGCCGGTCGAGGAGCGGGGAGGGCGTTTTCATGGAGTAAACAAGACGGGGTTGCGCGATCAGGGCGGCGGGAGCGGAGGGGCGGCGCACGGCACCGGGCACATCACGCCGCCGGAGGGCGGCGAGGTCGCGGCCGCCGGGAACAGCGCCGCCCCGGGGGCGGGCGCGAGGTGCTGCCGTTTTCCCACGGTCATCGCCCGCAGCCTAAGCCGGGCGCGGCGCGGCCGCTCTGCATTTCTTGGCCAATGCTGCGCTCGAAAAGGCTTTTCTCCGCGTCCGGCGCACCGGGGGCCTTCGCCCCCGGGCAACCGATGCAGAGCAAATGGCAATCGACGCGCGGCGCGGCCCCCCGGCTTGCGGGTATCTTGTCACCGCCTTCCGCGCCAACCCCGGCCTCCTCTCCCGCTCCACCGTCCCAAGCACCACCCGCATGAAAACAGCCTGCTCGATCATCGCGGCAGCTTGGATGGCACTCGCGGCCTTCGCGGTCGCGCCCCCGCCAGGACCCAACGCCTTCGAGAGCGCCGCCGCTCCCGTGGCCGCGGGGCGCATCGACGAGTTGGTGTTCGCCCGGCTGGCGGCCCTCGGGATCCAGCCCGTCCTCTGTTCCGACGCCGTCTTCGTCCGCCGCGCCTACCTCGACGTCACCGGCACCCTGCCGACCGCAAAGGAAGCGCGGGAGTTCATCCAGGATCCTGATACGGCCGGCAAGCGCCGCCGGCTGATCGACCAACTGCTGGCGAGCGAGGCGTTCGCCGACTACTGGGCGATGCGGTGGGGCGACCTGCTCCGGATCAAGGCTGAGTTCCCCGTCAACCTCTGGCCCAACGCCGCACAGGCCTACCATCGCTGGGTCCGCGCCTCGCTCGCCGCCAACCTGCCCTACGATCAATTCGTCCGCGAGCTGCTCACCTCCAGCGGCAGCAATTTCCGCGTCGGGCCCGTGAATTTCTACCGCGCGATCCAGGACCGCAAACCCGGGGGCATCGCCTCCGCCGTCGCGCTGGCGTTCATGGGCACGCGCGCCGAGGCGTGGCCGCCGGAGCGGCTCGCCGGCATGGCGGCCTTCTTCGCGCAGGTCGGCTACAAGCCCACGAGCGAGTGGAAGGAGGAGCACGTCTTCTGGGATCCGCTCGGCACCAGCGCCGCCGCGGGCAACACCGCGCCGGGCCGCGCCGCCGTGTTGTCCATCGTGCAGCCGCCGCCCGCCCCTCCGGGCGCGCCGGCCGCCGCCCCGGCTCCGCCGCCCGCGCCGCCTTCGCGCGCGGTGTTTCCCGACGGCACCGCGATCACGCTCCCGGCCGACACCGATCCGCGCGAGGTCTTCGCCAACTGGCTGATCACGCCGCAGAACCCGTGGTTCACGCGGTGCATCGCCAACCGCGTCTGGGCCTGGCTTCTCGGCCGCGGCATCATCCACGAGCCCGACGACCTCCGCCCGGACAACCCGCCCGCCAATCCCGAACTCCTCGCGGCGCTCGAGCAGGAGCTGATCGCCGGCGGCTACGATCTGAAACGCCTCTACCGCCTCATCCTCAACTCGCAGACGTATCAGCTTTCCTCGATGCCGCGCCACGCCAGCCCCGCGGCCGAGGCGGCCTTCGCGAGCTATCCGCTCCGCCGCCTCGACGCCGAGGTGTTGATCGACGCGATCAACACCATCACCGGCACCTCGGATCTCTACACCAGCGCCATCCCGGAGCCGTTCACCTACATCCCCGAGGGCCGGCCGGCCGTGTCCATCGCCGACGGCAGCATCACCAGTCCGTTCCTCGCCCTCTTCGGCCGCTCCGCCCGCGCGACCGGCATGGCGAACGAACGCGACCACAAGCCCGTGCCCGCGCAATGGCTGCACCTCCTCAACTCCACCCACATCCAGCGCAAGCTCGAGCAGGGCCCGAAGCTCCGCGCGCTCGCCGACTCCGGCCGCGGCCCGGCCGCCATCGTCGAGGAGCTCTACCTCACCATCCTTTCGCGCTTCCCGACCCCCGACGAACTGAAGCTCATCGACACCCTCGGCCAGCCCCAGCCGGTCCGCCCCGCTCCCGTCGCCAACGCCGCCAAGGCCCCGAAGGGCGCCAAGCAGGCCGCGAAGGCCGTCGTGGTGAAGCGCCGCGAGGACTGGGCCGACGTCTGCTGGGCCCTGATCAACAGCACCGAATTTCTGTATCGGCATTAGTCGCACGCCCTCAACGCCCGGACCGCCCATGAGCACCACCCCCCGATCCCATTTCACCGCCGCGGACTTCATGGGCATGAACCTCAGCCTGCCGATGACGCGGCGCGACGCCCTGCGCGTCGGCCTCTTCAGCACCGCCGGCCTGCTGCTGGCCGAGACGCCGGCGCTCGGGGCCGCCAGCCCGGCGCCCGTCGCGAAGCCGCCCGCGCCGGCCATTCCCGCGCAGGCGAAGTCCGTCATCCAGATTTTCCTCTGGGGCGGCATGTCGCACATCGACACCTGGGACCCGAAGCCCGACGCGGGCTACGACTACATGGGCGAGTTCCGCACCGCGATCCCGACCAACGTCAGCGGCATCCAGATCGGCGAGCTCTTTCCGAACCTCGCGAAGCAGGCCGACAAATACTCGCTCATCCGGAGCATGACCCACCGCAACAACGGGCACGAGACCGCGGCCTACCTGATGCAGACCGCCCACGCGCCGGGCGAGCGCCTCGCGTATCCGAGTGTTGGAGCCGTGTTCGCGCTCTTCAAGAGCGCCGGCTACAAGGGCCTGATCCCGCCCTACGTCGTGCTCACGCAGCCGCAGGGCCGCTTCTCCGAGGAGGGTTTCCTCGGCCCGAAGCTCAAGCCCTTCGCCACCGGCGGCGATCCGAACGCCCCCCGCTTCGAGGTCGAGGGCGTCGTCTCGCGCGGGATCAACGACGCGCGCCAGAAGGCCCGCCGCGAGCTGCTCGGCAAGATGAACACCATGGGCAACGCCATGGCCGCGAGCCCGCAGCTCGTCGCCTCCGAGGAGGCCAAGAAACAGGCCTACGAGCTCATCCTCGGCCCCGGCCGCGACGTGTTCGATCTTTCCCGGGAGAAGCCCGAGCTGCGCGATCGCTACGGCCGCCACACGTTCGGCCAGGACTGCCTCGCCGCGCGGCGCATGGTCGAGGCCGGCGTGCCCTACATCGTGATCAACTATCCCGGCGGCTGGGACACGCACAGCAATCACTTCGCCACCATGCGCCGCCAGTGCCCGCAGCTCGACCAGGGCCTCGCGATGCTGTTGCAGGATTTGAAGGACCATGGGCTGCTCGAGAGCACGATCGTGTGGTGCTGCGGCGAATTCGGCCGCGGTCCCAAGGTCGACTGGCAGCCGCCGTGGAATGGCGGCCGCAACCACTACGGCAACGTCTTCACCGCGCTCGTCGCCGGCGGCGGCTTCAAGGGCGGCCAGATCGTCGGCGCCTCCGACCAGCGCGCCGAGGAGGTCAAGGATCGGCCCGTTTATCCCGTCGACCTGCTCGGCAGCATCTACGCGCTCAGCGGCATCGACACCTCCGCCAAGCTGCCCCACCCGATGGGCGCCGAGGCGCACGTGCTGCCCGCCCCCGCCGAGGGCGCGAAGTCCGGCGGACTGCTCACGGAGATCATGGGATGAAACGCCTCCTGCCCCGCCCCGTCCTCCTGCTCGCGCTCGCCGCGCTGGCGCTCGCGCCCGCGGCCTTTGCCCAGCGCCGGCCCTACATCGGCTACACCTACCCCGCCGGCGGCCAGCGAGCCACGACGTTTCAGATCAAGCTGGGTGGCCAGGAACTCGATGACGTCAGCGGTCTCGCCATCTCCGGCGATGGCGTCACGGCCCGCATCCTCAGTTACCAGCGCAAGCTCGGCCCGCAGGAAATCCAGTTGTTGAACGAGCAGATGCGCGAGCTGAAGCGCGCCGCCCCGGCCGCCGCCAGCGCCACCGCGCCGAAGACCGCCCTCGACGACGCCGCGATGATGACCGCGATGACCGCCGAGCTTTCCTCCGCCCAGGCGGACAAGTCCGCCGCCGGGCGCGGCCTGCTCGCGCGCCTCGAGCAACGCACGCGCGAGTGGGTCCAGGTGCCCGCCTGCGCCTCGATCTCCAGCCTCGTCATCGCCGAAGTGACGATCTCGCCCGAGGCCACGACGGGCGTGCGCGAGCTGCGCCTCGTCACGCCGCGCGGCGCCTCGAACCCGCTCGTCTTCCACGTCGGCCAGCTCCCGGAGCATTCGCGCACGCCGATGATCACGGCCTCGATCCAGATCCTCGGCAAGGAGGCGCTCGCGCTCCGCAAGCGCGGCCCCGGCGACGGCGAGATCCGCCTCGACCTGCCCTGCACCGTCAACGGCCAGATCGCCTCCGGCGAGGTCAACCGCTACCGTTTCACCGCGACGAAGGGCCAGCGGATCGTCATCTCCACGCAGGCCCGCCAGTTGATTCCCTATATCGCCGACGCCGTGCCCGGCTGGTTCCAGCCCGTGCTCGTCGTCAGCGACGCGCAGGGCCGCGAGCTCGCGTTTGCCGACGACTACCGCTTCAAGCCCGACCCGGTCATCCTTTTCCAGGCGCCGCAGGACGGCGACTACACCTTCGCCATCCACGACGCCATCTACCGCGGCCGCGAGGACTTCGTTTATCGGATCACGATCGGCGAGCTGCCCTTCGTGACCGGCATCTTCCCCCTCGGCGGGCCCGTGGGCGCCGCGCTGCCGCCCAGCATCGAGGGCTGGAACGTCGACGCCGCCGATCTCTCCCTCCCCGCACCGGGCGCGAAGCCGGGCCTGCACACGATCGCCGCCAGCCGGAATGGCAACGGCTCCAACCGCGTGCCCTTCGCCCTCGACCGCCTGCCCGAGCTCAACGAACGCGAACCCAACTCCTCCCCCGCGACCGCGCAGGCCGTCACGCTCCCCGTCATCGTCAACGGCCGCATCGGCCAGGCCGGCGACTGGGACGTCTATCAGTTCACCGGCAAGGCCCGCGATCCGATCGTCGTGGAAGTGCAGGCGCGCCGGCTCGAGTCGCCGCTCGACTCCGTGATCAAGCTCACCGACGCGGCCGGAAAAGTCATCGCCTTCAACGACGATCGCGAAGACCTCGCGGCCGGCGTGAACACGCACCACGCCGACTCCTACCTCGCCACGAAGCTGCCCGCCGACGGCACCTACTTCCTCGCGATCGGCGACACCGCGCGCAAGGGCGGCAGCGAATACGGCTACCGGCTCCGCCTCGGCCCGCCGCAGCCCGATTTCGAGCTGCATGTTGTGCCGTCGAGCGTCAGCCTACCCGTCAACAGCACGACCGCCGTCACCGTGTATGCGGTGCGCAAGGACGGCTTCACCGGACCCATTCAGCTCGCGCTGCAGAACCCGCCGCCCGGTTTCTCCGCGCCGAACTTCACCCTCGCCGCGAACCAGGCCTCGGCGCGCTTCACCCTTCGCGGCGGCCCCACGGCCACCGCGGCCCCCGCCGCCATCGCCATCGTCGGCCGGGCGAAGCTCGCCGGTCAGGAGTTCGTGCGCGAGGCCGTGCCCACCGAGGACCGCATGCAGGCCTTCCTCTGGCGGCATCTCGTCCCGGCCACCGATCTCCAGGTCGTGGTCTACGACCCGCGCAACCCGCCGCCGCCGCGACGCCCGCCGCCGACGCGCCCCGCAGTCGTGCTCCCGACCGAAGCCGTGAACGCCGTGCTGGCCAGCATCGCGCCGCCCCAGACCGGCGCAGCCGCGACGCCACCGAAACCGAAATTCACGAAGCAGCAGGTCGTCTCCCGCCTCCGGCAGCTCAAGCTCCTCTACGAGGAAGGCCTGCTCACCGACGACTTCTATCTGGACCGCGTCGCCGAATGCGAGACGGCGCAGTGACGGCGGAGGCGCTTCGCGCCGGTTGAAAGTTGAAAGGTGAAAGTTGAAAGCCGCAGGCACTTTCCCGGCGACTGTTCGGATCTTTCAACTTTCAACCTTCACCTTTCAACTGCGCCGCCGGGCGGCGCCCCCTCCCGCAGCCACTCCACCAACGGCAGCTTCAACCGCCGGATCTCCGCCACCACGAGTTCGGCCACGCGCGTCGCGCCGTGGGCGTTGTAGTGCGTGTCGTCCTTCGCGCCGTTCGGATACGCCTCGAATTTCCCCGGCGGCAGATACAGGTGCAGCGCGATCGAGCCCTCGACGCCGAGGCTCCGCTCCAGCGCGACCGTCGCGTGGCGCAGCTCCAGCAGCGGCGCGCGCTCGCGCGCGGCGACCTCGCGCGTCACGACGACATACTCGGACGGCGGCTCGACGAAGTTGCCCGCCGCATCCCACTGCCGCCGCACGACCGCCGTCGCCACGATCGGCGTCGCGCCTTTCGCGCGCGTCTCCCGGATGAAGCGCTCCAGATTCGCCTGAAAGTCCTTCCGTGGCTCGGTGCGGCGCGCGGGATCGTTCGCGCTGTCGTTCGTGCCCCAGCACATGATCAGGAAATCGCCGGCGGTCATGTCGCGGATCACCTCAGCCCAAAGCCCCTGGTCGATGAAACTCTTCGTGCTGCGCCCGCTCTTCGCGCGGTTGTCGATCTGCGCCGGGTCCTTGAGAAACAGCGGCAGCTTCTGCCCCCAGCCCACGACCGGGCGCGTTTCCGGAAACGTCGCCATCGTCGAGCCACCGATGAGAAACAGCTTCGGCGCCCGCGTCTCCGCCGCGCAGAGCGGAGCGAGCAGAAGCAACATCGCGACGAACGTCCTGCGCATGAGGTCGGCGCTCATTTCCAGAGGGGAACGACCGGCACAAGCCCGGCTTGCCGCGACAGCACCGCTTCGACCGCATCGGCGAGCACGAAGTCCACGCCGGCGCCGAGCAGCCTCGCCGCCTCCGCCGGGTCGTTTGTATAGAAATAGTTGATTCGGATCTTCGCCGCCTTCAGCGCCGCGATCCATGCCGGCAACCGCGCGTCCTGCGCGCAGTCGCGCAACTGGATGAAATCCGCGCGCGCCGCAATCGCCGCCTGCACGTAGTCCGCCGGGTCGGGCTTCCGGTCCATGTTGCAGATCAGCAATCCTGGCGCGACCGCCCGCGCCGCCGCGACATCGCCGCCGCGCGCGGCAAACAGCGTCTGGTGCAACCGGCCTCCGGCGACCACCAGTTCCGCCACGCGGCGCGCGGCGTCGGCGGATTTGCCGGAGAACCGCGCGTCGGCCTTGAAATCGAGATTCAGCCAGACATTGCGCGGCATCATCGCCAGCGCCTCCTCGAGCGTCGGCACGCGCGTGCCGGCGAAACGCGCGTCTTTCCACGCCCCGGCGTCGAGCCGCTTCAATTCCGCGAGCGTGAGCTCGTTCACCCGGCCCTTGCCGTCCGTCGTGCGGTTCACCGTCGCGTCGTGCATGAGCACGAGCACGCCGTCGCGCGAGATCGCCACGTCGAACTCGATCATGTGCGCGCCCAGCCGCACGGCCTCCCGAAACGCCGGCAGCGTGTTTTCCGGATGCGTCGCCGCCCCACCCCGGTGCGCACCGATCCCGCGCGCCGGCAGCGCGGACGGCTCCGCGGCGCACACAGTGCCGGCGAGGGCCGCAACCAGGATCAGATGGCGGAGGAGGTGCTTCACGATCGCGGCGCGAGTGAATCAGCGCGCGCCGACCGGAACCAGCCGGATCCCGCGCACGTCGGCGAGCTCCCGTTTCAACGGACCGTCGGGCCGGAGGATGATGCGGTTCACGCCCGCGCGCAGCGTGAGCACGCCGGCCGGCTGCTCGCGGAAGTGATCGTAGTCGACCGTCGAGCGCACTTCGCCGCGCGCGCGGCTGCCCTCGGTCTCGACGACGAAGAAGTCGCCCGCGGACTCGTCATCGGCCGCGAGATTGACCCGCACCTCGAACGCGCCGCCCGCCGCCACGGTGACGCGCCACTCGGCGACATCGTCCGCCACCGTCCACGGCGCGAGCACGTCGAGCGCCGGACGGTAGCCCAGTCGTTGCGCGTAGAGGGTCGCCTTGCTCGCGGGCAGGAGAATTTCGCCGGATGACTCGGGAGCGATCGCGGCTCGCGTTGCAGCGGAGGGCGTGGCCGCGGCCCCGCCGCTCGCACCGAGTTCCTCCGCCGTCCACGGCAGCGTGCGCGCCGCGTGTTCGCGCCGGATCGACGCGACGAGCGCCGGCTCCACCAGGCCCGCCGCGTTGCCCCACGCGCGCCGGATGTAGCTGAGCACGCCCGCGATCTTCTCGTCGTCGAGCACGCCGGTGGCGCCTAGCCCGGGCATCGCGAGATTCCACACCTGGTCGTTCACCTTCACCGGCCCGTAGAGACCGTGCAGCACGATGCGCACGAGCCGCTCGGGCGGGCCCGCGACCCAGTCGCTGCCGGCGAGCGGCGGCGCGAGATTCGGCGCGCCGACGCCGTTGGGCTGGTGGCACGCGGCGCAGAATTGCGTGAACACCTCGCGCCCCGCCTCGATTCGCTGCGCCTGCGCGGAGGTCAATTCCTCCGCGGAGGCCCCGGCCAGCGCCGCCGCGCCCGGCCACGTGAACAGGTCCAGCAACCGATACGCCTGCTGGCGCAACGCCGGGTCCCGGCCGCGCGCGAGCGCCAGCAGCACGGCGGGTTCGCGCGCAAGGCCGATGGGCTTCTTCCCGCGCTTCGCATTGCCGGCGTAGGCCGCGATCGCGTCGAGCAGGACCGTGCGCTGCCAGTTCCCGGGTCCGGCCGCCACCGCGACCGCGTCAAACAGCCCGGACGCCCGCGCGGCCTCCGCCGCTTCGAACACGCATTGCACGGTCAGGCCGATCAGTCCGGCCTCCGCCGGGCCGGAGAGCGGACGCGGACGCGACTCCGCCAGCAGCAGTCGCAGGAAATCCAGCTCACGATCCTGCAGCCCGGTCATCGCCGCCGCGTGAAACAGCACATCGTCCCCGCTGCGAGCCAGGCGCGCCAGGGCCGGCAGCGCGGCCGGCGCCGTGAGCGCGCTCGCGGTCAGCGTCGCCTGCAATCGCACCCGCTCGCTCGCGTCGTCCGCGGCCCGGTGAAGGCGCGCGATGAGCGCGGTCTGCTGCGCGGCATCGAGCCCGGTTTCGCAAAGGCGATACGCCGCGGCACGCACGCGCTCGTCGGGATCGTCGAGCGCGGCGAGTTTGAGTTCCGCCGCCAGCGCGCCGAGTCCGTCGAGCGT
>CAZENI010000054.1:0-25742 GCA_964513055.1 uncultured Opitutus sp.
TCAGCAGCGCCATGAAGATGCCCGAGCCGGCATCGATCAGGATGGCGACGATCAGCGGGGCGAAGGCGGTCGGCGCGACGTAGGGGAGGGTCGAGCCCCAGGTGCCGTCGCGGACGAAGAACTCGGCGCCGCCGAGCGAGTAGTTGGCGCGGACGAGTGCGAGGTTGACGATGACGACGAGGGCGAGGAGGCCGCAGCGGACGTTGCTGCGGAGCGTCTCCGGATCTTCGATGCGGATGTAGATCAACGAGGCGAGCACCATGGCGAGCACGAGCAGCACGCGGCCGAAGAGGGCGAGGCCCTCGCGGATCTCGGTGTCGCCGTGCTGGCGCACATACTGGCGGTGGGCGACGAGCATCTCATACTGCTCGGGGGTGACGAGGTCGCCGGCCTCGACGATGGCCTGGCCGCGCGGGACGCTGACGATGACGGGCTTGAGGGACTTGGTGGCGGAGGCGTGGCGGGCGTTGGTGGCGGCGCGGTCGAAGACGACGTTGGCGTTCACGCCGAAGAGGAAGAGGCGGAAGACGGCCTGGACGGCCGCGCGCGGGAGGTTGCCGGCGCCGAGGCTGACTCGCAGCACGGTGAGGGCCTCCTCGCGGGTCTGGACGGAGCGCTGGCCCACCTCGCCGTCGGGGCGCGCGATCTGGAAAACGACGGCGTTGCCCGGGCTGACGTTGCCCAGCGCGGAATCGGTGATGCCGCGGGCGAACAGATCGCGGAGCGTGGCGACGCCGTTCTCGAAGACCTCGGCGCGGGTCTTGGCGTCGCCGATCGAAAAGACCGCCGCGATGTCCTCGGGCGTGGCGTGATAGGGGCCGTGGGAGTTGAAGGTGTCGGCGATGCGGGCGAAGTCGGGCCGGCGCGTGAGCAGCGTGGGCGCGACGCCGGGCGAGGCGGCCTCGAGGGCGGCGAGCTGCGTGAGCAGCATGCGGGCGGCGGCCTCGAAGCGGCGCAGGGCCTCCTGATCGAGGCGGTAGACCGGCGGCACGGTGTCGAGAAACTGCGCCTGGGCGGCGCGCGTTTTGAGCTCACTCTCGTAACTGAAGGGCGCGAGCGCCGTGACGCGGCTGGTAGCGACCTGGTTGGCCGAGATCGGGGCGTCGAGGGTGGTGAGCCCGACCCAACTGATGAGCACGATCGCGGCGACGGTGAGGATGAAGATGCAGGCGGCGATCAGCCGGCTGCGCTCGAGAAACTCGCCCATCGCGGACGGCGCGGCGCCGCCCGGCGGACGGCTGCCACGGCGGGCGCTGAGGCCGCCGACGAGGAGTCTGAGCTGGTTGCGGACGGACATCAGGGAATGGGGATTGCCGACTGCCGATTGCCGAATGCCGAATTATCAGCACCGACGGCGGGCGTGGCGCCTGGTTTCGCCTGACAATTTCGACAACGCGCGCGGTTCATCGCTTTTCCTCCCTGGCCTCCTCGCTCGCGATCGGGTTCCGGTAGGCGTCGTAGGCCTCGATGATGCGGGCGACCAGCGGATGACGAACGACATCCGCGCCGCTAAAGGTATGGAAATCGATGCCGGGGACGTCGGCGAGGATGTGGCGGACCTCGAGCAGGCCGCTCTGCTTGGAACGGGGGAGGTCGATTTGGGTTATGTCGCCGGTGACGACCATGCGCGATTCCTCCCCGAGCCGGGTGAGGAACATCATCATCTGCTCGGGCGTGGTGTTCTGCGCCTCGTCGAGGACGATGAAGGCGTGCGAGAGCGTGCGGCCGCGCATGTAGGCGAGCGGGGCGATTTCGATCACGCCCTTCTCGGTCAGCCGCGCGACGTCCTCGGGGTCGAGCATGTCGTGGAGCGCGTCGTAGAGCGGCCGGAGGTAGGGGAGGATTTTTTCGCGCAGGTCGCCGGGCAGGAAGCCGAGCGCCTCGCCGGCCTCGACCGCGGGGCGGGTGAGGATGACGCGCTCGACCTGGTTCTTGAGGAGGGCGTTCACCGCGGCGGCCATCGCCAGGTAGGTCTTGCCGGTGCCGGCGGGGCCGATGCCAAACACCACGGGGTGGGCGAGCATCGACTGGAGATAGAGTTTTTGCCCGAGCGTCTTGGGCACGATCGTCTTGCGATTCGTGGCGATGACGAGCGGCTCATCGAGGAGGGTCTGGAGTTCGACGCCCTCGCCGCGCGCGAAGGCATCCGCGATGCGGTGGAAATCCGGCGTGCGGATCGTCATGCCCTGCGTGCGCGCGCGATCGAGGAAACTGAAGAGGGACTCGGCGTTGGCGGTCCGGTCCGCGGAGCCGTCGATCTTGATCCAGTCCTCGCGCGTGGTGAGGGTGACGCCCAGGGCGCGTTCGGCGTGCACGAGATTCTCCTCCCGGCCGCCGAAGAGCGAACTGAGGTGACGGGGGGAGGCGAAGTGGAGGGTCTTGGCGGGCACGGGGGAGATGGCCGATTTCCGATTGGCGATTGCCGAATTTATGAAGCGCGAGGGTGGGGGATGGAGTTTGCCAATCGGCAATCCTCAATCGGCACTCGGCAATTTGGCGGCAGCCGCCGCGGCCGCCGCCGCGAGTTTCTCCCACGTCGCGTCGAGCGACTGGGGCAGCACGCGCGTCTGGCCGAGGACGGGCATGAAGTTATTGTCGCCGTTCCAACGCGGCACGATGTGGCCGTGGAGGTGGGCGATGCTGCCGCCGGCGACGGCGGCGCCGAGGTTGAAGCCGACGTTGAAGCCCTCGGGCTTGAGCGCGGCGGTGAGGAGCTGCTTGCCGATGACGATCTCGGTGAACAGGTCGGCGCGCTCGGCTTCGGTCAACTGGTCGATGTCGATCACCTCGCGGAACGGCACGGCCAAAAGGTGGCCGGGGTTGTAGGGAAAGCGGTTGAGGATGAGGTAACTCAACGCCGAGCGGTGCACGATCAACGCGGCGCGGTCATCGCCGAGGGCCGGCAGCTCCGTGAACGGCCGCCGCATCGTCTCCGGGTAGCGGGGCGCTTCGATGTATTCCATGCGCCAATGGGCGTGAAGCTGCTGCATGTGGCGGAAGTTCAGCGGGCGGAAGACGGGAAAAGGGGGCGGAGCAAAAGCCCGGCACCGGGCAATGTCAAAGCCCCCGTGCCCGCGAGATCCCGGCGGGACCCGCCGTCCGGAGCCGAAGGCGGAGCCCGGGATTTGCCCTTGTCTTTGTATGACGAGCGTCATCTAAAGACCGCGATGCGTTATCCGCCTGCGCACAAGGAAGCCACCCGCCGCCGCATTCTCGAGGCGGCGAGCCAGGCGTTTCGCGAGCGGGGGGTGGCGGAGACGGGGGTCGACGAAGTGATGCGGCGGGCGGGGCTGACGCACGGCGGCTTCTACGCGCATTTTCCTGACAAGACGGCACTTGTGACCGAGGCCTGCGCCGCGGCCTTCGATGCGGCGGTGCCGAATCTGGATCGCATCGCGGCGGCGCCGACGGCCGCGGGGCGCGCGCGGCTGCTGATCGACAGTTATCTCGGGACGCGTCATCGGGACAACCGCGGCTCGGGTTGCGTCGTCGTGGCGGTCGGCGCCGACATGGTGCGGCGGCGCGGCACGGCGCGGACGGGTTATGCCCGCGGTTTCGCGCAGCATCTCGAGCGTCTCGCGGCGGCGCTCCGGCTGGATCCCGAGCCGCGGCGCAACCGCGAGACGGTGACGCTGCTGATGAGTTCGCTGGTGGGCGCGCTGCTGTTTGCGCGCGCGATCGACGATCCCGCGCAGAGCGATGCGATGCTGCACGCGATGCGGCGGCATCTGCGCCGGCAGTTTTGCGGCGGCGCAGTGGAGGCCGCGCCCGCGGCACCGGCGGCGTCGCGCCCGCCGATCTCGACTCACGATTTCATGCGCGCATTTTAGCGCCCGCTGTCTCCCATTTTTCCCGATGCAAAACCCTCCCACCACCACGCGCCGAGTCGTCATCACGGGCATCGGCGCCGTCACGCCCTGCGGCAACACCGCCCACGAAACCTGGGACTCGTTCGTCGCGGGTCGCAGCGGCATCGGCCGGATCACGCGCTTCGATCCGACAGGCTGCACGGCGCAGATTGCGGGCGAGGTGAGGAATTTCGATCCGGCGCGCGCGCTGCCGGCGCCGCTGCGGCCGCGCGGTCTGGCGGGCGAGCCGCTGGCGCAGGCGCTGACGGCGAAGGACGTGAAGAAGTTCGGGCGCTTCACGCACCTCGGCGTCGGGGCGGCGGTGGAGGCGTATGCGGATTCCGGACTCGACGCGCACCGCGCGACGCTGCCGCCGGAGCGCATGGGCGTGAACCTCGGCGTCGGCCTCGGCGGCCTGCCGGAAATGGAGGCGATGCACGACACGTGGAAGGCGGGCGGCTTTCGCAAGATTTCGCCGTTTTTCATCATCCAGATCGCACCCAATCTGCTCGCGGGGCTGGTGAGCCTGCTGCTCGATTTTCGCGGCGCCAACATGAGCGTGGCCTCCGCGTGCGCCACCAGCGGGCACGCGCTCGGCGAGGCCGCGGCGGCCATCATGCGCGATGACGCCGACGTGATGCTGGCCGGCGGCGCGGAGTCCACGGTCACGCCGCTGGCGATCGGGGCGTTTGCGCAGATGCGCGCGCTCTCGACGCGCAACGACTCGCCTGAAAGGGCGTCGCGGCCCTACGACAAGGATCGCGACGGCTTCGTGCTGTCGGAGGGCTCCGTGGTGTTCGTCCTCGAGGAACTGGAGCACGCGCGGCGCCGTGGCGCGCGGATCTACGCGGAGCTGCGCGGCTACGGCGCGTCGGCCGATGCGTTCCATCTTTCGTCGCTGGCGCCCGGCGCCGAGGGCTCCGCGCGCTCGATGCGGTCGGCGCTGGCCCGCGCCGGCCTCGCGCCGACGGACATCGATTACGTCTCGGCGCATGCGACGTCGACGCCGGGCGGCGACGGCGAAGAGGCGGCCGCGATTGCAAACGTGTTTGCCGATAACCGCGCCGCGCTGAACGTCAGCGGCGTGAAATCGATGACCGGCCATCTCCTCGGCGCCGCCGGCGCGATGGGGGCGTTTGCGGCCGTGCTCGCGATTCACCACGGGACGGTGCCCCCGACGATCAACCTCGAGAACGTCGACCCCGCCTGCGGGGATCTCGGGTTGAACTTCACGCCGAACACAGCGGTGCGCCGGCCGGTGCGCGCGGCGCTCGCCAACAGCTTCGGTTTCGGCGGCACGAACGCCTCGCTCGTGGTCGCGCGGGTGTGACGCACGCGGGCGCGAGAGCCGACGCGCGCCGGCGTCGCAACCGCGGCCAGTCTCGTCAACGGAGGGCGTAGCGCCCTCCTTTGACATCGCCGTGGATCGGGCCAGCGTGCGGTCGCGTGTTGCACGAACTGAAGAACGTGAAGCAGGAGCACGGGGCGGGGCGGCGCCGCTGGTTTGAGTCCGACGGGCTCGAGCTGGTCGTCTGGTGGGACGCGCACGATGCGATCACGGGATTCCAGTTGTGCTACGATTTCGGGCGCGGCGATTTCGCGCTGACGTGGCGGCCGGCGACCGGCTTTGCGCACAGCGCGATCGACACGGGGGACGAGAGCCCGTTCGTCAATCGCACGCCGGTGCTGAACCCAGACGGCGAGGCGCCGTGGGGCCGGCTGGCGCAGCTCTTTGAGGCCCGGAGCGCGACGCTCGAGCCCGGACTGCGGCGGCTGGTTCGCGACAAGCTCGCGGAGCGCGTGGCGGCCGGGGCCGCGGGCTGAGGGCGGCGCGCGGTCGGAAACGCAAACAGGCTCGCCTCGGGGCGTCGGCGTGTTCGCATGCGGGGGAATGCCGCCGTTCTGGGAGAAATTTCGCGCCACGCTGCCGGGGCCTTTCCGAATCGCCCTCGGGCTGGCGGCGGGCTTTCTCGCGTTTGTGGCGTGGGATCAGTCGCACTGGTGGCGGATCAAACAGGACTACTCGTTCGGCTGGCTCGTGCCGCTGTTCGTGGCATTCGTGGTTCACGATCGCTGGCCGAAACTGGTCGCGGCCGCCGGCGCGTGTGCCGCGCCCGGGAGCCCGCGGGCGGCGGGGCTGGCGGCGTGGGCGCTGCGCCTGGCCTTCGCCGGCTCGCTGGGGCTTGGCCTGCTGCTGTTCACCTTCGGCGCGTTCTATCGCGCGGGTGCCGGCACCTCGCAGCCGGGAACGCTCGCGATCACGCTGGGCACCATCGGCGTGGTGCTGCCCCTGCTGTTCATCAACGCGCCCGACGCCCCGTCGACGACGGCCGCCGGGCTCTTCGGCGATGCGCGCGTGCGGCTCACCGCGCTGTTTGTCTTTCCCGTCCTGGTCTGGCTCGTGTCGGCCCCGCTCGTTTCCGCCGTGGAAATACAGCTCAATCTCGCGCTGCTCAGCAAGGTCGTGACGGTGGTCGCGTTCGTCTTCGACGCGCTCGGCCTGCCGATTGAGCAGCATGGCAACGTGCTGGCGCTGCCGCGCGGCAACGTGGGCGTCGAGGACGCGTGCTCCGGCATCCGATCGCTCACGGGCTGCCTCTTCGCGGGGTCGTTTCTCGCGGCGGTGTTCGTCGAGCGCCCGTGGCAGAAGGTCACGCTGGTCGCGGGCGCGCTCGGGCTCGCGTTCGTCAGCAATCTCGCGCGCAGCCTCTTCCTCACGGCGTGGGCCTATCACCACGGGCCGGAGGCGATCGAGGGCACGGTGCACGACGTCGCGGGCTACGCCGTGCTCGGCCTGACGGTGGTCGGGCTGCTCTGCCTGCTGCCGATTCTGAATCTTCGCCTGGCCGGGAGGGCGGACGCGCCCACGCCCGGCGCTTCTCCGGCGGCGTGACTCCCGTTCAGGGCCGGGCGGCGGCAGCGGCGGCCGGTTTCTCCGCCGGGATCACGATCACGCGGCTGGCCCGCGCGGCGGGCAGATACGCCTTCGCCAGCGCGCTGAGTTCGGCCGCGGTGATCGCCTCGTTGTCCGCATAGCGCGACCGGCACCAGTCGAGCACCTCGGGCTTTTCCTGCGCGCGGTTCACGACGCTGCTGATCCAATAGTCGTTGGTGCGGGCGGACTCGCGCAGGCTGGTGAGCACGGGTTTCTTCGCGCGCTCCAGTTCGTCCTCCGTGACGCCCTTCGTCGCGAGGTCGGCGGCGATCTCCTTGATGATGTCGGCGACCTGCTTCGCGCGGGGCGGGTCGATCGTGACGCTGGCCTGGATGTAGCCGTAATCCGGATATACCTCGCCGGCGGCGCTGCCGACGTTGGGGCTGTAGGCGTCACCCAGTTCCTCGCGGACCTTGACGCGCAGGCGATCGTTGAACACCTCGCCCAGCAGGTTCAGCCGCCGCGCGCGCTGGATGTCGCGGCCGTCCGTGGTCGGCCAGTAGAGGGCGAGGTCGCCCTTGGGGATCTCCGTCACGATGGTGTATTCCCGCTCGAAGGGCTGCGCCGGAAACCGGACGCGGCGCCGCTCCTCGAGGGCCGGCCGGGCGGAGCGTTTCGGGAGCGCGCCCAGCGTCCGGGCGACGGCCGCAATCACCGCCTCGGGATCGAAGTCGCCGACGACTGCGACCTCGAGCGCGCCGGTGGCGAGTTCGGGCGCGAGCCAGGCCTTCACCTCGTCGAGATTGCGCTGCAGCATCACGTCCTTCGGCGGCAGGCCGAAACGGTGATCGCCGCCCGCGAGGAGGCGGGCGACCTCGAGGGTGAAGGGGCCGCCCGTCGTGTGCTCGTAGCTGGCATACGCCTGCTCGAGCGACTTGCGTGCCTGCCGCGCCGCCTCGGGCCGGTAGCCGGGATCGGTGATGCGCGCCGCCATCAGCTCCAGTTGCAGGCCGAGGTCCTCGCGGTTGGTCGAGCCGTTCACGACGAACGCATCGGTGCCGACGCCCAGGCCGGCCCCGACGGTCCGGCCCGCGAGGATGCGGCGGAGATCGTCCGCGCTGTGCCGGCCGAGTCCGCCGGCGTTGTAGGTCTGATTCGTATACACCGCGAGTCCGGGTTGATCCTCCGGCTCGGTGAGCCGGCCGGTGCCGAGGCGGGCGGTGAGGCGGATGCGGTTGGCCTCGAAATCGGTCGGCTTGAGGTTGAGCCGCACGCCGTTCTCGAACGTGACGCGCGTCACGCCGAGGTCGGCGACGTGATCGCGTTGCGCCACTTTTCCGGCCGGCCCGAAATCGGTGTAGGCCCACTTGGCCTCCGCCATCGCCTCGGGGGCGGCGACGGCGATCGCGCGGGACTTCTCGAAGGCGGCGGCAATCTCCGCGGTCGCGCGCTCGCCGGCGGGGAGCTTGGCATTGCCCGTCACCAGGATCAGCCGGTGGGCGGGACTCCAGGTGCGGCGGAGCGCGGCGACACAATCGTCGACGGTGACTTTTTCGAGGGCGGGGCCGTAGAGGGCGAGCTCGTCCGCGGGGGTGATCCACACGTCGCGTTCCAGCAGCGACTCGGCGATCTCGTCGGCGAGGCCGTCGGAGCGGCGCGTGGCCGCGGACTTGACGGCCTGCTCGAAGCTGTTGCGGAAATTCGCGACGATCTCGGCGAGTTCGGGCGCCTGGAAGCCGTGCTCGAGGGCGCGCCGCAACTCCTGATCGGCCACGCCCAGCGCCGCCTGCCACTGGTCGTCGCGGCAGGTGAGGGAGACGGTGGTCTGGCGGTGGTGGCCGTAGGATTCGCCGGCGCCCGCGCTGCCGTTGATGAACGGCGCGTTTTCCTTTTTCGCGAGGATGGAGAGCCGGCGGTTGAGCATCGCGTGGGCGAGGATGCGCGGCAGGATTTTGAGGCGATTGGCGGCGGTATCGGGTTCCTTGGTGTAGGGCGTGATCGTGGCGAGGGAGACGTTCGTGTTCGGCGCCTCCGCCTCGTGATGGTGAAACACGCGGACACCGGCGAAGGCCGGGACGCGGCCCCAGTCCGGCTGCGCCCGCGGCGGGCCGCGCGGCTTGAGCGGAGTGAATGCGGCGGTGAGCTGCTCCACGACGCGGTCGACGTTGATGTCGCCGACGATGACGACCGCCATCAGCTCCGGCCGATACCAGGTGTCGTAGAAGTCGACGAAGCGATCCCGGCCGGCCGCCTTCAGCACCTCGTCGGTGCCGATCACGTCGCGCCGTTCGAACACCGTGCCCTGGAGGAGGAAGCCCTGGGTCGCGCGCCAGGTGCGGTAGCCGACGGAGTCGCGCGTGCGTTTCTCGCTCAGAATGATGCCGCGCTCCTTGTCGATCTCCGCGGCGCCGAGTTGCAGGCCGCCGGCGTAGTCGCCGAAGACCTTGAGCCCTTCGGCGAGCGTGGCGTCCTTGGTGTCGGGCAACTCGAGCAGGTAAAGGGTGCGGGTATACCAGGTGCTGGCGTTGGTATCGCCGCCGAAGTTCATGCCCATTTTCTGGAAGAACTTGATCAACGTGTCGGGCGCGTAGTGCTCGCTGCCGTTGAAGGCCATGTGCTCGAGGAAGTGGGCAAGCCCCTGCTGATCGTCCTGCTCGTGCACCGCGCCGGCCTCGACGAGCAGCCGTAGCGAGACGCGCTCCTTCGGCTCGGCGTTGGCGCGGACGACGTAGCGCAGGCCGTTCGGCAGGGTGCCGAACCGCGCGGCGGGATCCATTTTCAGATCGCTGCCCTCGTGGGGAAACGGAATCGCCGCCGCGGCGACGGACATCAACAACACGAAGGCGGCGCCGAGCAGGCGGGCGGGGGAGCGCATGGGAACCATGGCCGCAAAGAAGCGCAAAGGGCGCAAAGGGAAAACCGGCACGTGATTTTCTTTGCGCCGGCCGCGGCTTTTTGGCGGCATGCCCGGTCCGCTCCGCGATGCTCTGGCTTTACCGTATCCTCTTTGTCCCCGCGCTCGCGATCCTCGGGCCGGGCTATCTGCGGCGGATGCGCCGGCGCGGCGGCTATCGCGCGGATTTCGCCCACCGTTTCGGCCGGCACCCGCGCCTGCCGGCGAAGCAGCCCGGCCGCCCCCGCGTCTGGCTGCAGGCGGTGAGCGTGGGCGAGATGCTGGCGATCGGGCCGCTGCTCGAGGCGCTGCACCGCGACGGCGTCGAGATCTACCTCACCACCACCACCAGCACCGGCTACCGGCTCGCCGGCGACCGGTATCGCGCCCTGACCGTGGGCATCGGCTATTTTCCGATCGACTGGTGGCCGTTCGTGGCGACGGCATGGCGCCGGATCGCGCCGGACCTCGTCATCCTGACCGAAGGCGAGCGCTGGCCGGAGCAGCTCCACCAGGCGAAACGGCGCGGCGTGCCCGTCGTGTGCATCAATGCCCGTCTGTCCGACCGGAGCTTTGCGCGGCTGAAATGGTTCCGTCCCGCCGCCCGGCTCATGCTCGACGGCATCACGCGCCTGCTGCCCGGCTCGGCGGAGGATGCGGCCCGCTTCGCCGCGCTCGGCGTGCCGGAGGAACGGATACAGACGACCGGCAACATCAAGCTCGATGTCGCGATCGCGCCGTTGGGCGCGGCCGAGCGGGCGGACCTGCGGCGCGCACTGGGGCTGCCGGCGGACGGCGCCGTGCTGATCGGCTCCTCCACGTGGCCGGGCGAGGAGGCGGCGCTGATCGCGGCGCTCCAGCGGGCCCGGGCCGCCGGCCATCGCGTCTCGCTCCTGCTCGTCCCGCGGCACGCCGAGCGGCGGTTGGAGATCGAGCGCCTGCTCGCCGGGGCGGGGCTGCGGTTCCACCTGCGTTCGCGGGGCGCGGCGCCGGGCGAGGTCGATGTCGCCGTCGGCGACACCACGGGCGAGCTCCGGCGGCTCGCGCAGCTCGCGGACGTCGTCTTCGTGGGCAAGAGCCTGCCGCCGCACACCGAGGGCCAGACGCCGGTCGAGGCCGCCGCGCTGGGAAAGCCGATCCTGTTCGGCCCGGGCATGAGCAACTTTCGCGTCATCGCGCACGACCTCGTGGCGCGCGGCGCGGCGCGCGTGGTGGCCGGCGCGGAGGAGCTGGCCGCCGCATCCGAGGAGCTGTTACGGGACGCGCCGCAACGGGAGCGCCTGGCCGCCGCCGCGAGCCGCTGGCGGCAGGACAACGCCGGGGCGGTCGCCCGGACGCTGGCCGTGATCCGGGCCGAACTGGCGGCGCGGAAGTGAGCCGGCTGCTTCGCATCGTGCAGAATCCCTTCGGAAACTACGCAGCAAATTCGGTGTTGCACCGAAGGTCCCGCGTTCTACGTTCGCCGTTTTTAGATTGATGCAGTCCCACGGACCCAAGCGCGTCTATACTCCCCATTCGCTCGAATTCTGGTTCGGCAAACTCGAAAACGAATGGTCTGGTGCGTTCACCACCACGCAGTTGGAACAGGGCCGGCAGATCTATGTGGACGGCGAGGTGCGTGAACTCGAACTCACGGACAAGGATGCCATCGTGCATCGCCGGGTGGACAAAAAGGACGAATACGCCGTCATCGAGTGGACGGCCGACGGCCTGAGTGTCCGTTCCTCGTCGACCGATCGGGAGCTGGCCCACGCGCTGGCGGTCGCGGGTTTGCACGAGATTGAGGAGTTGGTGGCGGATGAAATCTCGCCCCTGCCAGGCGAGCCCCCGCGGCCCCCGAGCAGCCGGGGCAATGGCAGCGGTTCCTTCGGCGGCAACGGCCACAGTTTCGGCGGCGGCGCCGCCAAGACGGCCGCCGCTTCGGGCAACGGTCATGCGGCCCCGGCCCCGGTCGGCTCCGCCGCGGGCGCCTCGGCGGGAGGCGCGGCGTCCCGGCCGCTCGTGCTCGTCTTCAAGACGAAGACCGCCGGTCTCACCTTCCAGGCCGCCTGGCAGGACCCCGACAAGAAGACGAAGCATCCCGCCCTCGGGCCCGACGCGCACGCCAACGGCAACGGCCATGTTTCCTCCGGCGAGCGCGCCAAGCTGATCGGCCTCGCGGCCTATGCGCGCAAGGCCCACTTCCATTATCATCAGGAAACCGGCGTCTACGTGATGGAGTCGCTGGTCGAGATCCCGAATTTCCTGAAGACGGTGCTGCCCGCGTGGAGGCGGATGTTCAACGTCGAGCTCGACGACAAGTCCGCCAACCTCCTCAAGGGCACGCGCACCGTCGAGATCGAGGCGGTCGCCGAACGCGCGGCGACGGGGGCGGGCGGCTCCGAGCACGCGGCGCTGAACCTGCGGTGGATCTTCCGCGCGGGCGAGCGCATGCTGACCGACACCGAGGTCAACGCCCTGCTCAAGCGCGGCGGCCAGCCCGTCATCCTGCCGAATCTCGGCATCGTGGCGCTGCCGCAGGAGAAGTGGGACAGTTTCGCGGCGTGGCAGAAGAACGTGGAGGAGACGCAGGGCGCCTTCGGCGAGGAGCCCGTGGCGCTCTCGCCGTATCTCATCTTCTCCCTCTTCAGCGACGCGCGCCTGAAGCTGACCCTCTCGCCCGAGATCGAGGCCTGGCGCCAAAGCGTCCTCGCCCCGCCGCCGGCGCCGCCGGCGCTGCCGGAACTGCTCCGGCCGTATCAGCGGCGCGGAGTCGAGTGGATGCACCATCTCTGCGACGTCGGCTGCCACGGGCTGCTGGCGGACGAGATGGGCCTGGGCAAGACCCTGCAGGTGCTGTCGCTCCTCGCCGCCCGTCCGCTGGCCGGGCAGCCGAGCCTCATCGTGTGCCCGGCGAGCGTGGTCCCGGTGTGGCGCGAGGAGATCGCGAAGTTCTTCCCGCACCTGGCGGTGGATGTGTTGAAGACCGGCCACGATTTCCGACTGCACAAGCATCCGGTCATCTGGCTCGCGAGCTACACGCAGCTCCGCAAGCACCGGCAGTTGCTCGATCAAGTGCAGTTCGGCTACGCGGTGCTCGACGAGGGGCAGTTCATCAAGAACCCCGACGCGAAAATCACGCAGACCTGCTTCGCCGTGCGCGCGGCGCATCGCGTGGTGCTGACGGGCACGCCGCTCGAAAACCGCCAGCTCGATCTCTGGAGTATCTTCCGCTTCCTGCTGCCGGGTCTGCTCGGTTCGCGCACCTCGTTCGAGGCGGCGCTCAGCGCGGATCGCGACGGCACGCTGACGCGCCTCCGCGCGCAGCTCGCGCCCTTCATCCTGCGCCGCACGAAGAAGGAGGTCGCGACCGAGCTGCCGCCGAAGCTCGAGATGGATCTCATCTGCCCGCTCACCGACGTGCAGCGCGCGGAATACGCCCGCATCTGCTCGGAGGGGCTGGAGCGCCTCGGCGACGACGTCGGCGCCGCAATGCGGGAGAAGTCCTTCGGTTTCCTCGCGCTGCTCACGCGCCTGCGCCAGACCTGCTGCGATCCGGACATGCTCCCGTGGCTCAAGGCGCCGCTCACCGACTCCGGCAAGATCAACCTGCTCGTCGAGAAGCTCACGGAGATCGTCGGCAGCGGGCACAAGGTCGTGATCTTCTCCCAGTTCGTGATGCTGCTCGATCGCGTGCGCGAGGCGCTGGCGAAGCACTTCCCGGACCTTGCGCGCTTCGAGCTGACGGGCATGACGCTCGACCGGCAGAAACCCGTGCAGTCGTTCCAGCAGGCGCAGGGCGCCGCGGCGATGCTCGTGTCGCTGAAGGCCGCCGGCACCGGCATCACGCTGCATGCCGCCGATTACGTCTTCCTGCTCGACCCGTGGTGGAACCCTGCGGTCGAGGCCCAGGCGGTCGATCGCGTCCACCGCATCGGCCAGACGAATACGGTGTTCGTCTACCGCATGGTCACCGCCGGCACGATCGAGGAGCGCATCCAGGCGCTCAAGGCCTCCAAGAAGGATCTCTTCGACAAGCTGATCGGCGGGCTCGGCGGCGATTTCGATCTCAGCCAGCACTTCTCGTCGCTGAAGAGCCTCGTGACGCTGACGTCGCAGTCGGAGTCCGAGGAAGTGCAGGAGCCCTACACGATCGACTGAGCGCCGTCGCGCGCTGCGCGGCGGCGACCCGGATCCTCACGGCACCGGCGGGACCTTGGGGCCGAAGATGCCCCAGTTGAACGTCTGATCGAGCGCGAGCAGCCACAGGGCGCCAACGTAGAGCCAGATGCCGCAGAAGATGATCTTCCCCCAGAGCCGTTTCTTCGGATCGGTGGAGTCGAGCCATGAGACGGCGGTGTCCGCCGGCGTCGCGGCCGCGGCCGCGCCGGCGCTCGCGTCCGCCAAGGCCGGCGCGGACTCCGGTGCTGGGGAGGAAGGCGCGGCCGGCGGGGTGGGCTTGGGCACGCCCTTCTTCGAGTGTTTCGCGCTCATGGTGCGCGCATCGTGAAAAAAACTGCGGCGCGTGCAAGCATTGGCGCGCCGGCTTCTCCTCCGGGCCGGTGCGGCGGGCCACGACATCGGGCTCCACCTCAACGGCACGTGTCCGGCTGCGATGCGCCCCGTGGCAACGGCCCCCACTAATTTTCCCCGCCGGGCTTGTTTCCCGGCGGGCGGGTCCTAGCGTGTTGGAGCCGTGCGTTCGCCGACTGAATCCCATGCGAAACCCGACTTCGTGGCCACTCTGCCGGCCGCGGGTCGATGAAGGCGGTCACGGATCCCGCGGGACTGTTGATGCGCCGCCTCCTGCGGCTGCTGCGGTGGAGGGTGTGGATTCAGGAGAAGCTGCAGCCGACGGAGTGGCAGGTCACGCTGATGTGGGCCGCGCTCGCGGGCTTCCTCGGCGCGCTGGCTTCGATCGTGTTCACCACGCTCACCGAGCGCATCCACGGCTGGTTCGGCAACTCCAGCCTCGGCGTCGTCGACTCGATGGCGCGGCTGCCGTGGTGGGGATGCCTGCTGGTGCCGACGCTCGGCGGCGCCGCGGCCGGCACGATCCTGATGTTCGGCCAGCGGCTGACGCGTGCGCAGAGCTCGACCGACTACATGGAGGCGATCGTGATCGGCAACGGCCACGTGCCCACGCGCGCCAGCCTCGTCAAGTCCGCCGCCGCGCTCTTCTCCATCGGCTCCGGCGGCTCGATCGGCCGGGAAGGCCCCCTGGTGCAACTGGCCGCGGTGGTGGCGTCGCAACTCGGCCGCTGGCGCAAGTTCACGCCGCCGCAGTTGCGGCTGCTCGTGGCGTGCGGCGCGGCGGCCGGCATCGCCTCCGCCTACAACGCCCCGATCGCCGGCTCCTTTTTCGTCGCGGAGATCATCCTCGGCACGATCGCGATGGAGAGCCTCGGACCGCTCGTGGTCTCGGCGGTGGCGGCCACGCTTACCGTGCAGGTGCTCACCTCGGCGCACGTGCTCTACAAGGTCCCGGTGTTCCAGCAGGTGTCCGTGTGGGAGATGCCGGGCTACATCGTGCTCGGCCTGATCGCGGGCGTGCTCGCGCCGGCGTTCCTGGTGTCGCTGAAAAACGCGGAGAAGTTCTTCGTCTCGCTCAAGCTCCCGCTCGTGCTGCGGCTCGCACTCGGCGGCCTCGCGGTCGGCGCGATCGCCATCAACGTCCCGCAGGTCTGCGGCAACGGCTACTCGGTCGTCGTGGAGATCGTGAACGGCAAAATCCTGTGGACGCTGATCCCCGGGATCTTCGCCTGCAAGTGGCTCGCGACGATGGCGTCGTTCGGCTCCGGCGCGCCGGGCGGCGTCTTCACGCCGTCGCTCTTCATGGGTGCGGGCGCCGGCCTGTTGTTCGGCACGCTGGTGAATCATTTCTGGGAGGCCGGCGCGCAGGATCCGCGGGCGTTCGCGCTGGTGGGCATGGGGGCCTTTCTCTCGGCGGCGAGCCATGCGCCAATCATGGCGGTGATCATGCTCTTCGAGATGACGCTGAGCTACGACATCATCCTGCCGTTGCTCCTGTGCAGCGTCATCGCGTATTACACCGCGAAGAGCCTGGAGGGCTCCTCGCTCTACAGCGAGTCGCTGAAGCGCAAGGCCGCGGCCGCGCCGGATCCCGGGCTGGGCGAGGGCCTCGTCGCGGACCTGATGCGGGCGAATCCCCCGGCGGTGCTGCCGACCGCGCACTACGCGGACATCGCGCGGATGTTTCTCCGGCTGCGTGTGAACAACCTCTACGTCGTCGACGGCGAGGGCCGGTTTCTCGGCGTCGTCTCGCTTCACGACATCAAGCCGTATCTGAGCGAGCCCGATCTCGCGGAGCTCGTGATCGCGCGCGACATCCTGCGTGAGGATTTCCCCCGCGTGCGGCCGGACCAGCCGCTCACGGAGGCGCTGGCGGGCTTCCTGGGCATCGTGGCCGAGCGGCTGCCGGTCGTGGAGCGCGACGGCCTGCTGCGGGGCAGCCTGGCCAAGAGCGATCTGCTGCTCGCGCTGATCGAGAAACGCAAAAAGCCCGTCGCGGCGTAGCCGGCGACGGGCTGGGTTGTGGACGGGACGCGGCTGCCCTGGGCCGTCAGTCGGCCACGGCCTTCTTGCTGGCAACGGGAGCGCGGCGGCGCTCCGGCGGCAGCGTCTCAATCAACTCGTTGGCGCGGCCGGCGCGCTTTTTCAGGGTGAAGGCGTCGTAGAGCCGGCCGGTGGCGGTGCGCGCCTCGTAGCGGATCTGGTCAAGGTCGACGTGGATGATCTGATACAGCTGCGTGTCCTCGGCCGAGCGGACGGCGAAGTCGGTCGTGACGTTATACATCTTCGGGCCGCTGACCGAAACCACATAGACCGTGCCGATGGCGGGATCGTAGGCCTGGTTGTAGCCGGCGGGGATGTTGATCGAGCCGCCGCGACCGCTGATGTCGCCGCTGCGCGCATAGGTGTGGTCGTGGCCGGTGAGCACCAGGTCGACCTTGAACTCGTCGAAGATCGGCTTCCAGGCGGCGCGGAGCTCGGGATTGTCGCGGTTGTTCGCCGGCGAGAAAATCGGATGGTGGAACGTCACCACGGTCCAGCGGTGCGGATTGCTTTTCAGCACCTCGCGCAGCCACGGAATCTGCTCCTGCTGCAGGCGATTCGACTCGAGCGAGATGATGCGCGCGCCCTGGTAGTCGACGTAGTAGCACGCCTCCTCGAGACCCGCCGGGGCGCCCTGCTCGGGGAGCGTGAACGAGGGCCGCCAGTGGTGGCTCAGCGTCCGCGTGCCCGGATTGGCGATACGGTCGCGGAGCGGGCGCTTGTCCGGCTGCTGTGCCAGGAGGTCGGCTTCGGCGTAGCCAGTCATGCGGACGATGCCCTCGTCGATGCCGGTGATGAGATCGTCGGTGCCGAGCGTGAGGATGCCGGTCTGGCCGTCTTCAGCTTTCGCGAAGATGCGGGTGCGCGTCGTCTTGCCCGCGGCGTCCTTGTCGGCCCTCAGCGCGACGGTGACGCTGATCGTGCGGCCGTCCTTCGTCGTCCACTTGCGCGCCGTCTCCGGCCCGGCGCCGTCGTTGAAGTGCTCGTGATTGCCCGGCGTCGGCACGACGGGAATCGTGGCGTTGACCCAGGCGGGTGCGCCGAACCACTCGCCCCACTGCACGTCGCGGTTCGCGTTGTTGATCAGGTCGCCGGCGTGGAGCGTGAACGCGGCGCGGGGCGCATCGCGGAACGACTCGCGAAACACCCGCGACCAGTGCGTCTTGATGTCATTCTGCGCGTCGCCGAAGTAGACGAACGTGAACGCGCGCGACTCCCGGCTCGCCGTGCGGAAGTGAAACCACTCGCTCCAGTTCGCCCCGTCGCCCACGCGATAGGCGTGGAGCGTGTCAGGCGCGAGATCGGTGAACGTGACGCTGTGATACGCCGCTTCGCCGAGATCGCTTTTGAAAAACTCCGTGCGCGCGGGGACGCTGCGCGGCTTGAGGTCGCGGCCGTTGTCGCTGGCGATGGCGATTTCGGCGAGCGCGCGGACGATGCTGGTGTCGGTGCGCCAGGTGACGGCCTGCGTGGTCGCCGGGTCGCCGGACCAGGTGAGCACGATGCGATCCGGCAGCGGACGCGGGGCGTGGGCGAGCTTGTCGGCATAGGGCGTGGGTTTCCACGACGTGGTTTCGTGGCCCTGGTGGGCGACGAGCGGCAGGGCGAGACTGGCGAGGAACGGAACGAGACGGTGGGATTTCATCGGGGAAGGAGCGGGCGGGCACGTTAGAACCGGAACGTCACGCCGGTCGTGGCGCGCATGCCGTGCATGGTGTAGTCCTCGGGATTGTAGGCGAAGCCCTGGTAGGAGACCTGGGGCCGCTCGGTGAGGTTCGTCATGTTCAGGAACAGCTTCAGGCGATCGGTCACCTGGTAGCTCGCGACGAAATCCACGCGCTCGTTGGCGGCGAAGACATCGTCGAAGGTGAAGTCGACATCGAGCCCTTCGAGGAAATCGGAGCGGTAACGATAGCTGACCTCGGCGCGGAAGCGGCCGATGGTGTATTCCAGCGAGGCGTTGAACATGTAGTCCGAGAATCCGTAGGTCGGCAGTTTCTCGTCCAAGCGGCCGGGATACTTGCCGTCGCTCTCGGTGAAGGTCGCGCTGAGGTCGACACGGAACCCGTTGAAGGGTTTCGGGAGGAACGTGAGCTTCTGCCGGGCGATCAGCTCCACGCCGTAGTTCACCGCGCCGAGCGCGTTCTCGGGGCGCGTGGCGCGATAGGTGGTCGGCACGCCGTTCTCGTCGAGGACCTCGGTGGATGCGCGGTCGTAGTAGAAGCCTTTCATGTTCTTGTAGAACACGCCGACGGAGTAGAGCCCGCGGTTGCTCGTGTAGAACTCGAGTTGCGCGTCGAAATTGTCCGACGTCGTGGTCTCCAGGTTCGGGTTGCCGTCGGTGATCGTGTCGTTGTCGATGTTGACGAGGCGGCCGCGGAGCAGGTCGTCGAGGTCGGGGCGGCTGTAGCTGCGGTTATAGCTGCCGCGCAGGATCAGGTTGCGCCGCAGTTCGTGGCGGAGATGCGCGCTCGGCAGCCACGACGTGTAGGTGCGCTCGCGGTTGACGACATCGACGCGCGCCGCCCGGGCGCCGAGGGCCGGGATGAACTGATTCGTCGTCGACGCGAAAGTGTTGCGCTCCATCCGGATTCCGGGCGTCAGCGTCGTGCGGCCCATCGTCGCCACGCCCATGACGTAGGCGCTGTGGGTGGTCTCGCGGCTCTTGAAATCGTTGATGACACTGTTCTGAAACGCGGCGGGTGCCTGGAGCACGAACAATTCCGGCCGGCTGCGGAAGAGCGCCTCGAGCTTGGGAATGTCCGTCTCGAGCGACATCGGGATGCCCGCGACGGTGCGGTTGCTGCGGCGCATGAGATCCGCGTAGGGGAAGCCGCTGGCGGCCGTTCCGGTCTGGTAAACGGTGCTCGACGCATCCTGCTCGCGCGTGCTGCGGTTGGTCTTGAGGCCGGTCTTGAGTTTGCCGGAGAGCGCCGCGCCGGTGAAGGATTTCTCCAGATCGACTTTTCCGGATACGACTTCCTCGGCGTATTCCGACGGGTTGATCGTCAGGTCGCCGCGCGTGATCGTCGTGGTGTCGAATGCGCTCTTGCCGTTCAGGTTCGTGTATTTCGGGTGCAGCGTGTCGGAGCGATCGTAGGCGTTCTGAAAGCCGGTGTTGCGCACCACGTATTGCATGCTGCGGTCGGTGTTGCGCGCGTTCTCGGCGTAGTAGCCGCCGAAGTTCACCTTGATCGTGTCGAGGCGATGCTCACCGCCGGCGGAGAACGAGAGCAGGTCGTTGTCCGCTTCGCTCTGCCGGTTCTGGTAGCGATGCTCGTTGTTGGTCAGGCGGCCGGCACCGGTGCGTTCAGTGATGGACAGCACATTCGCCGCGCCGCCGCTGGTGACGACGTAGATGCGCTCCTCGGGCTTCTCGGCCGTGGTGGTGTTGTGGCTGTAGCTCGGGCGGAAGAAGACCGTGGTCTGATCGCCGAGGCGGTAGTCGAGCGAGCCAGTGAGGCCCCAGGACTTCACGTCGCGGAAGTTCGTCTGCGGCGTGCCGATGCTGTGGAAATAGAGCGGCTGGGTCAGATTGAGATCGGGGCGGTCCGTCGGCCGGACGTAGAAGTAGTCGAGGTCGACGTTGTCGTAGGCGCGGGACGTCTCGTAGGCCGAGACCGTGAAGCTGACGCCCAGGTTTTTCCGGCCGCCGCCGACGCTTAGGATGTCGCTGTAGAGCAGTCCGGTGTCGTAGCTCCACTTGCTGTTCAAATTGTAATACACGCCGGCCGTCGTGAGGCGGATCTCGCGGCCCTCGCGCTCGAAGGCGGAGCGCGAGATCGTGTTGATGATGCCGCCGATGGCGTCGCCGTCGCGATCCGCCGTCGGCGCCTTGATCACCTCGATGTTGCTGACGCCGTCGGCGAGGAGCTGGCTGGTGGCGAAGCCGCGGCTGTTGCCCGAGGTCGGGGTGCGAAAGCCGTCCATCTGAAAGGAATTATACTTCGACTCGAGGCCGCGGATGTTCACGCCGTTGGGCGTGCCGTCCTCGTCCTCGTTGACGCTGAGGCCCGGGAGGCGCTGGAGCGTGTAGCCGATGTTGCCGCTGAGCATCTGGCCGAAGGTCTCCTCGGACACGATGTTCACAATGCCGCTCGCGGTCTTCTGCTGATTGATCGCGAGCGACTGGCCGCGCGCGGACTCGGCGACGGTAAAGGCTTCCATTTTGAGCGCCCGGCTCTCGAGCGCGACGTCGAGCCGGGTCGTGCCGCCGCCCGCGACCGTGATCTCGCGCTCGAAATGATCGAGGCCGACGTAGTCGATCTCCACGCGTTGCACGCCGCCGGGCACGCTCGCGAGCGAGAAGCGGCCGTTGGCGTCGGTGGTGGCGGTGGCGGTGGTGCCGACGACGCGGACGATCGCGCCCTGGAGCGACTTGCCGGTGGCGGCGTCGGCGACGCGGCCGCTGAGCGCGCCGCTGGTCTGGGCGAGAAGGGCGTGGGTGGTGAGCAGCGCGGCGGCGAGCGGCGCGGCGAACCGGCGGACTAGCCGGCGGAGGGCGGTGAGGGCGTTCATGGCGTTGGTGTGGACGTCGGATGGCGGCGCGCCCGACGTGGGCGCTGCTCCGCGCGCGGTCCGGGGCGAGCATGCGGGCGGCGGATGGCGAACCGGCGGAGGTTCCGCGACGATCGCGTCACATCACCGGGCGCGGGGTCGCGGCCGACCCGGCCTCCGCCGGCCGCCGTCGCGATGTCTCCAAAATGTAACGACGCCGCCACACCGTTGGCACCGCGGTGGTCTCTACTCGGGCCCGATGCCAACCTCCTCGTGAAGCTCGCCCTCGTCACCGAAACCTTCCCGCCCGAGATCAACGGCGTGGCCATGACCTTCGGGATCATCGCGCGCGAGTTCGGGCGGCGCGGGCACGAGGTGACGGTGTATCGGCCGCGACGCGACGACCTGGCCCGGGGCGAGACGTCGCCCGAGTATGCCGAGGTGCCGCTGCCGGGCGTCCCGATCCCGCGCTATCCGCTGCTGCGCCTGGGCCTGCCGGCGGGCCGGCGACTGCGCCGGGACTGGACGCTGGACCGGCCGGATCTGGTGCACGTGGCGACGGAGGGACCGCTGGGGGCGAGCGCGGTGACGGCGGCGCTGGCGCTCGGGATCCCGGTGACGTCCAGCTTCCACACCAACTTCCACGCCTACACGCAGCACTACGGCTTCGGCCTGTTGCGCGGCGTGACGCTCCGGTGGCTCCGGCACGTGCACAACCGCACGCGCCGCACGTTCGCGCCGACCGCGGAGTTGTGCGAGGAGCTGCGGGGGCTGGGGTTTCGCGGCCTGCAGTTGATGTCCCGCGGCGTGGATACGTGGCAGTTTCATCCCGCGCGCCGCGCCGAGGTGTTGCGGGCCGCCTGGGGCGCCGCGCCCGGGGACCCGGTCGTGGTGCACGCCGGCCGGATGGCGGCGGAGAAGAACTACGAGCTGCTGCTGCGCGTCTTTGCCGCGATGCGGGAGGCGAATCCGCGCTGCCGCTTCGTGCTGGTGGGCGACGGACCGCTGCGGCCGCGGTTGCAGCGGACACTCCGGCACGCGGTGTTCACCGGCTTTGTGCCGCGCGGCGAGCTCGCCCGGCACTATGCGTCGGCCGACGTGTATATCCACGCCAGCCTGACGGAGACTTTTGGCAATGTGCTGACCGAGGCGATGGCGAGCGGGCTGGCGGTGGCGGGCTTCGACTACGCCGCGGCGCGGCAGTTCGTCCGCCACGGCGCGAACGGCCTCGCGGTGCCCTGCGACCGGCCCGAAGCGTTGATCGACGCGGCGGTGCTGCTGGCGACCGACGATCTGCTCCGGGCCCAGTTGCGGCTCGCGGCGCGCGCCGCGGTGGAGCCGCAGGCGTGGGAGCACGTGATATCGCGGTTCGAGGCCGACCTCGCCGAGGCGGCCGGCGCCAAGACCGCCGCCCGGGTGGAGCAACCCCTTACCGCATGAACGAACGCATCCTCGTCCTCACGGCCGGCTATGGCGAGGGCCACAACGCCGCCGCCCGCGCGCTGGTCGCGGCCCTCGATGCCCGGCATGACGCGGGCACCGCGCGCCTCGCCGATGTCTACGCGCTCGCCTCCCCGCGGCTGGATCAACTGGTGCGGCGCGCCTATCTCGGCCTGATCAACCGCGCGCCGGGCGCCTGGAATTCCGTCTACCGCTGGCTCGACCGCTCCGCCTTCGCGCCACGGCTGCTGCGCGCGATGCGGCGCGAGATCCGCGTGCTGGGGGAACTGATCGCCCGCGAGCGGCCCGCCGCGATCGCCTGCACGTATCCAGCGTATGCGTTCATGCTGGCGGAGCTCGCGCGCCGCGGGCGGTGCGACGCGCCGTTCTTCAATGTCGTGACCGACTCGATCAGCATCAACTCGCTCTGGTGGCGAGGCGGCGCCGCCGGCTGGTTCGTGCCCAACGAGGATTCCGCGGCGGTCATGCGGAGCGCGGGCGTGGCGCCGGAGCGGCTCCATGTCTCCGGCTTTCCCGTGCCGGCGTTCTTCTCCGACTACGCCCGGCTTCTCGCGCCCCCGGATCTCGCCCGTGGCGGGACCCCGCGCGTCCTCTACATCGTCAATTCGGGCACGGCGGCCGCGGCGGAGACCGCACGCCAGCTCGTGCGCGAGGGCCGGTGGGAACTCACCTGCACGGTCGGTCGCAACGAGGTCCTGCGCGAGGAACTGGTTCGCCTCGCGCGCGGTCGCGCGCTCCGCACCGAAATCCTCGGCTGGACGAACGAGATTCCGCGGCTGCTGATGACGCACCATGTCGTGGTCAGCAAGGCCGGCGGCGCGACGACGCAGGAGGCGCTGGCCGCCCGCTGCCCGATGGTCGTGAACCAGATCGTGCCGGGTCAGGAGGAGGGCAACTACGAGTTGCTCCGGCGGCACGGGATCGGCGCGCTGGCGGTGACGCCCGAGGCCGTCGTGACGGAACTGCAGCGCGCCTTTCACGCGCAGGGCCGGGTGTGGCGCGAGTGGCGCGCGGCGCTGCAGCCGCTCTCGCGGCCCGAGGCGGCGCGCACCATCGCCGGCGTGTTGCTGGACTCCCTTCCGGCCAGGGCCGAGACCGAGCCGATCCCCGTGCCGTTTCGCCCCGCGCTCTCCGCATGAAGACCTGCTTCATTTTCAATCCGCATTCGGGCCGCAACCGCCGGCGACCGTGGCTTGCGGCGGCGATCCGCGACTTCATCGCGGCCCGCTCCCTCGATGCGACGCTGGCGACGACGGACGGTCCCGGGCATGCGACGGCGCTCGCCCGCGAGGCGGTGCAGCGGGGCAGCGAGATCGTGGTGGCCGTCGGCGGCGACGGCACGATGAACGAGGTCGCCCAGGGCCTCGTCCACACGCCGGCCGCGCTCGCGCTCGTGCCCTGCGGCTCCGGCAACGGCCTCGCGCTGCACCTCGGCCTGCCGCGCGCGCCGCTCGCCGCGCTCCGGCTCGCGACCGGCGCCGGCAGCCGCATCGCCGCGGTCGATACGGGCACCGCGAACGGCTTTCCGTTCTTCAACGCCATGGGCCTCGGTTTCGATGCCGACGTGAGCCGCCGTTTCAACGGCCTCACGCGCCGCGGCCTGCCGGCCTACGTGCGCGTCGGCGTCACGGCCCTGCGCGAACTCCGTCCGGAGCACTGCCGCATCACCGGCGGCGGCCGCGTGCAGGCGCACGACATCCTGCTCATCGCGGTGGCCAACTCGGACCAATACGGCAACCACGCCCGGATCGCGCCCGGCGCGCGCGTCGACGACGGCCGGCTCGATCTGGTCGCGATCAAGGCCGTGGGCCTGTGGCGCGCGGCGACCCTCGTCCCGCGCCTTTTCCTCGGCACGATCGATCAGAGTCCGCACGTCGTGCGGTTGAGCGGGCCGCAATTTCTGATCGAGCGGGCGGCGCCCGGCCTGATCCACACCGACGGCGAGACGCACGCGACCGGCGCCGCGATCGAGGTGGTGGTGCGGCCGCGCAGCCTGCGGATGGTTATTCCCGCCGTCTCGCGCGCCGTCGCCGCGGCGTCCCCGACCGCCGCCGCCGCCCCGCGCTTCGCGCTCCAGTTTCCATGAAGCTCCACGTCCGCACCGTCATCCTCTCCGACGTGCACCTCGGCACCTCGGAATCGAAAGTGGAGGAAGTGAACCACTTTCTGCGCCATGTGCGCTGCGCGAAACTGATCCTCAACGGCGACATCATCGACGGCTGGCAGTTGCGGCGCGGCGGCCAGTGGACCAAGGCCCACACGCGTTTCATCCGCATCGTCCTGAAGAAACTCGAGAAGCGCGACACGCAGGTGGTGTATCTCCGCGGCAACCACGACGACATCCTCGCCAGCTTCCTGCCGCTCGACTTCGAGAACCTCAGCGTGGTCGAGGATCACATCCACGAGGGCGTGCACGGCCGCTACCTGGTGCTGCACGGCGACATCTTCGACACGGTGACGAAGAACTTCGTCTTCCTCGCGCACCTCGGCGACTGGGGCTACCGCATGCTGCTCCAGCTCAACCGCGCCTACAACGCCTGGCGCGCGTGGCGCGGAAAGGAATACTGGTCGCTGAGCAAGGCGATCAAGGCGCGCGTCAAGGAGGCCGTGAGCCACATCTCCAACTTCGAGGAGCACATCGCGGCGCTCGCCCGCACGCGCGGCTGCGCCGGCGTGATGTGCGGCCACATCCACACCGCGGCCGACAAGATGATCGGCGACATCCACTACCTGAACTCCGGCGACTGGGTCGAGTCGCTCACCGCCGTCGTCGAGCACTGGGACGGGCGCTTCGAGCTGGTCGAATACACGCGCTTCCTTCGCGACTATCCGCTGGAAGGCGAGGGGACGGTGGTCGAGTTTGCCAGCGAGCGCGTGGAGGTTTGACGCTGCAACCTTGACCCGCGCCCGGTGACAATCTCGTTACGGGGCGTTTGCCGGCTCGTCAGTCCGGGCCGCGCGCCGCACGTTCCTCCCTCTCATGGCCGTCAGCCGCACCAAGAAACGCAGTCCCGCTCCCTCCGCCTCCGCCGCGGCGGCCGCCGCCGTGCCCGGCCGGCCCACGATCTTCGGCAACCGCGAGCAGAGCTGGCTCGCGTTCAACCGCCGCGTGCTCGATCAGGCGCGCCATCCGGGCAACCCGTTGCTGGAGCGCGCCAAGTTCCTCGCCATCGTCAGCTCCAACCTCGACGAATTCTTCGAGATCCGCGTCGCCGGCATCATGCAGCAGGCCGACTCGGAGGCGATCGGGCTCACGCTCGACGGCCTGACGCCGCGCGAGCAGCTCCGGCAGATCCACAAGGCGGTCAACGAGCTCGTCGCCGATCAATATGCCTGCTGGCACAAGGAGATCGTGCCGGCGCTGGCGGAGGCCGGCATCGAGTTCCGTGTCGCCGCCCGCCTCGACGATCGCGAGCGCGCGTGGGTGCGGCGGTATTTCGAGCTGCAGGTGCTGCCGGTGCTGACGCCGCTCGCGGTGGATCAGGCGCACCCGTTTCCCCTCCTCGGCAACAAGACGCTCAACGTCCTCGTCTCCCTCGATCACCCCGAGACGCCCGGCCAGGACAAGCTGATGATCATCCTGCCGGTGCCGCGCAGCCTGCCGCGCATCGTG
>CAZENI010000055.1:0-15512 GCA_964513055.1 uncultured Opitutus sp.
AAGGGACTCGAGTTCATCCAGGCGTGCCCGGGCGCGGAGGGCCTTCTGCTCACCGAGCGCACGCGCGCGCAGACGCGGGGATTTTTTAATTATGTGGTATCGTAGCATGCTCCTCCGGTTTCTCGTCCCGCTCTTCGCGGTGGCGCTCGTCGCTCGCGCCGAGATCAAGGTCGGCGATGCGTTTCCCGCCCTCGCGGACGCCGGGCTCACGTCGCTCGCCGGCGGGGACCTTCCCGCGACCACGGGCAAGGTTGTGCTGGTGGATTTCTGGGCCTCGTGGTGCGCGCCGTGCAAGGCGTCGTTTCCCATGATGGCCCGCCTGCAGAAGGACTACGCCGCGCGCGGCCTCGTGATCGTCGCGGTCGGCGTCGACGAGAAGCCGGCGGCGGCGGTCGCGTTCGCGAAGAAGCTCGCGCCGACCTTTCCCACGCTGCACGACCGCACGCAGAAACTGGTGCAGGCCGTCGTCGTGCCGACGATGCCGACGAGCTACCTGGTCGGCCGCGACGGTCGCGTGCGCGGCCGGCACGAGGGATTTCACGGTGACACGACCGAGCGCGATCTGCGCAAGGCGATCGAGACGCTGCTCGCGGAAAAGAGCTGAACCCGACCACTCATGAAAACACGCCTCCTGTTCCTCGCCCTCGTCGCGGGCTCGGCCGCGGTGTTCTCCGGCTGCGCCAATCCGAACCTCGTGCGCGTGAAGCCTTGGGAGCGCGCGACGCTCACCGGCTACGCCATGCGGCCCGATCGCGATCCGCTGCAGACCGCCCTCGCGGAGCACATCTTCTTCTCGCGCGAGACCTCGACCGGTGGCCGCGGCGTCGGCGGCAGCGGCTGCGGCTGCAACTGAGCCGCCGCCCGGCGCGGCGACGAGCGCTACGATCCGGCGTGCACCGTCGGGGGTTTTCTTGCAGCGTCCCGGCCGCGATTCGCCTCAATCGCGCCACCACCCACCCGTAGAAACGTCGCTGACGCCGGAACGCCACTCGCATGAAGACCATCCTCAGGAATACGCTCGCCGTGATCATCGGCCTCTTCGTCGGCGGCTCGGTCAACATGGCCCTCGTGCTGCTCGGCCCCCAGCTCATCCCGCCGCCGCCCGGCGTGAACATGGGTGACGCGAAGAGCCTCGCGGCCTCCGCGCACCTGCTGGAGCCGAAGCACTATCTCTTTCCCTTTCTCGCGCACGCGGTCGGCGCATTCGCGGGCGCGCTGACGGCCCACGTGATCGCCGGGACGCGGCGGGCCGTGTTCGCCTATGTCGTCGGCGGGTTCTTCCTGCTGGGAGGCATCATGGCGTCGTTCATGATCCCGGCCCCGGCCTGGTTCATCGCGCTCGATCTCCTCGTGGCCTATGTGCCGATGGCCTGGCTCGCCGCGCGCGTCGGTGGCAGCCTGCGCGCCGACGCCGGCGGCGCGGCCAACGCAGGGTGAACTGCGTCCCGGTTGGGAATTCGATCGCGGGGTTCCGTCGCCGGTGGCGGTCTCCTGCGCGCCCGTCATTTTGTTGCCGAACTTCCGGCGCTGATACCTTCTCGTCTCCCGACCCGTGAAATTCGCCGCCCTCCTCCTGCATCGTCTCCGCTGGATCCACCTGCCGGGCGCGCTGCTCGTCGCGCTCTTGCAGCGCACCCCGGTCCTGCGGGTCGTGGCGTCGGCCGAGGGCGTGCTCGCGTCGCCGCCGCTCGGCCAGCTCATGCGGTCGCTCTTCACGGTGGCTTCGCTCGGCGCGCTCCACTCGCGGGCTGGCGCCACCACCTTCGTGCAGAATCCGCCGGCGAATCCTGTCCCCGGCGTCGTCGGCACGCCGCTCGCGGTGGCGTTCACCTACACGGGCACGCCGAGCCTGCCCCAGTATTTCATCGTGACCGGGCAGCTTCCGCCTGGGCTGAGTTTCATTCCGGCTCCGATCAGCGGCGTCCTCCGCACCGGCACCCCCGCGATCAGCGGCACGCCGACGCAGGCGGGAAACTACACCGTCAACGTCCAGGGCTTCGGCACCGGCGGCAACGGCACGCCGCAGCCGATCCGCTTCGCGATCACCGGAGCGATCGCTCCGGAGCCGCCCGCGTTCACGCTGCAGCCAGTCAGCCAGTCCGTCAGCGCCGGCGCCAGCGTCACCTTCACCGTCGCCACCAGCGGCTCGCCGGCCCCGACGTATCAGTGGCGCAAGAACGGCGCCGCGATCCTCGGCGCCACCGCCGCCACGCTCGTGCTCTCCGACGTGCAGCCGGCCGATGCCGGCGACTACTCAGTCGTCGCGACCAACTCGGCCTCGCCCGCGGGCGTCGTGAGCGCGACCGCCCGGCTCGTCGTCACCGCGCCCGGCGGCGGCGGCGCACGCCTGGCGAATCTCTCGGTGCGCACGGCGCTGGCCGCCGGCCAGACGTTGATCGTCGGCGTGGTCGTGGCCGACGGCGCGCGTGACATCCTGGTGCGGGCCGCGGGCCCGGCGCTCGCCGGCTTCGGGCTGACCGGGGCGATGACCGATCCGCGGCTGGACCTCTTCCGCGGGGAGACGTCCGTGTTTTCCAATGACAACTGGCCGGCCACGATGGCGCCGGCGTTCGCCAGCGTTGGCGCGTTTCCCTTCACGGTCGGAAGCCGCGACGCCGCCTTCGTGCAGAACCTCGCTGCCGCCTACTCCATCCAGGCGCGCGGCACCGGGGCGGGCGTCGTGCTCGTCGAAGCCTATGATTCCGGTCCGGCGACGACGGCCCGGCTCGTCAACGTCTCCGCCCGCAACCGCGTCGGCACCGGCGACGACATCCTCATCGCCGGTTTCACGATCACCGGCGGCGGCGCGAAACAGCTCCTGATCCGCGCAGTGGGCCCGCGGCTCGGCGCGTTTGGCGTCACTGGCGTGCTCGCCGATCCGAAGCTCGAAATTTTCGATGCGCAGGGCGCGAAGGTGACGGAGAACGACAGTTGGGCCGCGTCGCTCGCGGGCACGTTCGCCTCCGTGGGGGCGTTCGCGCTCGACAACGGCAGCCGCGATGCCGCGCTGCTGGCGCTGTTGCCGCCGGGCAGCTACACCGCCCAGGTGCGCGGGTCCGACGGCGGCACGGGCGAGGCTCTGATCGAGATCTACGAGGCGCCGTAGGACGGGTGCGAGGGTAGGGACGGGCGGGCCGCCCGTCCGCGGACGCGCAGGCTGCGCGTCCCTACCTTCGACAAGAGTCGATACAACCAGCGCGCGATCGTGCCGTCCGGACTCTTGACCCTTCCTCTGCGCTGCGAATCCTGTCCCCTCTGGCAAGCGCCCCCTTCCGCCCGCATGCGCATCCTCGTTATCGAAGACGAACG
This sequence comes from uncultured Opitutus sp., assembly GCA_964513055.1. GTDB lineage: Bacteria > Verrucomicrobiota > Verrucomicrobiia > Opitutales > Opitutaceae > ER46. The sequence goes on from CAZENI010000055.1 coordinate 3,310, forward strand.
TCAACTGGCCGGCCACATCACGCGGGCCCTGTCGCGGCACGGCCACTGCCTCGCCGCGGTGCATGACGGCGCGGAGGGTCTCCAGTCGGCCATCACGGACCCGCCGGATCTCGTGCTGCTGGATCTGAATCTGCCGGGGCTCGACGGACTCGCTGTCCTCGGGGGCCTGCGCGAGGCGCAGTGCCCGGCCCGCGTCCTGGTCCTCACCGCCCGAGGCGAGGTCGGCGATCGGGTCAAGGGCCTCCAGGCCGGTGCGGACGACTACCTGGCCAAACCGTTCTCGATGGACGAGCTCGCGGCGCGCGTCGAGGCGCTCGGCCGCCGCGGCGCGACGACGGCCACCGCCGATCTCCTGAAGGTCGGCGATCTCCACATGGACGTGCGGCACCGCCGCGTCGCGCGCGCCGGCAAGGCGATCGCGCTTTCGCCGCGCGAGTTCGACGTGCTGCAGGTGCTGATGCAGGAGCCCGGCCGGCCGTTCTCGCGCACCGAGCTGTGCGAGCGCGTGTGGCAGCGCGACCACGAATACGACACGCGCACCGTGGAGATCTTCATCACGCGGCTGCGCAAGAAAATCGACTCCACGTTCACGAGTCCGTTGATCCACACCCTGCGCGGCGTCGGCTACGCCATCCGTCCCCCCGAATGAACGCCGCCCTCCGGTTCGGTATCCTGGGTTTCCTCACGCCGGTGCTGTCCGCCGCGACGATCGAGGGCCGCGTCACGCTGCCGAAGGCGCGCGTCGCGACGCCGGTCGTGAACCAGCGCTACTACGTCGTGGCCAACGCCGGCGTGCTCTCGACCAACCCGCCGCTCGCCGTCGTCTACGTCGAGGGCGCGTTTCCCCCGCCGGCGGCGCCGCCCGTCGCCGAGATGCTGCAGAAGGATCTCACGTTCCTCCCCTCGCTCCTGCCGGTCCGCGTGGGCACGAAGGTGTCGTTTCCCAATCTCGACGACACGTATCATAACATCTTCTCGTTCTCGCCGCCGAAGCGCTTCGATCTCGGCCGCTACCGCGCCGACGAGCGGCCGTCGCCCTCGGTCGTGTTCGACAAGGACGGGCTCGTGACGCTGCGCTGCGACATCCACGAGCACATGCGCGCGCTCATCCTCGTGCTCGACACGCCGCATTTCGTGATCACCGCGGCCGACGGGACCTTCCGGCTCGGCGCGGTGCCGCCGGGGCGCTACACGCTCAAGGCCTGGATCGACAGCAAGACGACCAAGGCCGCCGCGGTGGAGCTGAAGGACGACGCGACCCTCCGCGTCGACTTCCCGTGAGCACGCTCGCGGCCACGCCGACCCCGGCGGATCTCCGCCCGGCGCCGCCGGCGCGCGTCGCGGGCTTTCGCACCCAGGTGCTGGTGGCGATGATGCTGATCGTATCCGCGATCACCGGACTGGCCCTCTACTTCGCGCAGCGCAATCTCGCGAGCGACGTGCAGCGCAGCCTGGAGCGCGAGTTCCAGTCCGAGCTCGACGCGCTGCAGAAGCTCCGCGAGCTGCGGCAGGTGGCGCTCAACGAGCGCTGCCATCCCTTCGTGCGCAAGCCGCGCATCCACGGGGCGCTCGAGGATGGCGGGCTCGATCTGCTCTATGCCAACGCGGTCGAGGAGCTGCGCGACATCATGGTGAAACCGGCGGGCGGCCCGACGCCCGACGCCGCGGCGGACGCGCTGCACGCGCGCTTCTTTCGTTTTCTCGATCGCCGCGGCGCGGTGATTCCGCCGTATCCGGCCCGAGGACGCGTCGCCGACATCGCCGGGGCGCTCACGCCGGAGGAGGTCCGGCAGCTCACGCTGCCCGCCGCGCCCGATCGCCAGCAGATCGGTTATCTCGAGCACGGCGCGCCGGTCGGCGGCGCCACGCTGGCCGAGGTGATCGCGATGCCGATTGTCTCGACCGAGAGCGGCGAGGTCATCGGCGGGCTGGTGCTCGGCTTCAAGCCCTTCGAGTTCAGCGGCCGCCGGCAGAGCGGCATCTGGCTGAACGGCCGCCTGCATTCGTCCTCCCTGTCCCCCGCCGTGGCGCGCGCCGCGGAGCGGGTGATGGGCGCGGCGGCGGGGACACCCGCGACGCGCGCGCCGCACCGGCTCGAGGTCGACGGCACGCCCTGCCTGCTCTTCGCCCGGGAGCTCAACCCGGGTGCGATCTTCCCGCTCGCCTACGAAGTCTGCGTGTTTCCGCTGACCGACCTCATCGAGCGCCAGCGGCACCTGCGCTGGCAGGTCGTCGGCGCCGGGGCGCTGCTGCTCCTGGTCGGGCTCGGTGCGAGTCATTTTGCCTCCGGCCGGCTTTCCGCGCCGGTCGAGAAACTCGTGGTGGACTCCGAGCGCTCCGCGCGGTTTTCCGCCGATGCCTCGCACCAGCTCAAGACGCCTGTGACGGTCCTGCGCGCCGGCCTCGAGGAGCTGCTGAGCCGCGATCATCTCACGCCCGAGGAATGCGATCAGGTCTCCGCGCTGATCCACCAGACCTATCGCCTCTCGAGCCTGATCGAGGATCTGCTGCTATTGTCGCGCATGGATGCGGGGCGGCTGAAACTCGAGGCCGTCCCGGTCGACCTCACGCAGCTCATCGAGGCCTCGGTCGACGATCTCAGCGCGACGCCGGACGAGCTGGGTGCGAAGGTCGAGACGGATTTTCCCGCCGGTCTCTCCGTCCTCGGTGAGAAACGCTACACCGCGATCATCCTGCAGAATCTGCTCGAGAACGCGCGCAAGTATAACCGCCGCGGCGGCCGGATCCGCGTGGCGGCCCGGCGCGAGGGCCAGACGGTGCGGCTGACGGTGGGCAACACCGGCCGCCCGATCGCGGCCGCCGCGCAGGCGCACATCTTCGAGCGCTTCCACCGCGGCGCGATCGGCGAGAACGTCCCCGGCTACGGCCTCGGCCTCAATCTCGCGCGCGAGCTCGCGCGCCTGCACCGCGGGGATCTCCGGCTGGTGGGCTCCGCGGAGGACTGGACGGAGTTCGAGGTGACGTTTCGCGCCGCGGGAGAGGAGGCGAGCGGATGAGCCCGGTGGATTCGTCGCCGCACCTGGAGTGTAGCCCTGTGCGTGAGCGCACGGATCGGAACGCGCTGCGCCGGCGGTCTGTCCCGCCGCTCACGCGGCAGGCGGCATTTCGATTCGCGGTGATCGCCGCGTGCCTCGCCGCCTCGCTCTCCTCCGTCCGCGTCGTCCGCGCGGCCGAGGATGTTTTCGATCGGATTGAGGATGCCCTGACGCTGAGCGCCGCGGACGCGCGCCTGCGGCTGCGCCTGAGCGGGACGCTGGATCTCGAGGCGTATTCGTTTCCGCAACCAGCGCCGATGCTCCTGCGGGCGCGCGGGCACGGGCTGTTTGCGCCGCGGCTGACGACGTTTCTCGACGCCCAGCTGGGCCCGCGCGTCTACGTCTTCGCCCAGGCCCGCGCGGATCGCGGTTTCGATCCGACTGAGGAATCGGTGCGGCCGCGGCTGGACGAGTATGCGCTGCGCTACACGCCGTGGGGCGACGGCCGGATGCACCTGCAGGTCGGCAAATTCGCGACGGTCGTGGGCAACTGGGCCGTGCGCCATGGCTCTTGGGCGAATCCGTTCATCACCGCGCCGCTGCCCTACGAATACCTCACGGGCATCTGGGACACGGAGGCGGTGCGCTCGAGCAATACGCTGCTGCAATGGTCGCACGTGCGGCCGGGACTGTCGGCGGCGACGACGGCCAACGAGAAACGCCTGCGCGTGCCGCTGGTCTGGGGGCCGAGCTACGCGATCGGCGCCGCCGTCTCCGGCGGGCTGAGACGCCTGCACTATGCGTTCGAGGTGAAGCAGGCCTCGCTCTCCTCCCGCCCGCGCGCGTGGCACCACCTCGACGACTACATCGATCACCCGACGGTGAGCGGGCGCCTCGGCTACCGGCCGAGTGCGATGTGGGACTTCGGCCTCTCGGCCAGCGGCGGCACGTATCTGCGGCCCTTCGCCGGCCGGTCGACCGCGCCGGGTCACGGGCTCGGCGACTACCGCCAGCTCACGCTGGCGCAGGATGTGAGCTTCGCGTGGCGCCACCTCCAGCTCTGGACGGAAATCTACGCCGTGCGCTTCGAGATTCCGCGCGTCGGCGATGCGGAGACCGTCGCCTGGTATGCGGAAGCCAAATACCGCTTCACGCCGCAGTTCGCCGGCGCGCTGCGCTGGAACCAGCAGCTCTTCGGCACGATTCCCGATCCGGTCGGGCGCGTCCGCTGGGGCCACGACGTCTGGCGGATCGACCTGGCGCCGAGCTACCGTTTCACCCCGCACACGCAGGCGAAGCTGCAATACAGCCTCCAGCGGGGCGACGGCGGTGCGCGCGACTACGTGCAGACGTGGGCGGGACAGTTGACGCTGCGCTACTGAGCGTGGGGCCGGTAACAGCCCCGTTACGCTAAGCCGCTTTCTTCCGGCTTGGTGCGGGCTATGGGTTTCGCACCCGTCGTGGGTCGAATTCCGCCATGAAACTGCCCGCCTCCCTTTGCCGCTGCCTCGCCTGGTGCCACCTGCCGGTCGCGCTGCTGATCGCCCTCCTGCAGCGCACGCCGGTGCTGCGCGTCGTATCCGGAATGGGCGATACGGTGCTCGCCTCGCGCGCGGGCGAGCTCCTGCGCGCGGCGCTCACCGCCGGCGCGCTCGGCGCGCTGCACTCGCGCGCCGGCGCCACGACCTTCGTGCAGTCGCCTGGAAATCCGGTGACCGGCACCGTCGGCACGCGGGTGGACGTCGCCTTCACCTACAGCGGCACGCCGAGCTCGCCCGCCACCTTCCAGGTGAGCGGCTCGCTTCCGCCCGGGCTCAGCTTCGTGCCGGCACCGGTCGGCGGCACGATCCGTTCCGGCACGCCGGCCATCACCGGCATCCCGACGCAGGCGGGCAGCTTCACGGTCACGGTGCAGGGCTTCAACGCCGAGGGCCTCACCAACAGCGTCCAGCAGCAGATCAACTTCGTGATCACCGGCGGCGTGACCACCACGGCTCCGAGCATCACCACGCAGCCGCAGAACCAGTCGGTCGTGGCGGGCGGGAACGTGACGTTCTCCGTGCGCGCCACCGGCTCGCCCGCGCCCACGTTTCAATGGACCCGCAATGGCGCCAACATCGCCGGTGCCGTCGGGGCGGACCTCACGCTGACCAACGTCCCCGCCGCGAGCGCGGGCACCTACGCCGTCGTCGTCACCAACTCCGCCGGCTCCGTCACCAGCAACAGCGTCACCCTCACCGTCACCACGCCCGCCCCCGGCGGCACGGCGCCCGCGATCGTGTCTCACCCGCTGGCGGTCACGGCCGCCGCCGGAGGCACGGCGGCGCTCACCGTGGTGGCCACCGGCTCGCCCGAGCCGACGTATCAATGGCGGAAGGACGGCGTGTCGATCGCCGGCGCCACCGATGCCACGCTGCGGCTGACGAACACGACCGCCGCCAACGCCGGCTCCTACACCGTGCTCGTCTCGAACAGCGTCGGCTCCCTCCCCAGCAGCGCCGCCACGCTCACCGTCGGCGCCGGCGAGGGCCGGCTCGCAAACCTCTCCGTCCGCACCAACCTCGGCGCCAGCGCCACGCTGATCGTGGGCTTCGCCACCAACGGCGCGAAGAGCGTCCTCATTCGCGGCATCGGCCCGACGCTCGGGGCGTTCGGCGTGGCCGGCGTCTACTCCGATCCCCAGCTCGAGCTCTACAACGCCGGCTCGACCCGGGTGGGCGAGAACGACGACTGGGCCGCGTCGCTCGCCGCCGCCTTCTCCGCCGTCGGCGCGTTTCCGCTCACCAATCTCAGCAAGGACGCCGCCCTCCAGTCGTCGCTCTCCGGCGCACACACCGCGCATCTCAAGGGTCCGGGCTCCGGCGTCGTGCTCGTCGAACTCTACGACAGCGGGAGCGGCATGACCCAGCGCCTCGTCAACGTCTCCGCCCGCAACCTCGTCGGCACCGGCGACAACATCATGATAGCCGGCTTCGTCGTCGACGGCACGGTCGGCAAGACGCTGCTCATCCGCGCAGTCGGCCCGACGCTCGCGAGCTTCGGCGTCGGCGGCACGCTCGCCGACCCGAAGCTGGAGATCTTCAATTCCGCGAATGCGAAGATCGTGGAGAACGACAACTGGTCCAACACGCTCGCCTCCACCGCATCCTCGGTCGGCGCCTTTCCCCTCGTGGCCGGGTCGCGCGACGCCGCGCTGCTGGTGACGCTCCCGCCCGGCGCGTATTCGGCGCAGGTCGCGGGCATCAACAACGGCACCGGCGAGGCGCTGGTCGAGGTCTACGAGGTGCCGTAGCCGAGATTGCCGGGAACAATGGGATTGGCCGGGGCGTCCAGCTCTGTCCAATGTCGGTCATGCGTCTGATTCGCCCCGGGTTTTTTGTCGTCATTTTCCTCGCCGCCGCCGCGGCGCGCGCCCAGTCGGGCGTGCCCGTGCTCGCGCAGCCCCTGCCGGGCCAGACGCTTGCGCCTGGCGGGCCCGCAGTGACGATCGACCTGCGGAATCACTTCAGCGTCCCGGGCGTGGTCGGCACGCAGTTTGCACGATTCGACACCGTCTTCGGCCGCTTCAGCGTCGAGTTGCGTGACGACGTCGCGCCGCGGCACGTCGCCAATTTCCTCAGTTACGCGCGCTCCAGCGCCTACGTGAACTCGTTCATCCACCGCTCGGCCGCGCTCGATACGAGCGGCAGCGTCTCGATCGTGCAGGGCGGCGGCTACGCCTATCGGCTGCCCTTCGAGGTCGTGCCGGTCGCCAAGCAGTCGCCGGTCCCGCTCGAATACAACCTCGCCAACGCCCGCGGCACGCTGGCCGCCGCGCGGACCAGCGACATCAACAGCGCCACGAGCGAGTGGTTTTTCAATGTCCGCGATAACTCGACCGTGCTGAACCAGGCCAACGGCGGCGGCTACACGGTGTTCGGGCGCGTGCTCGGCAACGGCATGGTCGTGGTCGACGCGATGGCGGCGGTGCAGCGCTACAACGCCGGCTCGCCGTTCAACGAGGTGCCGCTGCGCAACTACACCTCGGGCGATCCCACCGCGGCCAATCTCGTGATCATCAACGCGGTCACCCCGGCCACGCTGTTTCCCACCGGCGGCGGCGCGTCCGTCCTCGATCTCTCCGTGCAGGGCTCCGCGCCCGCCGTGGTGAGCACCGTCCTCTCCGGTTCGACCCTGACGATCACGCCCGTTGCTTCGGGCACGGCCAACATCATCGTGCGCGCCACGGACATCCACGGCGCGTCCGCCGAGGGGACGTTCACGGTCACGGTCGCCACGGTGATGCCCGTGTTCACCAGCCAGCCGGCGTCGCAAACGATGGCCGCCGGCAGCACCGTCGTCTTCAACGCGCCCGCGCTCGGCGCGGCCACCTATCGCTGGGAACGCAACGGCGCGGTCATCGCCGGCGCCACGGCGGGCACGCTCGTCATCGCCAATTCGTCCGCGGCGGACGAGGGCACTTACGCCGCCTTCGCGATCAACTCGCTGGGCACCGTGGCCAGCCAGACCGCGCGGCTCACCGTCGTCGCCGCCGATCCCGTCGACGTGCCGCGCCTCGTCAATCTCTCGATCCTCACCCCCGCCGGGGCGGGCGAGCGCATTCTCACCATGGGCGCCTTCATCGGCCCCGGCGGCACCACCGGCGCGCTGCCGCTGGTGATCCGCGGAGTCGGCCCCACGCTCGCCCAGGCGCCGTTCAACGTCTCCGGTGTGCTCGCCGATCCGGTGATGAACTTCTATGCGGCCGGCGGCACGAGTCCGCTCGAGTCCAACGACAACTGGGGCGGCGGCGAGACGCTGCGGGCGGCGTTTCAGTCGGTCGGGGCCTTCGCCCTGCCGGCCGCCAGCCTCGACAGCGCGATCGTGCGCACTTCGCCGGGAGCCGCCACGGGCGGTTACACGGTGCAGGTGCTCGGCAAGGGTGCCGCGATCGGCACCGTCATCGCCGAGATGTATGATGCGGCAGGAAGCGGCCGGACCGCGACGACGCCGCGGCTGATCAATCTCTCCACCCGCGCCCAGATCGATCCGAACACCGACCTCGCGGTCGGCTTCGTGCTCGGCGGCCAGGCCGCGCGGACGGTGCTGGTGCGCGGCGTCGGCCCGTCGCTCAGCGCCTTCGGCGTCACCGGCGTCATGGCCGATCCGCGACTCGAATTGTTCAACAACAGCACTGGCCAGCGGCTGCTGGCGAACGACGACTGGGCGGGCAGCCTCGAGATCGCGACGGCGGCCGCCTCGGTCGGGGCCTTCGCCCTCGCGGGCCCGGCCTCGAAGGATGCGGTGCTGCTCGTGACGCTGCCGCCGGGGCCCTACAGCGCGCGCCTTAGTGGCGCGGGCGGCGCGGGTGGGGCCGCGCTGGTCGAGGTCTACGAGGTGAAGTGAGCGGGACTCACCCGCCCATCTTGAAGCTCGAGCTGACCTGGAACACCGCGCTCACGATCGCGAAGGCGATGAAGCCGACGAAGATGAACACGGCCATCAGCACGCCGCTCGCGATCACCTTCGTGAACATGCTGAGCTGATTCGAAATCTGCTTCTGGTAGGCGATCGCGATCTGCTTGAGGCTCGGCACGATGTTGCCCGTGTTTTCGCCGATCGCCAGGCGGTCGAGGACGAGCTCGGGGAAGACGCCGGTGCGGCCCAGCGCGATCGAAAGCGCCTCGCCCTCGAGCACGCGGCCCGTCGCGGTGCTGAAGGCCGCGCGGTGCACGGTGTTGTCGATCTGCTTCTCCGTCATGCGCAGCGCCTCCGCCGCGGTGATGCCGTTCTCGAGCAGCACGGAGAGCGTCTGCGCAAACGCGAGGACGGTCTGCGACACGATGAACTGCCCCGTGAGCGGCAGCTTGAGCAGCCACGCATCGGTCGCCGCGCGCCCCGCCGCGGTCTGCCGCCAGCCGAAGAAGGAGATCAGGCCGACCACCAGCGCGATCGCCGTCGCGACGCCGTAGATGCTCAGCGCGAAATTCGAGAGGTTGATCAGGAGGGTCGTCGACGCGGGCATCTTGCCGCCGAGCGAGCCGAGCAGCGTCTTCAGGCGTGGCAGCAGGAACAGCAGGAAGAACAGGATCACGCCGCCGGCGACCGTGACCATGAAGATCGGATACGCGAGGGCGGTGAGGAGCTGGCGGCGCAGCTCCTTCTGCTCGGTGAGGTGGGCGATGAGGCGGGCGAGGGTGTCGTTGAGCGAGCCCGTCGCCTCGCCGGCCTGGATGAGGTTGGTGATCGACGGATCGAAGACCGTGGGGAAGGTGGCCATCGCGCGCGAAAGCGGGGCGCCCTCGCTGATCTGCTCCCAGCTGCCGCCGCAGAGCGCGCGGAGGCGGGGCTCCTTGATGCGCACCGAGAGCAGTCGCACCGCCTCGCCGGCCGAGAGGCCGCTGGTGGCGAGATCGTGCAGCGACTCGAGAAAGGGCAGGCACTCCTTGCGCGTCGGTGGCTGCGCCGTGCCGCGCCGGGCCGCGCGGGCCGGCGCGGGCGCGGCGGCGGCGGGGGATTTTCCCGCGGCGGCGCCACCGGCCGGTTTCTTGCCGGGCTTGGCCGCGGCGATCTCATTGACCGAGGCGACCTGCAGGCCGCGTGCCCCGAGCAGCCGCAGCGCGTCCTTCCGGCTCGGCGCCTCGAGTTCGGCGGCGACGGCTTTCCCCGCGCGATCGCGGGCGGTGTAGGCGAAACGGGGCATGCGCTACTTTTCGGTCACTGTGATGACGCGCAGCACCTCGTCGAAGGTCGTGTGGCCGGCCTTGACCTTTTCCCAGCCGCTCTGGCCGAGCGTGCGCATGCCGTGCTTGCGCGCGCAGTCGGCGAGGGTGCGCGTGCTCTCGCGCTTCAGCACGAGCTCGTGCATCTCGTCGTTGAGGCGGAAAATCTCGAAGATGCCGATGCGGCCGCGGTAGCCCGTGCCGCGGCAGCGATCGCAGCCGACCGGTGACTTGAGCACGTCGATGCCCTCCGCTTCCTTCGGGTCGCAGCCGAGGATCGCGAGATTCTCGAGGAGCTTGATCCGCGCGATCGGCGCGGGGCGCGAACACTCGGGACAGATGCGGCGCACGAGGCGCTGGGCGATGACGAGCTCGATCGCGGAGGCGACGAGGAAGGGCTCGATGCCCATGTCGACGAGACGCGTGATCGCGCCCGGCGCGTCGTTGGTGTGCAGCGTGGAGAACACCAGGTGACCCGTGAGCGACGCGCGGATGGCGATCTCGGCGGTGTCCTTGTCGCGGATTTCGCCGACCATGATCACGTCGGGATCCTGGCGCAGCACGTGGCGCAGCGCGTCGGCGAACGTCAGGCCGATCTCGGGCCGCACCTGCATCTGGTTCACGCCGGGCACCTCGTATTCGATCGGATCCTCGATCGTGATGATGCGCAGATCGGTCGAGTTGATCTTTCGCAGAAACGCATTCAGCGACGTGCTCTTGCCGGAACCGGTCGGCCCCGTGACGAGCACGATGCCGTGCGGGTAGTCGAGGATGTGCGTGATCTGGGCCTGCTCCTCGGCGCTCATGCCGAGGCGGTCCATCGTGTAGGCTTCCTTCTTCTGGTTGAGGAGGCGGAGCGAGATCGACTCGGCGTAGATCGTCGGGACGGTCGAGACGCGGATATCCAGCACGATGCCCTGCGCCTTGAAATTGATGCGGCCGTCCTGCGGCAGGCGTTTCTCGGAGATGTTCATCCGCGCCATGATTTTCAGGCGGGAGATGATGGCATCCTGGAAGCGTAACAGGTTTTCGGGCACGGGCACCGGGACGAGCAGGCCGTCGACGCGATAACGGATGCGGAGCTGGCCCTCCTGCGGCTCGAAATGGATGTCGGTCGCCTGGTCCTCGATCGCCTGCGAGATGACGTCGGTCACGAAGCGCACGACCGCGGCGTCCTCGTCGACGATTTCCTCCGTCTCCTTCTGCGCCTCGGGGGCGACGTAGCCGTCGTCGGTGTCCTCGAGCGAGCCCGAGCCGACGCCGAAATTCTCGATGATCAACTGGTGGATGCGCTCGGGCACGGCGAGGTGCCACGCCAGCGGGCGCGGCGTGAAGGTCCGCAGCCAGTCGGTCATTGCCGCGTCGGGCAGCCAGGCAGACGCGAGGTGCAGCGGGAGGGCGTGGGGCGCGCCCGGCAGCGGTGGCGGCGAACCCGACGGGCGGGATTCGTCCGTGGCGGCGCCATAGCGAATCGGAATGATCTGATACTCGTGCACGAGCCGGGCCGGCAGCAGGCCGCGGGCGTCGGGATCGGTCTCGAGATTGCTGGCGACATCGAGGCCGGCGGCGGCGGCGAGGCGGGCGAGCACCTCGGGCTCGGGGCGGGAGAGCGCGGCGGCGAGGGCTTCGAGGCGCTTCTCGCGTGGCGCTTCGAGCACGGCCTGCCGCTGTTCCTCGGTCAGCGGGCCGGCGAGCGCGGCGGGCAGGTTTTCCGGTTCGAGGACGATCATGAATGGGTTGGGAGATTGGCCGGGTTGGTAGTTCCGCCTTCAGGCGGTCCGATTCGGATTCCGCGTGAGGGCGGGACTACGAACGAGGCGGGCGATCACTTCGGGAGGATGCGGTCCAGCACCGACGGCTTCGGCGCCACGTAGGTGGGATCGAGTTCCTTCTTCACGGTGTCGCGGCTCGACCAGGCCTCGATGCGTTTCAGCGCGTCGACGTTGTCGATGGTCGCCGTGTTTTGGAGGACGGTCGGCCGCAGGAAGAAGATCAGTTCCTGGCGGTTGCTGTTGCGCTTCCGCGGCCCGAAGATGTCTCCGAGGATCGGGATCGGGCCGAGGCGGCTGTTTTCCTTGATGTTGGAATTCTTCCGGAAGCCGCCGAGCACGATGATCTGGCCGGACTTGGCGGTGACGTAGTTCGTGGTCTCGCGGCGGCCGATGATGTATTGCTTGTTCGCGTCGACGAGCACCTCGCCGGTCACGTCCTCGACTGACTGCACCATGTCGAGCTGCACGGAGCCATCGACACCGATGAAGGGCGTGACGGTGAGCGTGGTGCCGATCTGCTGCTGCGTGACGGTGGAACTCGAGGCGAGGCCGGTGGTGGCGCCGCCGGCGGCGGACTGGATGGTGCCGGTGACGACGGGGCGCGTCTCGCCGTTGAAAATTTTGCCGGGCTTGCCGTGGCTGGTGACGATGGCGGGCACGGTGACGATGGCGTTGTTGCGCTTCCGCGGCGTGGTGCCGATGGCGATTTCCGCGGCGAGATCCATGTGGCCGCT
>CAZENI010000055.1:15522-25682 GCA_964513055.1 uncultured Opitutus sp.
GGATGACGCCGTTGGCGATCGAGACCGCGGTGCCGTAGGCGCCGGAGAAGCCGACGAGCTTGTCGCCGTCGACCTTCAGGCCGAGCGCGCCGATGCCAGACTCCTCGTTGTCCTCGAGCGTGACTTCGGCGATGACGACCTCGATGCGGACCTGGGCGAGGACGATGTCGAGCTTGGCGACGAGCTCGTTGATCAGGCGGATGTCGTCGGAGGTGCCGTAGACCACGACGGAGTTGCTGCGGTCGTCGTTCACGACGGTCATGAAGGCACTGAACTCGTTCGAGCCTGAGGCCATCATGTCGGCGAGGTTGGGGTTGCTGGAGCTGCTGGCGGAGACGAGGGCCGGCTGGGCGGGCGCGCCGGGCGCCGGCAGCGGCATCGCCGGGTTCGGGCCGGTGCCGGGGCGGACCGAGCCGGTGTTCTGCTTCTGGATCGCCTGCGTCTGGCCGTTGATGATACGGCTGAGGACGTTGACGACATCGGAGGCCTTGGCGTGCTTGAGGTAGATGACGTCGTTGCGCGTGTTGGGATCGGACTTCTGGTCGAGCCGCTCGATCAGGTCGGTGAAGAACTCCCACTGGCGCGGGTCGGTGACGATCACGATCTGCTGCGTGCGATCGTCGGCGCTGTAGGTGGTGGCCTGGCCGAGCTGGTTCTGCAGCGTGCCCTGGAGGATCGTGCGGAGCTTGTTCACGAGCTCGCTGGCCTTGACGTTGCGGACGGTGTAGAACTTCGGCTTCATGCCGGCGGTGATCGGCCGGTCGAGTTGCTGGAGCAGGATCTCGATGCGCTGGAGATTGCTGATGCTGTCGGTGATCAGCACGGCGTTGGCGTTCTGCAGCTGCATCGGGGTGCCGTAGAAAGGATTCAGCAGGCCGGTCTGAATCATCGGGACGAATTCACCGACGCGGAGAAATTCGAGCTGGAAGACCTTGGAGGCGACCTTGCCGCTCGCGGGCCGGCTGAGCGCGGAGCCGGTGATCATCTCGGGGGCCTCCTGCTTGACGTTCTGGAGGTTCACGACCTTCAGGAAGCGATCGCCGAGCGGCGAGATGCCGATGCCGTTCAGCCCGAGCACGGTCTCGATCGCGAGAATGGCCTCGGACTTCGGAATCGGCTTGTTGATCTTGAGATTGTAGGTCGCCGTCTGGAGCTGCTGCGGGCGGAGGATGATCCGGCCCGTGTAGATCTCGAGCGCGCTGAGGACGGTGTCGATGTCGGCATCGGGCAGCTTGAGCTGGACGAGTTCCTCCTCCGGCTGGGTGGCGGACGCGTTCGGCGCCGGGTTGGTCGGGAGGGGCGGCGGGGTCTGGGCCAGTGCGGTGAAGATCAAACCGGACGAGACGACCAGGAGGCACAGACGAACGAGACGCGAAGTCATGCGGTGGGAGAAGTTTTGAAGGGCGATCGGCGCGCCGGAACCGGGAAACAAAAGCCAATGCGCCGGACTTGTAAACGGTCTTGTGTGACCTGCTGAGACGGCATCGGTCTCGAAAAGTTGCCGGTGATTCCGGGCGCGGACGCGATGGCGCGCGCCCGCCGGGATTTGCCGCTTGCGAGGGTAGGAGGCGGAGCCAACGCTGCCCGCTTCCCATGCCGAATACGTTCGGAGAATTCTTCACCGTCACCACCTGGGGCGAAAGCCACGGTCCCGCCGTCGGCGCGGTCGTCGACGGCTGCCCGCCGCGGCTGCCGCTCGACGCCGCCGAGATCCAGGCCGAGCTCGACCGGCGGCGCCCCGGGCAGAGCGACATCGTGACGCCGCGCAAGGAGGAGGATCGCGTGGAGATTCTCTCGGGCGTCTTCGAGGGGCGCACGACGGGCACGCCGATCTCGCTGCTGGTGCGGAACGCGGACCAGCGGCCGGGCGCCTACGACGAGATGCGTGACAAGTTCCGGCCGTCGCACGCCGATTTCGCGTATCAGGCCAAGTATGGCATCCGCGATCACCGCGGCGGCGGCCGCAGCTCGGCGCGCGAGACCGTGGGTCGCGTGGCTGCCGGGGCGATCGCGAAGAAGATTCTCGCGCACGGCGGGACCGCGGTGGCGTGGCCGGGCGGCGCGGCGGGCAGCGGCGGTGGCGTGGAGATCCGGGCCTTTCTCACGCGGGTGCACGACATCGAGGCGCCGGCGGAGGCGTTGGTGAGATTTCCCACGCTGGCGGAGGTCGAGGCCACCGCGGTGCGGTGCCCGCATCTGGAAACCGCTGCGCGGATGATCGAGCGGATCAAGGCCGTGCGCAGCGAGGGCGATTCGGTGGGCGGCGTGATCGAGTGCCGCGTGCGCGGCGTGCCCGCGGGGCTGGGCGCGCCGGTGTTCGACCGGCTCGAGGCGGATCTGGCGAAGGCGATGCTCTCGCTGCCGGCGACGAAGGGCTTCGAGCTCGGTAGTGGATTTGCGGGGACGCTCCTGCGCGGCAGCGAGCACAACGACGTCTTCGAGCCGCGGGACGGCCGCGTGCGCACGGCGACGAACCGCAGCGGCGGCACGCAGGGCGGCATCAGCAACGGCGAGGAGATTGTGTTCCGCGTGGCGTTCAAGCCGACCGCGACGATTCTGCAGGCGCAGCGGACGGTCGACGTGCAGGGCGCCGCCACGGAGTTGATCGGCCGCGGCCGCCACGATCCCTGCGTGGTGCCGCGCGCGGTGCCGATCGTGGAGGCGATGACGGCGCTCGTGCTGCTCGATCACTGGATGCGGCAGGCCGCGCAGGCGGGGACGTTCCGGTTCTAGGCCGGCGGCGCGGTTCGGCGGCGGAAGCCCCGCGGCCGCCGTTGCCCATTCGCCGATTTCTGCTCATCGTGCCGGAAAGATGTCTACGGAGAAACCTCTGGTGTATTTGATTCTCGGCGCCGCCGGCTCGGGCCGGCGCGAAGTCCTCGTGGACTTGATCGAGGCCGGCTTGAACGAAGGCGACCGCCCGGCCGTGTTGCTGTCGCGCGGCGAGGCCGACGACCCGGCCGACGCGAAGCTGCCGGCGATCAGCCGCTGGGAGTGGCGGGACGAGATGATCCTCGCGCAACTGCCGGAGGGCGCGACACGCGTGTTCTTCATCGCGGACGGGGCGGTGAACCCGGTGGAGCAGATCGAGGTGTTCAAGAATTGGCTCGAGGCCCAGGGCGCGGAGCTGGCGCGGGTGATTTGTGTGGTGAACAGCCAGCTCGCGGCGAAGCACCCGGCGTTGCTCGCGTGGTTCGAGGCGTGCGTGCACTTCTCGGACATCGTTCTCCTCAACAAGCGCGAGGGCGTGGACAACAAGTGGATGAGCGAATTCCTGAACCACTTCAAAAAACTCTATTACCCCTGCCTGTTCGAGCCGGTGCGCGCCGGGCGTGTGAAGAATCCCGCGCTGGTCCTCGATCCGCAGGCGCGGCGGATGTCACACGTATTCGACGCGGAGCAGGACTGGATCTTCACCAACGCCGAGGGCGAGGAGATCGACGAGCAGGAGGAATCCGGCGACAGCGAGGAGGAGATCGAGGCGAAGCCGGAGGAGGATCCGTATTTCGTGCGCGACGCCGCGGGTCGCCGGGCGAAGCGCCTGCCGGACATCGCGAAGTATCTGACCTCGGCGGCGGATTAGTTCAGAAGCCAGAAAGCCAGGAATCGGAAAAGATCGGGTTCACGGTTTGCTGGCTGCTGAATTTTCCGGTTCGGCTTTTCGGTCGAAGTGCGCCTGGTAGTCCGCGGTGTCCATCAGTTCCCAGAGGTAGGATCCGAACTGCGGACGCGGCAGGTAGAGCAGGGCGCACACCCGGCTGAGCAGGCGTCCGAGCGGCGCGCCGAACCAGACCAGGGTGCCGGCGGTGAGGTAGAGCGCGGCGAGTCCTCCCGCGATCAACAAGGTGCGCGCGCCGAATTCGATCTGCGGCAGCCGGCGCGCGACCCAGTAGAGCAGGGTGGTCGCGACCAGAATCACCACGCCGCCCGTCCAGGGCGGGCGCGCCACGAGCGCGACGCCGCGGGGCCGGCGGACCGGCGGTTCGGAGATGGCTTCCGGTTCCATGGGCTACGGTGAATCGCGGGCGGCGCGGGTCGCAACCCAATCGATCGGAATCGCGGTGGAGCGGAGGCGCGACCGCCCCGGCGGGGTGCGGCGCTTTTTGGCCTCATTCGCGGCGCTTGAAACCGACGGTGCGGCCGGCGGCGTCCGGCTTTCCGCTTGCGGCCCGCGGGCAATCGTCGGGGAATCACGCGTTCGTTTCCTTTCCGCTCCCGCCTTTCCTTCGAGGACACTCCT
This sequence comes from uncultured Opitutus sp., assembly GCA_964513055.1. GTDB lineage: Bacteria > Verrucomicrobiota > Verrucomicrobiia > Opitutales > Opitutaceae > ER46. Next base: position 19,763 of record CAZENI010000055.1, read on the forward strand.
ATGGCCCGCTACACGCGCATGCAGGTGCTCAACGCAATCTACGACATCAGTGTCGTGCCGGTTTTCTACCACCCGGATGTCGACACGGCCCGGAATGTCGTCGCCGCGATCAGCCGCGGCGGCTGCAAGCTGGTGGAGTTCGTGAACCGCGGCGACCACGCGTGGGAGGTGTTCTCTGAGTTGGAGCGGCATTTCGCGAAGGCGGACCCAACGCTGATCCTCGGCGTCGGCTCGATCGTGGAGCCCTACACCGCGGCGCTCTACATCAACTGCGGGGCCAATTTCGTCGTCGGTCCGTCGCTCAACGCCGAGGTCGCGAAGGTCTGCAACCGCCGGATGATTCCCTATTCCCCCGGCTGCGGGAGCGCGACGGAGATCTCGGATGCCCAGGAGCTGGGCTGCGAAATCGTGAAGGTGTTTCCCGGCAAGGAAGTCGGGGGCCCGGGTTTCGTGAAGAACGTGATGGGGCCGATGCCGTGGACCCGCGTGATGCCGACGGGCGGCGTGGAGTCCTCGGAGGAATCGCTGACGGCCTGGCTCGGCGCCGGCGTGGCGGCGATGGGGATGGGCAGCAATCTGATCACGAAGGAAATGCTCGCGGCGAAGGACTGGGCGGGGATCGAGCAGAACGTGCGCGACACGCTCGCACGCGTGAAGGCCGTGAAGGCGAAGCTGCGCGGGTGAGACGAGCCGCGCCCGGGCGGCATCAATTTTCTTGCGCCACGCCGGCCGGCTGTGTCTCTTGCCCGTCCGTCATCGCCCGGGTGGTGGAACTGGTAGACACGCAGGTCTCAGAAGCCTGTGCTTAACCGCATGGGGGTTCGAGTCCCCCCTCGGGCACCATCAGCGCGCTTTCCTGTAAGCTGGCGGCTCACATGTGCAAAAAGGGTGGGGGGTATGTCAAAAATTTGAGGGCCAAAGCAGCGGCCCCCCGCCTTTTTGCAGGGCAAATTGCCAAATGGAGGCTGATGGACTGAAATTCGGAGACGGCCCTATCGGGCGTCGTTTTCGTCCGGCCAGCGGCCGGTCTGCACAACTTGCACGGTCCCGCCGGTGCGACGTGCCAGGTCTTCAAAGGCGATGGGCAGCAGGCTCGCGAAGCTCGTCGACGGCCTCTCTGACAGCCGGTCCACGGCACCGCTGTAGACCACGCCCGCTTCGTCGTTTGGGTGGCCAGAAACTATCGTGGCAGATGCTTCCCCGCCATCAGGCCAGCGGATCGTGGCGGTTGTTGTTACCATCTACTTTGAGCGTTGTAGCGCAGCCCAGCGCTCAGGGGTGAGCGTCATACGAAACCCGGTCGACGCTCGAATCCGGGCCGCCAGTTCGGCGTTGCCGGATTTCTCGACAGACGCCGCAAGGCGCGCGAGGTCGCGTTTGCCCGTCACGCGAATTTCTATCGTGTGCCTCGACGTCCCGCGGAGGGCACCTGCAGCGGGTGTGCCGCGCATGCGCAGTGAAACCCGATCGATTGTCTCAAGACTCATTGGCGAGGCTTCCTAGCCGAGAAATGTTTGGAATGCCGAGCCGGCCGCCGTCAGCTCCCCTGCGCGTCTCATGCGCGGTTCGCACTTGCTCAGGCGCCGGCGCCGAATGGCGAGGATCGGGCTGCTGGCGCGTCGTGCCGGGGCTCTCTCCAATCGGTGCGGTTTCGGGTGCCTTCGACTGAATGAAGCCGGCCGCGGTGAAGTGCGGGCGGTTGCCGATGGCTGCGCTCACGTCTGAGGAGTCTGGGATCTCGCGCCCCGCCTTCTTGGCACTCTGGCGCGCCACCTCGAGGACATCGATCACGTATTGCGCGCCGCGCTGGCTGTTCGCGGCCGCGGCGATGTTGGCTTTGTCGGAGTCCGCGAGCTCGGGGGCCAGGCGGCCCACCAGCACTTTGAAATCCGCCGGGGTGAGTTCGCCGGGGAGCACCTCGACCTTGGCGATCAATTCCACGATTTGGGCCGCATCCCAGCCGAGTTGCTTTTCGTCGGCGTGGCGTGCAATCCGCGTGCTGAACTCGGGCAGGGCCACGAACGCGATCGGCACGCGCCCGTCGATGAGGCGCCGGATCCAGAGGATTCGCTGGGGTTGTTTGGTGATGCGTTTCGCGCCCGAGAACAGATTGTGCGCTTCATCGAAAACCAGCATGAGGCGTGATTGAAAGAGCGCCCGTTCGATCAGGTCGCGGACGTCCGACGCCTTTTTTGACGGGCTGTCGGCGACGCCGATCGCTTTCGCGACGGCCCGGTAAAGAGACACCATATCGTTATCCTCGGGCGTCAGCACGTAGCGCGCGAGTCCCGCGGAGGCGGCGCAAAATGCCTTGGTGGCGGCACTCTTCCCGAGGCGGGAGACACCAACGGAGAGGCTGGGTTTGCACGTGTCGCGGGTGAATCCCAGAGCTTGCGCTGTCCGTTTCGCGACTGACGTGGGCGCGAGGCCTCGGACGATCTGGTTGCGGCATTCCTCGCGGTAGGAGGTGATAACCTGGCGCCATTCTCGATCCAGCCCGGGCATCGCCGCGGGGGGAGGTTGCGGCGCCAGTGCGAGATCGCACAGTGCGCGGGCGAGCTGAGTCACAGTGCTCGCTCTGCAGGAGTCGATCGCGTGGGCCGGTGCGGACACTGTATAGGAGATGCCGCGACCTCGAACAAGATCGAGATCCTCGACGAGAATTTCTTTCTGCGGAGGTATGAAGCCGGCGTGATCAAGGAGCGCGGCCGCGACACTCTCGATCGAGCCCAAGCGGCCGCCTGCACACCACGGATCAGGGAGGGCATGGTCCTGGAGAAACCAGATTAGCTCGCGCGTCTCGCGGTCGTGCTGCAGGAGCGCGCAGCGCTTGGCGACGAGGAGCGCGCCCAGCGGCGAGCGGTAGGCCTCGCTCGAGGCGTAGCGCTCGGGGGAGAAGGGCGCATCCGCCGCTGCATATCGCGTGCTGCTCATAGATTCACGTCCTCCTGGGCGATTTGCTGTCCGTCCCACTCGTCGGCCTGCAGCATCTCTACGACATCGCGCAGGCGGTTGGGATCGCTCGGTTTTGGAATGGTGATGCCCCTGGCCTGAGTGAGGCGATCGAAGCTGGCGGAGAGGTTGACGGCGGCACGTTTGATCGTCGCGCGGGCCTCGTGTTGGCGTTTCATCTCGGCGCCGAGCTGGACGGTCGCGCGGTCGACGACCAACGAGCGGAATTGGCCCTTGATGGCGCCGGCGACGACCCGGTAGAGAGCGGCCCCATGGCGCGCATGCTCGCGGCGGCTCGCCTCTGCGGCCCGGATTTCTTGGTCTCCGGCCGCGAGTGCGCGGGGCTCGGGTGCGCGTTCGACCAAGCGGGGGTTCTGACGGTCGAGGGAGGTGATCGTGATGACCTCCGGCGCGTCGACGTCGATCCACGCCAGCACCTGCTGGCCTATGAGCGGGCCGGTTTCCTCGTTGCGATAGAGTCCGCCGCCCAAGCTCTCGCGCAGGCGGATTCCGTTTCTTCCCACCGCGACTGCCACGCGATGGTTGGCCAGCAGGTAGCGGCTGCGATCGGAGAGGTGAATCAGGTCCCCGGTCTGGCGCGCTTCATATGCCTCTTTTGGTGATTGGTTGGGAATCTTCCGGGCGCGCGGGCCGAACTTTTCGGACACGAAGTCTGCGACGATCTTCTCAAGCTCGGCCGCGAACGCGCTTTTCTCGAGGAAGTATTTCGAGGGGTGCTCGCGGCCGGCAGCGACCGCGTCGAGTTGCCGCCGGACCGCCTCGGGGCAATCGCGGCGCTCATCTCGACCGCAATAGCCGGGGAGATTCTCCATGCGGTCCTGCAGCAAGCCAAACACGCGCTCAATGGTCTTTTGGCCGGGCGTGTTGGCGTGAATAAACCTGCAGCCGAACTCTCCGAGGCCTTTTTCGGTGTCTCCAAGATCCACGAGGTCTGCATCGGCTTTCTGGCCGGTAAGGATGCGGGACTCCTTCCAGATTCCGTGCTCGAAATGGAAGCCCTCGCGGGGCAGGCCGTGCTCATCATGGCAGCGTGTGATGAGCGAGCGAATCGCGCGGCCGTTGTAGCTGCGCGAGCTGAGCAGCACCCACCCGAGGACGTAGTCGGTTTTTGCATCGCAGAGCATCAGCAGTTGACCACGCATCACCGCGGGCCCGGCCGACGTCTCATCCCACCAATACACCGGCGGCGTGAGGTCGTCGCCGACCCACCAGTCTCCCGGGGCGATTTCAGACCAGTCGCGATCGACCCAAGGGCCCTTGATTCGCGCATTGCGCGGGCCTTGGTGGCGCTCCACGAGTTGTGCGAGATCCAGCGCCACGGCGCGGCGGATCGAGTGCGGCACGTGTGACTTGTCGGCGGGCAGCGCGGCGAATTGCTGCTGCAGTCCGGCCGAGAGGAGCTTTCCGCGGATCGCTTCGCGGAACGCTGGCGCCAGCCGGCCGCCATGCTTTAGCGCGAGGCGTAGGAGGGTGTATTTGTCGCCGGTGGGAAGTTCGGAAATCCGCTCGTTGGCTGCCGCCTGACGGCGATCCTGCAGAGCGGAAAAGCGCCGGCCTCCGCGCTCCCATGCTTCGCGCTTCCGCAGATAGGCCATGCGCAACGCGTGGGAAGTCTTGGCAATCGGAACTGCGGTCACCTCGATCGCCGTGAGGATCGCGCGCTGAATAGCCGCGACGGGATGGCCGGCGCTTTCCAGCAGGTCTGCTTCCTTCATCGCCTGAAACCAGACTTCCGCGCGCTCCGCGGCCGTAGGGCAGGGGTGCACTTTGATCCGACTCAACGCGTCCGCCAGGTGCGGCACGTCTAGCACCGCAGCAAGGCTCGCGGTCGTCTCGGACGCGGGCTTCGCGCACGTCAGCAAGTTCTCGTCCAGATAGATCTCCCAGCGCGACCAGTCGCGGAAGCCGCGGTCGCGCTCCATGGCACGCTCAATCCACCGGCGGATCGTGCGGTCGGTGATGGGATGGCGCGGTCTCGATTTCCACGCGACCGACGCTTCGCGGGCGATCTCCGAGACGGGCTGGTCGCAGAACTGTCGGAGCACAGGTGCAAGCACGGCGCAGCGTATGCGCGCGCTTTCAATGGCCGCTGGTGGCATCTGCGAGATCGAGGCGGCCGGCGCCCAACGCTCACGCGCGTGGGCTAGAAAGCGCTCGGGATCCTCGTAGCCTTGATCGCGGGCGGATTTCTCGATGCGCGCGCGCAGCCGCGGGGGGAAGGCCAGCCAGGGCCACCCTTTCGCCGGCTGGCCGGCGACGGTGATCGTTCGCGCCTCGGCCTCCGCCACTGCGGAGAATTGCTCGCGCACGGTCTTGCGGTCGACGCCGAGCAACTCAGCGACGCGGGAGATGGAAAAGACGGGAGAGCCTTCAGCCACGAATGATTTTCTCGATTGCGGCGCGCTCGATTTGGGCGAGGAAAGCGCTGTATCCGGTTTGCCGCCACACACTGAGGTTTTGCTGACTCACAGCGGGGCCCATGGAGGGCAGGGCCTGCATCGTCTGCACGACGACGGGCTCGGCGTTGAGCCAGGCGAGAATCTGCCAGCCGACCTGGCCATCGTAGAGGCGCCGGTTGATTTCAGCGCGAATCGCCGCAGGTAGCCGGGCGATCTTGCTGACAGGGGCGCCGCGGCGGGTCCGCTTGCTTTGGATTCGGGCCATGGTCGTGATTGGGATTCTCGGCTGGGGATCGCTGCGTGGATCAGCCGATCTTGTCCCAGTCCGCTTTGGAAATTCCCAGTTGCTTGCGCACCCGCTCGCCGACGCCACCAGCGGTGGCGTCGAGTTGTGCGCGGATGCTCTCAAAGCTCCGGGGCGAGAAGGTCTGAATCAGCGAATCGCCATCCTTCTCCCATTCCTCTTTGGAGATGCCGAGCCGCTGGCGCACGTCTTCGCCGATCGCCGCTTCGCTATCTTCGGCAAGTTCGCCGAGCATCTCGGGGCG
>CAZENI010000056.1:0-25552 GCA_964513055.1 uncultured Opitutus sp.
GGCAGACTCTGAATCAGCGCGTGGCATCGGTAAAAATCCCCCTGGCGTCCTTGCGCCGGAAATACGCTTCGCAGTGCCGCATTGCGCGCGCCGTGTGCGCCTCGACCGTTTTTTCCGAGAGGCCGAGCCGCGCGGCCGCCTCCTTGCGCGCCAGCCCTTCGATTTTGTAGAGGATGAACACGTCACGACAGCGCGCCGGTAGCGCCGCGATCGCCTCGGCCAGCAGTTCGACGCGCTCCCGCTGACCGACGTCCTCGTGCACGCCGGGCCTCTCTTCTATGACGCGCAACGCGCCCAGATGACCTACGTCTGCGATCGGAGAAATGCGCTCGCGCCGCACGTGGTCGAGCGCGAGCCGCCGCGCCACGGTGAACAAGAACGCCTTCGCCGAACGGATCGGCTGCGACGCTCGGGCTTTCCAAACGCGCAGATACGAGTCCTGGACCACATCGTCGACATCGCGCACCGCTGGAAATGAACCGCGGAGATACGCGCGCAACGAGGCCTCGTGCGGTTGCACCTCCTCGTTGAACCAGCGGGCCTGGGCGGGGCCGGCCGGGGATTCGGAAATGGCAGGGGGCGGAGACACGGCGAAAAACAGCGACGAGCCGTGCGTGAGAGATCGTCCGCGCGTTGTCGAATGGAAATTCCCGCGACCCGAAACGCGAGCGGCCGGCCGGCCGGCTCCGCAGGCAGCCTCACCACTCCATTTTCGGCGGCGGCGGCTTCAGCGGCAGTTCGTCCAGCTTGCCCGCGGCGGAGACCACTTCGTAGGCCGTGCGGAAATGCAGCTTGGCATAGTCGCCCAGCGCGCGCGCGCCGAACTTCTCGATGATCCGCGCCGCCTGCTCCTTCACGAGCGGGCCGGCGCCCTTCTGCAATTTCTCGCCGAACCGTTTCGAGAGCGCATGCATCTGGCGCACAAATTCCGCCCGCGCGACGACCGACGCCGCCGCGACCACCGGATCCTCTTCCGCCTTCGTGCGCATCTTCAGCTCAAAACCCTCGACGCCTTTCCGCGCGAGCTCCTTTTGCACGAGCGGCTGCTCGGTGAATTGATCGAGCAGGCCCCACGGCACGCGTTTCTGCGCGAGCGCCTCGTTGAGCGCGGAGGCGTGCATCCACGCCAGCAGCAGGTTCAGATTCGCCCGCGGCCGCGCCATGAGTTCGTTGTATTTCGGCATGCCGCAAAACCAGGTGCGCACCGCCACGCCGCGCGTGTCGCGGATGATGGCGTCGAGCTTCATGATCTGCGGTTCGGAGATTTTCTTTGAATCCTTCACGCCCGCCTTGATCCAGGCCTCGATCGCGGGCTTGTCGGCGATCACCGTCGCCGCGACGACCGGCCCGAAGAAATCGCCCTTGCCGCTTTCATCGAGCCCCGCGTGCGACTCGAACCACTCCGGATGGAGCACCTCGTCGTAGCCGAGCTTGGCCGCACCCGTGACCTCGGGCTCGATCACATCGCGCACGAAATCCTCCGTGCCTTTGCCGGCCACGACCACCTTGCCGCTGGTGTAGGCGGAGACGTTGACCTTCAGGTGATCCGCCTTGAACGCGAACCGCGTGTAGGCGACCTCGAAGGGCGTCCACCCCTTCGCGACCAGGATGCTCTTCAACGTTTCCATCTGCGCGTCGTCGAGCTTGACCGTGTAGCTCGCGAGCTTCTTGGGCGCTTCCGGATCGTCGTTTTGCTTTTTGGCCATCGAGGGCAAGAGAGCCGCAAAAAGCCGCGGAAAGCGCAAAGGAGAAAACTGAAGACGAAGCAGGAATCCAAGAAACCAGGAACCAATCGGCGATAAATTCAGAAGCCAGAAAACCAGGAACCCGATCCTCCGTTTCTTGGCTTCCTGGCTTCTGAATTCTCCTCCTGCCTTGGTCCGACTCCTGGCCTCCTTGCTTCCTGCTTCAATCCGGTTTGCCGGCATTTGTCTTGCGCCTGCTGCGCCTCTTTGCGGCCAATCCTCCGCAATGGGGAAAACCACGGCAGCTCTCATCGCGACGAAGCACGAATTTCAATCGGCGCTCCTCGCGTGGTATCGCGCCCACGCCCGCGCGCTCCCCTGGCGCGAATCGCCTTCGCTCTACAAGACCGTCGTCAGCGAGTTCATGCTGCAACAGACGCAGGTGAAGACGGTGCTCCCCTACTTCGCGCGCTGGCTCGCCGCGTTTCCCGACTTCGCCGCACTCGCCGCCGCCTCGGAAGCGCAGGTGCTGAAACTCTGGGAAGGTCTCGGCTATTACTCGCGCGCCCGCAATCTGCACCGGCTCGCGCAAGCCTACATCGCCCGCCCCGTCCCGCCTCGCACGCCGGCCGAGTGGCTCGAGTTACCCGGCGTCGGTCCCTACACGGCGGCGGCGATAACTAGCATCTCGTTCGGCGCGCCGGTCGCGTGTGTCGACGGCAACGTCGTCCGGATCCTCGCCCGGCTCACCGCCGATCGCACCGAATTTCGCGATTCCGCGACGGCATCGAAAGTGTTCGCACCGCTCGCGAATGCCCTCGTGCCGTCCACGAATCCCGGCGACCACAACCAGGCGATGATGGAGCTCGGAGCGACGGTCTGCTTCCGCCAGAATCCGCTCTGTCTGACTTGTCCGGTGCGCGCGTTGTGCGCGGCAGCGCGCCGCGGCGAACCCGAGGCCTTCCCGCGGCTGGCGCCGAAAGTGATGGAGCAACGCAGCGTCACGCGCGTCTGGTGCGAGCGTGGCGGCGCGCTGCTGCTGCACCGTTCCGCGGCGAATGCGAAACGCTTCGCCAACATGCACGAGCTACCCACGGCCGAGCAGGTCGGTCTCGAGCCCGCGGCAGCAGCACGCGGCAACTTGCTCGCAAAAAAGCGCCGCGGCATCACGCGCTACCAGATTACCGAGTCGATCCACGCCGCGCCGCATTCGCTCGCCGCGCGCAAGCAACGCACTCCCGACCTCGTGTGGGTGCCGCTCGGCGAACTCGATACGATCACGCTTTCAGGACCGCATCGCCGCTGGGTCACCGAAATCCTGGCCAAAAAATAAGGGCAGGTCTTGCGACCTGCCCTCGAATTTCCTTCTCGCCGGTGTGCGCGGGTGAGAGACGGCGGCGCGTTTAGAACGTCCCCTTGACGCCAAACGTCCAGAGCGACGCGTAGTCGTCGCGCTGGCGGAAGTGGGCGTAACGCGGCGTGTTCGGCCCGTAGATTTTCGTGTCCTCGGTGGCGCTGCCAATGTTGCGGATCGAGATGAAGACGCCCAGGGAGCGCGAGATGTAATACTCGCCGCTGACATCGATATAAAGCCGCTTGGGCGCGTAGTTGTAGGTGCCCGCTTCGACGCCGCGGGCCGTGGCGATCTGCGCGCGGCGCTGGATGCCACGGTAGTTCTCATTGATCCGAATGTTGAACTTGGGACGGCTCAGGCTCAGGCCCCAGTTCACGGTAAACGGGCTCATCGCGGTGAAATAATCGAACGAGTTCTTCGCCCGTTGCGAACTGAAGTTGGCGAAGAAGCTCGTCCCGCGCGCCCAGTTCGGCAGGAACGTCAACGCCTGCCGGTAGCCCACCTCCACTCCCTTCATTCGAATCGGATTCCGGGCATTGAACTGGGTGACGACCTGATAAATGCCGTAGGTCTCCTCATCAAGGCCGTAGGCCTCGAGGAACTCCGCCGTGACCGGCGAAGTCACGTTGGCGAACATGTTGTCGTAGTCGCGGATGAAATACGCGAACGTGAGCTGGCCGACGTTGTTGGCGAAGTAGTATTCGAGCCGCGCCATGTAGGTCTCCGCCTGCCAGGCCTTGATTGACACGTTGCTGACGGTGATCCGGTCATTCGGATTGGCGTTCTCGGTATTCGGCAAGACGAGTCCGCCGGCGTATTGATTGAAGTCCGGACGGCCGACGGTCTGGTAATAGGCGACGCGACCGACGAGGCTTTCCGAGAAGTTGTAGTTGGCGTTGAGGCTTGGAAACAGGCGCAGGTATTCCTTCTTCGCCTTGTATCCGCGGTCGAGGATCGTGAGCTGGTTGTATTCGAGCGTGACCGGCGTCGGCGGCACGATGAATTGCGGCTGGCCGGCGGCGTTGCGCACGACGTTGCCGTTGGCATCGCGCCGATAGGCCAGCGTCGGATCGGTCCGCGGTCCCTCCGCCACGATGTTCGTCTGTTCGGCGCGAATGCCCGTCGTGATCTTGAGTCGGTTCTGCAGGAAGGCGGCGTCCAACCGGACGAACGCCGCGGAGATCGTCTCCTCGGCGCGGCGCGAGAAGAGCGTCACGTCCGAGTATTCCGTCGCCGCATTGCGCGTCCATTCCTGGGGACTGGAGAGATAGTTCTGCCAGACCTTCTTGTTGTCGACGAACTGCTGTTTCGGCATCCCGAAGTCCGGGATGCGCTGTGAGAAGGCCTCGTCGAGGAACCGCCCGACATTGTCGTCGTGCGGCACGCCGAGTTGGTTCGTCGGAGTGCGCGTGGAATTCGTGACGCGGTCGAGGCCGACAAAGGTGTATTCCTCCAGGTTGCCGCCCGGGCCGCGGAGGTCGCGCACTTTCTGGCGCGCGTCGAGGCCGACCTTGAGGCTCACGACCGTGTCCCGCACCACGAAATCGCGCCGGGCATTGATGTAGGCCTGCTCGACGGTGTCGTAGGTCTTCTGCCGGTTGCTGTTGGCGGTCACGAGCGAGTAGGCGCTGAGATCCGTCCAGTCGACCGGGCGTCCCTGCGGATCGAGCACCGTGATTTTGCCGGGGCGCAGGTAGAAGATGTCGTCGAACAGAATCTGGACGTTGTTGCGCTGGATGGTCACGCCGTTGAAAGCGCCCAGGTCGATATCCTGATAGTGGATGCGCGAATGGCCGTAGGAGACGCCGGAGTCGAGCTTCCAGGTCGGTCCGTCGTGCAGCCAGCGCAGCGAGGGGGCGATGGTGCGGCCCGGACGGATGCGGCCGCTGTTGGCGATCGCGATCTGGCCGGCATTGGCCGGCGTGCCGGTGGCGGGGAAGGTCGGGGCCATGCCCCACGTGTGGGTCGGGCTCCAGTTGCCCGGCGCCACGCGGTTGATGGTGAAGGTCTGCGAGCGTGTCGCGAAGTTTTCCTTCAACATGCCGTATTGGAATCCGAAGGACAGCCGGTCGTAGCGGGCGGGCTTCCAGTCGATGGTGGTCGAAAACGAGTGCCGCGTCGTGTGCTTGCCACTGTCGCGCCAGGAAAACGTTCCGAGGTAGGGATTCTGCGGCGTGGTATCCGGATACCACGTGCCCGTGCCGGTCGGCGTGGCCGTGGCCGACTGGTTCGTGACGATGTGCGCGCCGCGCCACTGCGTCGCGACGTTGGGCTGCGGCGTGTATTGGAGCGAGTATCCGGCGGAGAACGCGAAACCAAACGTCTTGCTCACGGGGACGATCGCATTCACGTCGAACCCCGGATTCACCTTGTAGGTCCACTCGCCCCAGCGCGGACCGGGCGTGCGATTCCACTCGCTCTCGGCGTCCTTAAACATCCACTGGACATTGTAGCTGTAGCTCGGCCGGTTGCGCTCGAACGCGCTGCGCGGCACCAGATTCACCGAGCCGGCGAGCGCCGATCCCACCGTGTCGGGCGTCGGCGAGCGGTTGATCTCCACCCGCGCGATGTTGTTGATCGACATTTGATCGAGCTCGACCGCGCGCCGCGTGCCCGCACCGGCCGCGCTGGCCATTTCAAAACCGCCGACCGAGATCGGCACGTTGTCCGCGGGGGCGCCGTTGATCGAGATGCGCCGCGCGTCGCCGCCCGTGTAGTCGCTCGTCATGCCCGGGAGGAACTTCATGAACTCGCCGATGCTGCCGTCCGGAATCGTGCCGAACTCGTCCGCCGAGACGACCTGCATGATGTTGGACGCGAAGCGCTCTTCGTTGAGCGCGATGGCGGCGCCTTCCATTTCCTTCGAGGACGTCACCGTAAACGCCTGCAAGGTCACGACGTCGCCCGCGACCGCCGTCTTCCCGCCCCCGGCAAATGTGATGTCGCGCTGCACCGTCGCACCCGCCGCAACCGTGATCTGCTCGGTCTGCGCGCCGCGCCCCGTGTAGAAAACGGTTACCGTGACGGTGCCCGCCGGCACGTTCACGAGACGATACGATCCCGTGGAGTCCGTGAACGCCTCCTGCTTGGTGCCGTCGATCGTGAGGCGGGCTTTTTCGAGATATTCCCCGCGGCGCGGGTCGAAGACGCGGCCCTCGATGGTGCCACCAGCCGACACCTGCGCGCCCACACGGGCGGAAAACGCGACCAGGCCGGCCAAAGCCAGGCACAGCCGGGCGAGAACAAGAAACCGACGAAACGAGACGGGGTTCATGCGACGGGAGGAACGACGGCCGGTCCCGAACGGGGCCCGCCATCGCAGTAGGGTTGGTGTTGAGGTAGAGGTTCGCCGGCGGCCGGTCAGCGCCGCGGGGAAGTTTCCGACACCGAAGACAAGGGCCCGGGCGCGCGGCGGACAAGGGAAATACTTAGCTGCATAAGTAACCCGATCGACACTTGGGCGCGCCCGCCGCACGAAGGCCCGCCAGCCCGCACCAACTCCGCGGCGAACGCTCCGCCTACCCCAGCAGCGCTTCGATGCGCTGCTTCGACGCCTTCACATCCTCCACTTTCACGCGCGGGCTCAGCTCGAGCGTGAGCAGATGTTCCGGCCGCCAGAACCCGCTCACCATCTTGAAATCGATCTGACCGGCACCCACCGCCTGGTGGTCCTGCCCGGCGGCGCTCACATCATGGAGGTGCCAGCCGATGGTGCGAGGGGCGAGTTTCTCCAGGTGTTCCCGGTGGTTGAGCAGCCCCATGCTCACCTTGATATCGGCGTGGCCGGTATCGTGCCAGTAACCGACCGGAGCATTGGCCGGCAGGCCCGCCAGGAATTCCGGATAGTCGGCATCGATGGGCAGTTCCTCGAACTTCTCGCGGTTCTCGAATCCCAGCTTCACGCCCTTCTGCGTGGCGTAATCGAGAATCTCGTTGATGCTCGCCTTCACCTGTTCCCAGAACGGCGGCATCCGCTTGCGCAGCTTCACGAGCGATTTCTGCAAGAGGGCGTGATAGGCCTTGTCCTCCGGGGTGCGGCCGGCGTCGCGATGCTCCTCGAGGTATTTCCGCAGCGCGCGCGCGGGGTTGAACCAGAAAAACGTCACGCTGCCGAGGTGGCAGACCAGCACGCGCGCCTTCACCTGCGCGGCGAAATCGATCGAACGCTTCGTGTGCCGCAGCCATTGATCGTGTTCGCGGTGATCGGAGGCCGAGGGCTCGAAGAGATTCGGGGCGGCCTGCACGACCCCCGTGGGCAGCGGGCAGAAGTTGTGCGTGGAGCTGATCTTAACCACTCCCTCCTCCACCCCGCGGATGATGCCCGGCACGAGCGTAATCCGGATGCCGTGACTCAACTCGACATACTCAAACCCAAGCGCCGCCATCTCTTTCAGCATCGCATATCCGTCCTGATGACGATGCGAACACCAGCTGGTGGAGAGGGCGAGGATGGGCTTCACGCGGTGAGCGTCAAAAGAGGAGACCGGGCGCAGGCAAGTTGCACGAGGAAAAACTACTTAGCAAAAAAAACCGCGTCCCCGGAAAAAGGGGACGCGGCAAATTATCGGGACCGGCGGGCCGGCTTCATTCCGCGTAGCGGCGGCGGAGCATCTGGGTGAACGCCTGGACCTTGTCCTTGCGGCGGCGCTTCTCACACGGCTTCTCGTAATAACGCTTCGCGCGAGTGCCCTTGATGATGTTCTCGCGATCGAGCTTCTTCTTCATGCGGCGGAGCGCACGATCAATGGGCTCGTTCTTGCGGATTTTGATTTCGATGGACATGTGAACGGACTTAAGGCGGTCGAGTGGTGAAAGGAAAAGCTGGTTAATAGGCCAAGCCGCGCGGAGTCCGTCAATGGCTTTTTTGCAGCGGCCGCGCCTTACTTTCTTCGCGCCCATTCCTCCGCGCAACCACGTGCGGCCCAGTCGGTCTGTCAGCGCACATCCGCCGACAAATGATTTGCCGCGTTGGCCGCCCAACGCCTCCTTATCGATGCTCGGCGCGCCGGCCCACGGTTCCGTTCCCCTGCTCTCATGAATCCGACGCCCCTTCGCCTCCGCCCGCCCGGCCCCGGCCCACATTGGCTCGCTCAGCGTCGCGCCGGCCTTTCGTCCGGCCTAAGCGCGATGCCCGCCGCCGGGGCGCTTCGCGGACCAGCGCAATGACGCCTTTCCGCGACCTCCCCATCCGGCGCAAGCTGGCGCTGGTCATCGTGCTCACCAGCACGATCGTCGTGTGCCTGACTTCAGCGGCGTTCGTCGCTTACGAGTGGACCGCCTACCGGCGCGACGCCCTTGCCCACCTGACCACGCTCAGCCGCATGGTCGCCGACAACACCGCCGCCGCGCTGCGTCTGCGGCAGGAGGCCGAAGTGCGCGAGACCATCGCCTCCCTGCACGTGGATCAGGAGATCGTCTCGGCCGCGGTCTTTGACGAACGCGGCGATGCCATCGCCTTCTACAGCACCAATCGGCTGCAGCCGCCCACTCCGGCGGAGCGACAGACTTCCGGCCACGTCTTCGCGGATGGACAGCTCGCGATGTATCTGCCGATCGCGCACGATGGGCGCACCTTCGGCACGTTGTTCATCGAGACCAGCCTCGCCGCGATGCAGCGCCGCTTCGTCCTCTACGCCGGCATCGCGTTCCTCGTCCTGGTCGCCTCCTCGCTTATCGCCTTCGCCCTCTCGGCGCGCCTCCAGCGGCGCATCACCGATCCTATCCTCGAACTCGCGCGCACGGCGCAGGCTGTCGCAGCCCGCGGCGACTACACGACGCGCGCGACCCGCTACGACAACGACGAGCTCGGGGCGCTCACCGACGCGTTCAATCGCATGCTCGGCGAGATCACCGAACGCGAGCAGCGCCTCACCGCCAGCGAGGAGCGGTTGCGGGTCGCCCTCGCCGCCGCCGACATGGGCACCTGGCGCTACTATCCCGAACGCGGCGAGAGCATCGTCGACGCGAACTTTCGCCGCCTCTACGGGCTCCCTGCGGGCGACGGCGCCGTCCGCCTCGCCGACCTGGTCGCGTGCGTGCATCCCGAGGATCGCGCGCCGGCGCAGGCGGAGCTGGCGCGCGCCCTGCGCGGGCCCGAGCCGCAGTTCGCGTTCGAGTATCGCGTCCTCCTGCCCGTCACCGGGCACCGCTGGGTCCGCGATCGCGGCCGCGTGATCCGGCGGGCGGACGGCACGGTCGACTACGTGACCGGCGCGCTGGTGGATATCACCGAGCGCAGGGTCGCCGAACAGGAGGTCCACCGGCTCAACGTCGACCTCGAGCGCCGCGTCGCCGACCGGACCGAGGAATTGGAACAGGCTAATCGCGAGCTCGAGGCGTTCATCTACTCTGTGTCGCACGACTTGCGCGGCCCTCTCCGCCACATGTCCGGCTATGCCGAGATCATCCGCGAAGATCCGGCCAGCCAGTTGTCGGATGACGCGAAGTCCAGCCTCCTCCGCATCGACAAGGCCGCCAACCGCCTGATGCAGTTGATCGACAGCCTCCTCCATCTCAGTCGCATCGGCCGCAAACCCCTCGCCCTCCGGCCGACCAAACTCGACGACGTCGTGGCTCTCGCGCTTCGCGAATGCGAGGCCGAGCTGAAGGCCCGCCACGTCACCTGGCACCGCACCCCACTGCCCGTCGTCAACGCCGACCCCGCCCTCCTTCAGCTCGTCTTCGCCAACCTGCTCTCCAACGCCCTGAAATACACCCGGCCACGCGAGCTCGCCGTCATCACCATCGGCACCGCGGAGGTGGACGGACGGCTCAGCGTCTTCGTGCGCGACAACGGCGTCGGCTTCGACCCGCGCCTGAAGGACCGCCTCTTCGGCGTCTTCGAGCGCCTGCACAGCGCGGCGGAATTCGAGGGCCACGGCGTCGGGCTCACGATCGCCGACCGCATCATCCGCAAGCACGGCGGCCGCATCTGGGCGGACGCCGCCGTCGATCAGGGCGCCACGTTTTCGTTCACGCTGCCGGGCCTGTGACCCGGTTCGTCGCGACGGACACGGGCGCTGAACGGGTCCCGTTCGCTCCCGCTCCTCGCGCGTTGCATCCGCCGCAAAATTCCTTGCGCCACCGCGGCGGCGCACATGCTCTGGCGCCTTGCCGACCGTCGACAAAAATTTCGTCCACCTCCACGTCCACTCCGACTACAGCCTCCTCGACGGCTGCTGCCGGATCGACCGGTTGATGGATCGCGCGGCGGAACTCGGCATGAGCGCGATGGCGCTGACCGATCACGGCAATCTCTACGGCGCGATCGAGTTCTACAACCAGGCCAAGGCGAAGGGCATCAAGCCCCTCATCGGCTGCGAACTCTACCTCGTCGAGACCTCCCGCCTCGAGAAAAACGGCCGCGCCGGCGACGACGGCAAAACGATTTTCCACCTCGGCCTCCTCGCGAAGAACCTCACCGGCTACCAGAACCTGCTCAAGCTCGTCTCCGACGCGCACCTCAAGGGCTTCTACTACAAGCCGCGCACCGACCTCGAGACGCTTTCCAAATACGCCGGTGGCCTGATCGGCTTCACCGGCTGCCTCGCCTCGCTCGTGCCGCAGCACCTGCTCTACGATCGCTACGAGGAGGCGCGGAAGGCCTGCGGCCGCTTCGTGGAGATCTTCGGCAAGGAAAACTACTTCGTCGAAATCCAGGACCACGGCATCCCCGAGCAGAAGAAGATCATCCCCGGCCTCCTGAAGATCGCCGAGGAGTTCGGCCTCAACGTGATCGCGACGAACGACGTCCACTACGTCCGCAACTCCGACGCCGGCCCGCACGACGCGATGCTCTGCATCCAGACCGGCGCCAAAATCGACGAGGAGAAACGCATGCGGTTCAGCGGCCAGGAATTCTACCTGAAGTCGCGCGACGAGATGGAGAAGCTCTTCATCGAGGTCCCCGAATCGATCACGAACACCCAGCTCGTCGCCGAGATGTGCGAGCTCGCGATCCCGTTTCCCAAGGGCAGCGAGCGCTACCCGAAATACCCGCTCCCGCCCGAGGTGACGACCGATCGCGCTGGCTACCTCCGCGAGCTCTGCATCGCCGGCCTCAAGCAGCGCTACCACTTCGATCACGATCCCGTCGCGTTGCACCCGATCGTCGCCGAGCGCCTCGCCAAGCTGGCCAATCTGCCCGCCGGCCAAAAACCGCAGGCGCCCGACTACAGCGGCCTCACGCTCGAGGAGGAGCTCGTCGTCCGCATGGCCTTCGAGCTCGCGATCATCAACGTCACCGGCTTCGTCGACTACTTCCTCGTCGTCTGGGATTTCATCGCGTGGGCGCGCCGGCACGGCGTGCCCGTCGGCCCGGGCCGCGGCTCCGGTGCCGGCTGCCTCGTCGCCTACCTGCTCTCGATCACGAACCTCGACCCGATCCGCTTCAAGCTGCTCTTCGAGCGCTTCCTCAACCCCGAGCGCGTCTCGCCGCCTGACTTCGACATCGACTTCTGCATGCGCCGCCGCGGCGAGGTCATCGACTACGTCCGCAAGAAATACGGCGACCAGTGCGTCGCCAACATCATCACCTACGGCACGCTCGGCGCCAAGATGGTCATCCGCGACGTCTCCCGCGTGCACAACCTCGCCTTCGCCGACGCCGACCGCCTCGCGAAGATGATTCCCGACGAGCTCAACATCACGCTCGAGGACGCGCTCACCAAGTCGCAGGAGCTCCGCGACGAGGTGAACAAGAATCCCGTCGCCAAGAAAATCTTCGACCAGGCGCGCGTGCTCGAGGGCATGGTGCGCAACACCGGCAAGCACGCCGCCGGCATCATCATCACCGACCGGCCCCTCGACGAGTTCGTCCCCCTCACCTCGCAGGAAGGCGACGTCACGGTGCAGTTTGACATGAACGCCGTCGGCAAGCTCGGCCTGCTGAAGATGGACTTCCTCGGGCTGAAGACGCTCACCGTGATCTCCGACGCGGTCGACAACATCCGCCGCACCGCGACCCCGGACTTCGACATCGAGCAGATCCCGTTCGACGATCCGAAGACCTACGCGCTCCTCAATGCCGGCAAGACCATCGGCGTGTTCCAGCTCGAGTCCGGCGGCATGCAGAACGCCTCCAAGCTCGTCGGCATCTCCAACATCGACGACATCAACGCCGTCGGCGCGCTCTACCGCCCCGGCCCGATGCAGTTCATCCCCGACTACGCGCGCGGCAAAAAAGACCCGTCGACCGTCGCCTACCCGCACCCGCTGCTCGAGCCCATCCTCAAGGAGACCTACGGCATCATCGTCTACCAGGAGCAGGTGATGGAGTGCGCCAAGATCATCGCCGGCTACACCCTCGGCGGCGCCGACATGCTGCGCCGCGCCATGGGCAAGAAGGACGAGAAGGCGATGGCCGCCGAGCGCGTGAAGTTCGTCGAGGGCGCCAAGCGCGTGAACAACATCGACCAGAAGAAGGCCGACGAAATCTTCGACCTGCTGAACAAGTTCGCGAGCTACGGCTTCAACAAGTCGCACTCCGCCGCCTACGCCGTCATCAGCTACCAGACCGGGTATCTGAAAGCCAACTACCCGGTGCAGTTCATGGCCGCCGTCCTCACCGCCGAGCTGGGCAACGCGGAGAAGGTCTCGCACTTCG
Source organism: uncultured Opitutus sp. (assembly GCA_964513055.1). GTDB lineage: Bacteria > Verrucomicrobiota > Verrucomicrobiia > Opitutales > Opitutaceae > ER46. The sequence goes on from CAZENI010000056.1 coordinate 12,644, forward strand.
TCGCCGAGGCCGAGGCGATGGGCCTCAAGGTCCTCGGCCCCGACGTGAACGAGTCGCGCGAGATGTTCACGCCCGTCTTCCGCGACGGCCGCGGCGAGATCCGTTTCGGACTCGCCGGCGTGAAGGGCGTCGGCGAGCTCGCCGCGCAGAAGATCATCGAGGAGCGCGAGAAGAATGGCCCGTTCTCGGGCTTCGAGGACATGGTGGCGCGCGTCGACGGTCGCGCGATCAACAAGCGCGTGCTCGAGCACCTCACCAAGACCGGCGCCTTCGATTTCAGCGGCGCGCCGCGCAAGCAGCTCTTCGATGGCATCGACGCCGCCATCTCCGGCGCCGCGTCGGCCGCGCGCGACAAGGCCGCGGGCCAGCACAGCTTTCTCGACATGCTCGCCGAGGAGCCGCCGAAGAAAAAGGCGGGCCCGGCGCCCGCGCCACGCGGTTCGGCCCCCGGCACCCAACTCTCAAAGCCCGACGCGTCCGACGAGTTCCCTCCCGCCGAGATGCTCGCGTTCGAAAAGGAACTCCTCGGCTTCTACGTTTCCGGCCACCCGATGGACAACTACGCGGGCCTGGCCGACGCGATCGACACGTTTGCCGTCGAGGCGCTGATGGAGCAGGGCGACCGCACCGAGTTCCGCCTCTGCGGCATCGGCAGCAATCTCGCGAAGCGGCTCTCGAAAAAGGACAACCGCCCGTGGGTGTCCTTCTCCCTCGCGACCAAGCAGGCCACGCTCGGCCTCAACATGTTTGCCGACGCCTTCGCGAGCTACGGCCACAACCTCGCGGAGAACGGCCTCGTGCTCGTGCAGGGCAACGTGCTCGTCAATCAGGACGGTGAGCGCCGCATCAACGTCAAGGAGTGCTACCCGCTCGACGCGCAGGTCGCCGGTCTCGTGAAGAAGGTCACCTGGCTGCTGCACCCCACGCACCCCGAGGTGCCCGCCTTCCTGCGCCTCCTCCGCGAAACCCTGAACAAACAAGTGGGCGACACGCGCGTCGAGTTCGCCTTCCTTTTCGAGGGCCGCGTCGCGCCTTTCGCCGAAGCCAGCAACGCACTCACCTGGAAACTCAACGCCGCCAGCTTTCAAGCCCTGCGCGCCCATCCAGCCGTGGCCGGCGCCCTCGTGGAGACGCGCCACCTCGAGTTGAAGGAAGATCGGCGCTGGAAGAAGAAGGGCTGAGGCCGGGCCGCGCCGGACGGCGGCATCTCACGATTTTTCAAATCGGTTTGTCCCGTAGGGCCGCCGCTTGTCGGCGTGCCGTCTAGCCGCGATTTCGCCCGCCGGAAACGGCATGCCGACCAGCGCAGCTCTACAACTCACACGAAACGGAGACGCACCCCGTCGCCGCATTTCGCCCGGATTCTTCGCTTCGTTCCACCGCCCAATTCAGGTAGCGTCCCCCGCTCATGCTCGATCAAGCCACGCTCAACCACGCCGCCCAGGTCATCTCCACCATCTCCGCCGACCAGCGCGCGGACACCGCGCTGCGCTTTTATTTCGAGCACCACCGCTATCTCCAGCCGCCGATCAAGCGCGTGATCAGCCGCGCCGTCTTCTCCTATTTCCGCTGGCTGTCGTGGCTCGATCCCAAGGTCTCGCCGCAGAAGCGCGTCGAGCATGCCCACGAACTGCACGAGCGTTTCGCACTCGATCCGAAGTCGATCAAGGCCGAGACCCTCGCCGTGCGCGCCGTGCCGCCCTGGCTGGCGGCCGAGATGGAGCTGCCGCCCGACTACCTCCGCCAGTTGCAGCGCGATCCCGCCCTCTGGCTGCGCGCCCGCCCCGCCTCCGGCGCCAAACTCGCCGCGAGCCTCGGCGACTGCGAACACTCCCAGCGCGCCCCGGACGCCCTGCGCTACACCGGCCGGCAGGATCTCTTCCACACCGAGCAGTTCCAGAACGGCGCCTTCGAAATCCAGGACCTCGCCTCGCAACTTGTCGGTCACGCCTGCGCCCCCCAGCCGGGCGAAACCTGGTGGGATGCCTGCGCCGGCGAGGGCGGCAAGACCCTGCACCTCGCCGACCTCATGGCCAACAAGGGCATCATCTGGGCCAGCGACCGCCATACCCGCCGTCTTGATACGCTCAAGCGCCGCGCCGCGCGCGCCCGGCTCTTCAACTACCGGACCGTGGTCTGGGACGGCGGCGCCAAGCCGCCGACGAAGACCAAGTTCAACGGCATCCTCGTCGACGCGCCCTGCAGCGGCGTCGGCACCTGGCAGCGCAATCCCCACGCGCGGTGGACGACCACCCCGCAGGATGTCCACGAACTCGCCGCCGCCCAGCGCCTCCTCCTCGAGCACGTGGCCGGCTCCCTCAAGCCCCAGGGCCGACTGATCTACGCGGTGTGCACGCTCACGCGCTCCGAGACCACCGGTGTCGCCGATGCCTTCACCGCCGCCCACCCGGAATTGGAGCCCCTGCCCCTCTTCGGCGGCGCCGACGCCCGCGTGACGCTCTGGCCGCACGAGATTGATGCCAACGGCATGTTCATCGCCGCGTGGCGCCGCCGTTGACGTTTTTTCGCCGACGCTGCACCCTGCCGCCATGCTCTCGACCAAGGCACGCCCGATCACGCGGCACGAGTATGCGCTGATTCCGGTGGGAGCGCCGAACCAGCAGCTCATCGAGGGGGATCTCGTCATGGCGCCGTCACCTAGTTCATTTCACCAGGACATCCTGCTCAATCTCGGCATGATCTTTCGCGACTACCTTCGCGCGCATCCGATCGGAAAGATCTTTGTCGCTCCCCTCGATACCTACCTGTCCGACCTCAACGTCTATCAGCCCGATCTTCTCTTCGTTCGAAAGGAAAACCTCTCGATCGTCGAGGAGCACGGGATCGAAGGAGCGCCCGATCTGGCGATCGAAATTCTGTCCAAAACGACCGCCAAATACGATCTCGGGGTCAAGCGCTCCGTCTACGCCCGCGCCGGCGTGGAGGAACTCTGGGTCATTGATCCGGCCAAGCGCACGCTCGCACTTTATCGCCTCGAAGCTAATCCGGACACGCCCGCCGCCACCTATAAGGGAAGACAGAAGTTCACCACGGAAGTCCTGCCCGGCCTCACCATCGATTTGGTCGAGGTCTTCGCCTCGTAACTCCACAGCTCGTCGGTGAAAAAAATCACCGCGGCCACCGTCCGCGCCGATTTCAACGACCTGCTCGCGGTCGTCCACTACACGCGCGCCGCGCACGAGCTCGGCCTCTGGGCCTCCGAGCGCGCGTTGATCGATCGCTTCTTCCCCGATCCGCAGGCGCCGCTGCTGGAGGCTGGCTGCGGCGCCGGCCGCGTCGCCATCGCGCTCTGGCAGCTCGGCTACCGCCGCCTCACCGCCTTCGACTTCGCCGAGGAACTCATCGACCAGGCCATCAGCCTCGCCGCCGAACGCCGCGCCACCGCCATCCGCTTCCTCCACGCCGACGCCACCGACCTCACGCCGCATCCGTCCCTCGGCGTCCCTCCCTTCGCCGGGGCCCTCTTCATGTTCAACGGCCTGATGCAGATCCCGGGGCGCGAGAACCGCCGGCGGGCACTGCGCGAGTTGCACCGCGTGTGCGCGCCGGGGGCGCCGCTCCTGTTCACGACGCACGATCGCGACTCCTCGCCCACGGAGCGCGCGCTCTGGCGGCTCGAGACCCTGCGCTGGGTCCGCGGCGACCAGGACCCGCGGCTCGTGGAGTTTGGCGACCGCTATTTCGAGGACACCGCCGGCCGGACCTTCATGCACCTGCCCGACCGCCGCGAGATCCTGGAGGACCTCGCCGCCACCGGCTGGGCCCACGCCTTCGACGCGATGCGCGTCGAGGTGGCGCGCGAACTCCACGCCGTGCGCGATTTCTCCGACGAGTGCCGCTTCTGGGCCGCACATCGCGCGTGACCGCTCCAGCCCGCCGCCGCTTCGCGGCCAGCCGCGCGCTCAATCCGGCCGCTCGAGTTCGAAGCGCTCGCGCGTGCGCGTGAACGCCTCGCCGCCCAGCCGCCCGATCAGATCGAGCCGCGCGGAGTCGGGCCGGCCGTCGGCGCCGAGCACCGCGTCCTGCACGTGCGCGACGAGGATGCGGCCGAACACGACATTGGCCGCCAGCGGCCCCTCCCCGATCATCACGATGCGATCGAGCGTGCACTCGAACGCCACCGGCGCGGCCGCCACGCGCGGCGGCCGCACGCGCTCGCTCGGCGCGGCGGCAATGCCGAACTTGTCGAACTCGCTCTCGCCGTAAGGCAGGCTCGCGGACGACGCATTCATCTGTTCGCCGAGCGCGAACGACACGAGGTTCACCACGAACTCCGGCACCGCCTCGATATTGCGCACCGTGTCCTTCTTCGTGCCGTCCCGCGTGTTCACCGGCACGAACATCAGCGTCGGCGGATTCGCGGTCACGCCCTGGAAGAACGAGAACGGCGCGAGATTGGTTTTCCCGTCCGCCGCGATCGTCGAGACCCACGCGATCGGCCGCGGCAGAATCGTGGAAATCATCCAGCCGTAGGCGTCGCGGGGTTTGAGGGCGGAAAAATCGAGGAGCATCTTCCCGCCACAGGAAGGCCGGCGCGGCACGAAGTCAGACCAATTCTTCCCGCCGGTTCCGCGCCCGCGGCCGCTCCCCACCGAATCGGCGGATTCCTGCACGCCGACATTGTCATCGCCAAATCGTTCGCCTCAGCTTTCGCCGCGATGACGTCTCCCTTCGGCACGCTTCCCGACGGCCGCCCGGTCCACCTCCACACGCTGCAGAACAGCGCGGGGTTCCGGGCGGAGATTTCCGACTACGGCGGCACGGTTGTCCGGCTTTTCGCGCCGGACCGCCACGGCCGGCTGGCGGATGTCGTCCTCGGCCGCGACTCGCTCGCGGACTACCGCGCGCACTCGCCCTACCTCGGCTGCCTCGTCGGCCGCGTCGGCAACCGCATCGCACGCGGCGCGTTCTCGCTCGAGGGCCGCGCCTATGCGCTCGCCACCAACAACGCACCCGGCGGCATCCCGTGCCACCTCCACGGCGGGCGGATCGGTTTCGACAAGGTGCTCTGGCGGGCCGAGCGCCACGCGACGCCGCTGGGGCCCGCGCTCACACTCCGCTACCGCAGCCCCGACGGCGAGGAAGGGTATCCAGGAAACCTCGACGTCACGGTCACCTACACCGTCACCGCCGACCACGCGCTGCGCATCGACTACACCGCGACCACCGACCGCGCCACGCCGGTGAGCCTCACGAATCACTCCTATTTCAACCTCGCCGGCGAGGGCGAGGGCACGATCCTCGACCACGAGCTTACGATCGCCGCGGAGCGCTTCACGCCGGTCGACGCCGGGCTCATCCCCACGGGCGAACTCACGCCAGTCGCGGGCACGCCCTTCGATTTCCGCCAGCCGCGCCGCATCGGCGAACGCATCGACGAGCCGGATCCGCAACTGCGTTTCGCCGGCGGCTACGATCACAACTACGTGCTCGCGCCGGCGCCCGACGGCTCGCCGACCTTCGCCGCGGCGGTCTATTCCGCGCGCTCCGGCCGCGTGCTCGAGGTCTTCACCACGGAGCCGGGCATGCAATTCTACTCCGGTAATTTCCTCAAGGGCTCCTTCGCCGGGAAGAACGGCCACGTCTACCCGCACCGCGCCGGCCTGTGCCTCGAGACGCAGCATTTCCCCGACTCCGTGAACCGCCCCGCGTTTCCCTCGACGATCCTCGTGCCCGGGACGACCCTCCGCTCCACCACCCTTTACCGCTTCAGCACCCGATGAGTCCCTCCCCGACCGCGCCGGAGCCGCGCCGCCGCCCCCTGCGCCTCGCCGGCCTCGTCGCCGCGGGCCTGGCCGGTATCATCTTGCTCACGACGCTCGCCGCCGGCTGCCGCCGCGACACCGCGACGACGGCGGTCGCGAGCGCGCCGCCGGCCCCGACTGCCTTCAAGTCGGGCGAGTGCAAATCGTGCCACGAAGAGATCTACAAGGCGTGGTCCACGTCGCACCACGCGCTCGCCCACCGCCCGATCGAGCCCGCGAAGGATCAGGCGACGTTCGAGCCGGCGCGGACGTTTCCGCTGCATGGTGTCGACTACCGGACCGAGTGGAAGGACGGACGCCCGCTGTTCACGGAGAAACGCGGCACCGGGCCCGACAGCACCTACACCGCGGACTTCGTCCTCGGCCACACGCCCCTGCAGCAATACATCGTGCCGGTCGGCGGCGGCCGCTACCAGGCGGCCGAGCTCGCCCTCGATCCGCACAAAAAGGAATGGTTCAACGTGTTTGGCGACGAGCGCCGCCAGCCCGGCGAGTGGGGCCACTGGCGCGGCCGCGGCATGAACTGGAACTCGATGTGCGCCCACTGCCACACAACCGACTACCATAAGAACTACAACCCGACGACCGACACCTACGCCACGACCTGGCGCGAGCACGGCGTCGGCTGCGCCCAATGCCACGGCGAGATGACCGCGAGCCACGTCGATCCGAACCGCAAGCCCACCGGCGTGCCGTTCTCGATGACCCCGGAGGAGACGAAACGCGCCGCCGAGACCTGCGCGCCCTGCCACGCGCGCAACGAACTCCTCACCGGCCGCCTCCAGCCGCTCGGCAACTACAACGATCACTACCGCCTCACCCTGCCCACCGAGGCCGCGGTGTTCTACCCGGACGGCCAGGTGAAGGATGAGGATTTCAACTACACCTCGCTCCTCACGAGCCGCATGGGCGGCAAGGCCGGCGTCACCTGCCTCGACTGTCACGATTCCCACAGCGGCCAGACCCGGCTCCCGGTGCGCGACAACTCCATCTGCCTGCAATGCCACGGCCCGTCGCCGCGCAACAACGCCCCGATCATCGATCCGGTGGCGCACTCGCACCACAAGGCCGACAGCACCGGCAACCAGTGCGTGACGTGCCACATGCCGACCACGACCTACATGCAGCGCGATCCGCGGCACGACCACGGCTTCCTCAAGCCCGACCCGCTGCTCACGAAGGAGCTCGGCATCCCCAACGCCTGCAACCGCTGCCACACCGACCAAAGCGTCGACTGGGCGATCACGCACACCGACCAGTGGTATGGCGCGAAGATGGATTCGCGCCAGCGCCAGCGCACGCGCGTCGTCGCCGCCGCCCAGGCCGGCAAGCCGGAGGCCGCCGGCCGGCTGCTCGAGTTGATCGCCACCGAGGAGGTCCCGGCCTGGCACGCGACCCTGCTGCAATTGTCCCGCGGATACGCCGCGGCCGAGCCGCGCGTGGTCGCCGCCGCGCGCGACGCCACAAAGCACGCCGACCCGCTCGTGCGGTCCGCCGGCGCGCAGGTGCTCGCCAGCGTGCCGGGCGAGGCCGCCACCCTGCGCCCCCTGCTCAACGACGCCTCGCGCCTCGTCCGCCTCGATGCCGCGTGGCCGCTCTCCGCCGAGCTGCCGGAAAACTCGCCGCTGCGCCGCGAGCTCGACGCGTATCTCGCCGTGAGCGCCGACCAGCCCGCGGGCCGCCTGCGGATTGGCCAGGATCTGTTCAACCGCGGCCGCGCCGCGGAAGCGGAGCCGCACCTGCGCCAGGCCGTGGCGTGGGACCCGAACTCCGCCGGCCTCCACGACGCCCTCGGCCTCGTGCTCAACGAACTCGGCAAGGCCCCGGAGGCCGCCGCTTCGCTGTGGCGGGCCGCCCAGCTCAACCCGACGGATGCGCCGGCCGCCTTCAGCGCCGCGCTCGCGTTCGCCGGCGCGCGCAAGCTGCCCGACGCCGAGTTCGCGCTCCGCGAGGCCCTCCGCCGCGACCCGCGCCACGACCGCGCCTCCTACAACCTCGGCCTGCTTCTCGCCCAGACCGGCCGCGTGCCCGAGGCGATAGCGGCGCTCGAAGCGGCGGAGCAAATCGCGCCGCGGGTGCCCGACTATCCTTGGGCCCGCGCGACGATCCTCTGGCAGCGCGGAGACAGACCCGCCGCGATCGCCGCCGCCCGCCGCACGCTCGAAATCGACCCGACCCACGCCGAGGCCAACGCGCTCGTGCGGCAGCCGCGGAACTGAAGCGCGTCACCGCGCCTTCCACAGCGGGCGACCAACTATGGATGGAGTTCGGGGCGACCGCGTAGCGGAACGCGTGAGCGTTTCGTCCGGCGCCGCGAGACACAGCCAGGAAATCCCCACGGCTCCCGCCACCCGAAACGGCCATTTTCAACACCCTCCGGGCCGAAACCCGCGCAGTTGAAGCGCCCTTTCACTCGAGAGACTCAGATCGAAAGGCGGCTCGTGACCCCGTCGAGCCAGCAGCACCTGCCGCGGTCGGGCTTACGCGAAATAACCCTCCCTGGACTCTCCACTTTGTTCGCGTTGACGCATCCGAATATTGTAAGCCGCCTGTGCCATAATTGCCGCGTATTTGTCAGGGACAATTTCCTGGATCGCCTGGACCAGAGCGTCGTGCTGGCTGGACGCGGTTTCCATGCCGGCCTTCAGCGTGTCCTGGTAGCGCTGGGCTGCTTTGTCTGGATCGATCAGTTCGTCGGGCATGGGATTGACCTGTTGAGGTTATATGACGTGTTCGGCGCGGGGACGCACTCTGAAGTGTCGGCAGGTTTCACGAGCGCAACCGCATTGTCGCAATGAGGCCGCCAAAGGGTCATGTGTGAACAATCGACAGATGGTGCACTCACTCTCGGCGCCAGACTCCGCACCATGGGCGCTGCGCGGCGGTGCGCAGCTATCTGATACAGTCCCCACCCCGCCTCGGGCGATACGTGTTGATGAGGACGCCCGTGGGCGTGCGGCGCGTGGCGACCAAGGTGAGGCTGCGGGGCGGCACGCCGGTCCCGAACAGCCGCTTGCCTTCACCGAGCACCACCGGAAAGACCCAAAGGCGGTGCTCGTCGATCAGGTCGGCGGCGAGCAGCGTCTGCAGCAATTCGCTGCTGCCCCACACCTGCAACACCGGCCCCTCCGACGCCTTCAGCCGGCGCAGTTCGTCCACGACTTCGCCGCTGATGCGCTGCGACCGTTCCCAGCCGAGGCGATCCAGGGTGCGCGTGACGACGTGTTTGGTCGCCCGGTTGAAGGCCTGGCCGATCGGGTGATCGTCGCGCTGCGGCCAGTAGGAGGCCCAGATCTCGTAGGTCCGTCGACCCAGCAGCAGAGCGAACTCACCGGCGATCAGTTCGCCGACCGCCCGGCCCGCGTCGTCGCCCATGAAGGGCATCGCCCAGCCGCCATGGGTGAAACCGTTCGACGGATCCTCCTCGGGGCGGCCGGGCGCCTGCATGACGCCGTCGAGCGTGACCTGGGTGATGGCAATGATCGTTCTCATGGTGGGTCCGTCTTCTTCGTTGTTCTGGATCCCGACGAACGACGGGCCCGGCGCGGGACACGCAAGCGGAGTCAGAAAAAGCCCGGCCAGCGGCCGGGCCTACAGCAAGGCCGCCAATGCGTGCGCGTGGCGCAAGGTCGGCTGGGCGTTCGGAGGACCGTTCGTCAATAACGCATGTCGCTCGCCGGCACGGCGACGAGCGCCGGTCCTACTCTACTTACTGCGCGTTTCCGCTACTCATCCCCGCGGGAGAAGAAGCGGGGACCGGGCGCGAAGCCGTCCTCGGTGCCGAACTCGGCGTGATACTCGCCGGTGCGCTCGCTGCCCTGGCTATGGTTGAACAGCTCGATGATGCGGGTCAGCTCCGTGAGATCGATCCGGCCGTCGCGATTCGCGTCGGACGAATGGAAACTCGTGCGCGTCCCCGGGCCCGGCATGAAGCCGTCCTCGCTGCCGTCCTGCGAACGATATTCGCCCGTGCGCACCGTGCCGGCGCGCGTGTTGTAGAGTTCGATCACGCGCGTGAGTTCGAAGAGGCTGATGCGGTGGTTGCGGTTGGAGTCCGCCGAGTGGAACTCGGGCAGCAGCGTCAGCGTGCTCGGCGGGCTCGTAACACTGCCGGCCGTATTGCTCGCCACGACATCGTAGACCACCGGCGTGCCGCCGAGCACCGCGTCCGAGGACTGCAGGTTGAACAACCGCAGCGCCGGCCCGGTCGCCCCGGCGATCTCCAGGCCGTTGCGCCGCCACTGATAGGTCGCGACCGGCTGGCCGATCGCATGGGCGCTGAAGACCACCTCGCCGCCGAGCACACCGATCTGATTCGCCGGCGCCCACGTGAGCGCGGGCGCGGCGCTGGTCGCGCGCTGCGCGTCGACTTCGAAGATCTCGAGCAGGCTCTCGCCCGTCGAGTTGGCGAAACCCACCAGCTCCGCCGTGTAACTGCCCGGCGCGAGGTCCACTACCATCGCCGAATCGAGCGTGTAGCCGTTGAACGGCGGCGCCCCGACCGTCGCTGCGGCCGCGAGGATGTCCGCGTTGTCCGCCGACCAGTCGTCGACCTCGGCGACCACGAACCCGCCGGCGTCGTAAAGGCGAATCACCGGATCGACGAGGAGGCCGGACGTCGCGCGCTCGTAGCCGCTCAGCAGATGCTGGCCGGGCGCGCGCAGTAAGAGGCGCCGGGGCAGCGTGCCGGCGAGCGTGAAACCGACGACGACGAGGTCGTCGCCGAGACCGACCTGGGCGCGGGTCGTGAGCATTACGAGGCGCGGCTTCGCGGTCTCGAGATCGTAGACCTGCAGCAGCGCAATGCCGCCGCCGCCATCGGCGCCGTCCAGGACAACGTGATACGTGCCGGGCGCCAGGGAGGTCACCAGGGCGGCGTCCTTGCTGCCCGCGGGAAAGATCGGCGTGGCGCCGGGGCTGTTCGCGCCGGGCGCCGACCAGTCGTTGTTCGCGCCGATCTCCGTGCGGTGGCGGTCGTAGAGGCGGATCCGGGGATCGGCGAGACGGTCAGCGACGCTGAAGCCGGACAGCGCCGGGCCGACGCCGCGGATCAGCACGGACTTCGCCTGCGTGCCCTCGATCGTGAAGCTGGCCGAGCTTGTCCCGCCGGCGGGCACGCGGCTGCGCGCCGACAGCACGATGAGGTCGCTCGTCAGCACCACGACGACGATCGGATCGCTGGTGACGCTGGTAAACGCGTTCGTGGCGGTGACGCGATAGGTGCCCGCTTGGGCGGAGGACGCGCCGGTGAGCGCGTAGGAGGCGTTGGTCGCACCCGGGAGCGGATCGCCGTTGCGCGTCCATTGGAACGTCGGCGCCGGTGTGCCCGTGGCGGTCGCGCTGAGGGTGAGTGTCTGTCCCACGTTCACGACCTGCGTGCCTGCCGTGGTCAGCGCGAGATCCGGCGCGCTGCCGATCGAGAGCGTGGCCGTCGCACTCGTGATGGAGCCACCGAGCGCCGCCGGCGCGGACAGCGTGACGGAGTAGCCGCCGGCATCGCCCGCCTGCACGCCCGGGAGGACGAGTTCGGCGTTGGTCTTTCCGGTGAGCAGCGTGGTGCCCTTGAACCACTGATACGCCCCCGGCGCGGCGGCGCCGCGGGCGAGCACCCGGAACCGCGCGGTGCCCCCCGCGACGACGAGTTGATCGAGCGGCTGCTGCCCAATGGCGGGCAACAGGCCGCCGGAGCGGATCGTGCCGAGCGCGCCGACGCTGACGAGGCGATCGTTGAAGACCTCGAGTTCGCTGATGCGTGCGGCCAGACCGGCGCCGCCGACGTAGCGCGGCAGCCACTCGGTGGCGTCCGCCGAGACCAGCACGAAATTGCCGGCCGCGACGGCAAATACGCCGTTCGAGTAGCCGACCCAGTTGAGATCGTTCGAGGTCACGGGCGGCACCGTCGTCCACGCGACGCCGTCGGCCGAGGTGAGCAGCACGCCACCGTTGCCGGCCACGACGAACACGTCGCTGCCGAAGGCGACTTCGTTGAGCGACACCGGGGTCCCAGACGTCCGCAGCGTCCAGTTCGAGAGGTCGGTCGAGGTGCGAATCGCGCCACCGGCTCCGACCGCGACATACGTGCCCTTGCCGAAGCCGAGGGCGTTGATCGCGACGCCGGCCGGAAACGGCACCGTGGTCCACGACGCACCGGCGTTCACCGAGGTGAGCACGGTGCCGTTGTCGCCCGCGGCGAAGAGCTGGCCGTTGAGCGCGCGCACGGTGCGCAGCGTCGCGGCGGGCCCCGCGGCGATCGTCGACCAGGTCAGGCCGTCGTCCGTGGAGCGGCTGATGACACCGCCGTTGCCCACCGCGACGTAGGCACCGGGCGCGCCGCCGAGGAAAGTGACATCCTGGTAGCCGGCATTCGGAATCGCGCCGCTGGCGGCGGCCCAGGTGCTGCCATTGGTCGAGCGGAGGATCGTGCCGCCTTCGCCAACCGCAACGAGGCTCGCAGTGCCGTTGGCGACGATGGCGTTGAGCGGGGCGGACGTCAGCGAGCCGGCGCGATTCGTCCACGTCTCGCCCGTGGGCGACGTGAGCACGACGGGCGTGGGGTCGCCGCCGCCGACCGCCATGAACATCCCGTTGGCATACGTGATGGCGGTCAGGGCCTGCGTCGTGCCCGAGGTGCGCTGCGTCCAGGTCGATAGCGTGGGCGACGTGGCGATCGCGCCCGCGTCGGTGACGACCACATAAAGCCCGCCGCCGAAGGCCACGCCCTGGACCGTCCCGGGCAGGCCGATGGCGCGCGGCGTCCACGTGACGGCGTCCGTCGACGAGTAGAACGTGCCGCCATTATCCCCAAGCAGGAAGTGGCCGTTGAGGTGCGTCACGCCGGTGGTGGAAGGCGCCAGGGAGTGGAAGGTCCAGGCCGCGCCAGTCGCGCTCGTGTAGACCCCACCCGAATGCGCGAAAACGTAGAACTGGCCGTTGGCAAACGCGATCGCGCGCGGCTTCTCCTCGACGACAAACGTCCGCTCGGTCCACGTCTCGCCCGTGGCCGAGGTGATCAGCCGCCCGGATTCGAGCACGAGGAGGAACTGCCCGCCGCCCGCGGCGCCGCTGACGGCGCCGTCCTCGCAGAAGCCGAGGTGGCGCGTGGTCCAGTTCACGCCGTCGCTCG
>CAZENI010000057.1:0-25519 GCA_964513055.1 uncultured Opitutus sp.
TCCTCGGCGACAAGCACGGCAACGTCATCCATCTCCACGAGCGCGATTGCTCCGTCCAGCGCCGCCACCAGAAGGTCGTCGAGGTCGCCCCCTCCTTCGGTCTGCCCGAGCAGATTGTCCGCGAACTCTGCGACGCCGCCGCCCGCCTCGCCCGCGAAATCCGCTACGACAACGCCGGGACCGTCGAATTCCTCTACGATCTCGACCGCCACGAGTGGTTCTTCATCGAGATGAACCCGCGCATCCAGGTCGAGCATACGGTCACCGAGGTGATCACCGGCCTCGATCTCGTCCGCGCCCAGATCCTGATCGCCCAGGGCCACGCCCTGCACTCGCCCGAGGTGGGCATGCCCTACCAGACCGAGGTGCCGCGCAACGGCTTCGCCATCCAGTGCCGCATCACCACGGAGGATCCGGAAAACAAGTTCATGCCGGACTACGGCCGCATCATGGCCTACCGCTCCCCGGGCGGCTTCGGCGTCCGCCTCGACGGCGGCATGGGCTATGCCGGCGCCGTCATCACGCCGTTCTACGACTCGATGCTGGTGAAGAGCATCACCAGCGGCCAGACCTACGAGATCGCGATGAACCGCGCGCGCCGCGTGCTGAGCGAATTCCGCATCCGCGGAGTGAAGACGAACATCCCGTTCCTCGAGAATCTCATCGCCCACCCGCAGTTCCGCTCCGGCCAGGCCACGACGACGCTGATCGACACGACGCCCGAGCTGTTCGCCTTCAAGGCCCGCCGCGACCGCGCGACCAAGCTCCTCACCTTCCTCGGCAACGTCATCGTCAACGGCAACCCCCACGCCAAGGGCTTCCGCCCCGACAAGCCGTTCGCCACCGCGCCGGTGCCGCCGGCGGATCACGCCGTGGCGCCGCCGGCCGGCACGCGCCAGAAGCTGCTCGAACTCGGCCCGCGGAAGTTCGCCGAGTGGACGGCGAAGCAGAAGCGCCTCCTGATCACGGATACGACCTGGCGCGACGCCCACCAGTCGCTCATGGCCACGCGCGTGCGCAGCTACGACATGCTGGCCTGCGCCGACTCGCTCGCGCGCCGCGCGCCCAACCTCTTCTCGCTCGAGATGTGGGGCGGCGCGACCTTCGACACCGCGATGCGCTTCCTCAACGAGGATCCGTGGGAGCGCCTGCGCCACCTCCGCGCCCGCGTGCCGAACATCTGTTTCCAGATGCTCTTCCGCGGCGCCAACGCCGTCGGCTACACCAACTACCCCGACAACGTCGTCGCCGGCTTCGTGAAGCACGCCGCCGCCAGCGGCATGGACATCTTCCGCGTCTTCGACTCGCTGAACTACCTGCCGAACCTCCGCGTCGCGATGGAGGCGGTGAACTCCACCCACGGCGTCTGCGAGGCCGCCCTCTGCTACACCGGCGACATCCTCGACGATCGCCGCGACAAGTTTTCCCTGCAGTATTACGTGAAGATGGCGCGCGAGCTCGAGCGGATGGGCGCGCACTTCCTCGCGATCAAGGACATGGCCGGCCTTTGCCGCCCTTACGCCGCCGCGAAGCTCGTGAAGGCGCTGAAGGAGGAGATCGGCCTGCCGATTCACTTCCACACGCACGACACCAGCGGCATCGCCGCCGCGAGCATCCTGCGGGCCGCCGACGCGGGCGTCGACGTGGTCGACCTCGCGCTCGCCGCGATGAGCGGCAGCACCTCGCAGCCGAACCTCAACTCGATCGTCGCCGCACTGCAGCACACGCCGCGCGACACGCAGCTCGATCTCCCCGCCCTCAACGAGTTCTCCGACTACTGGGAGATCGTGCGCGAATACTACCGCCCGTTCGACACCGCGCCGAAGAGCGGCTCGGCGGAGGTCTATCTCCACGAGATGCCCGGCGGCCAATACACCAACCTCAAGGAGCAGGCCGCCTCGATGGGCGTCGGCCACCGCTGGCCCGAGATCGCGCGCACCTACGCCGAGGTGAATCAGCTTTTCGGTGACATCGTGAAGGTCACGCCCAGCTCCAAGGTCGTCGGCGACATGGCGCTCTTCCTCTTCAGCAAGGGCATCAAGCCGGCCGACGTCGTGAACCTCGAGCCGGGCACGACCGCGTTTCCCGAGAGCGTGATCGATATGATGATGGGCGGCCTCGGCTGGCCCGAGGGCGGCTGGCCGGAGCGCGTCTCCCTCGTCGTGCTCGGCGCCGAACGGCACAAGCAGGCGCGCGCGAAATACGAGGCGACGCTCAAGAAAAAGGCAGGGCGAACCGTCCCCGGTGAGGCGTCATCGCTCGATTTGGAGAAGACCCGCGCGGAGGTCGCCGAGAAGCTCAAGCGCGCCGCGACGGAGGACGACCTCTACTCGCACCTCATGTATCCGCAGGTCTTCGCCGACTTCGCGAAACACGCGGCGGCGTTCAGCGATGTCTCCGTCCTGCCCACGCCGGCCTTCTTCTACGGCCTGAAGCCGGGCGAGGAGATCTCGGTGCACATCGAGGAGGGCAAGGTCCTGATCATCCGGCTGATTTCGATCGGCCAGCCCGACAAGGAGGGCCGCCGCGCCATCAGCTACGAGCTGAACGGCATCGGCCGCGAGACCTTCATCCTCGACAAGACCGTCACGCCCAAGACGAAGGCCCGCCCCAAGGCCGACCTCGCCGACCCCACGCAGGTCGCGGCGCCGATCCCCGGCTTGATCGCACAGCTCCAGGTCTCCGTCGGCACCAAGGTCGCGAAGGGCGACAAGCTGCTCATGATGGAGGCGATGAAGATGCAGAACACCGTCTACGCGCCGTGCACCGGCGTCGTCGCCGAGCTGCACGTCGCCCTCGGCGACACCGTCGAGGCGAAGGATCTGCTGATCAAGATTCGCGCCGCGGGCTGAGCGGCGGGCTCGGGCGGCGGGCCAGACGCGACCGGGCGCGCGTCTGGTCCGGAGCACCGCGCGGGTCCCTACCGGAATCCCGGTAGTCTTTGCGCTGTCGCGGGAGTCCCATGGCCTCTACGTCACTGCACGTTCCCCCTAAAAATGACTCCGCAACAACGCGCCAGCCTGCTCGCCCACCTGCAAACCGCCCTGGAGATCGAATACAGCACCGTTCCGATCTACCTGTTCACCTACTACTCGATTCAGCGCCAGCCCTCCACGTTCCCGGCCGGCACGTCGGCCGCCCGGCAGGACCAGATCAAGACCTTCGCCAACAAGGCGGGCGGCCTGATCATGAGCGTCGCGGTCGAGGAGATGCTGCACATGTCGCTCGCGGGAAATCTCATCCGGGCGCTCGGCGGCACGCCCGATCTCAATCTCTACCAGAAACCGTCGACGAAATACCCAACACCGCTCCCGCATCACAACCCGGCCTTCAATCCCGATCCGCAGGCCACCGGTGAGTTCAAGGTGCCACTCTCCCGCCTGACCACGATGCAGCTCGGCTACTTCCTCGGCATCGAGTATCCCGAAAAACGCGGGGCAGTGCCCCAGGGCAACAACTGGAACACCATCGGCCAGTTCTACGACTACATCGCCGACCAGATCCAGAAATACGGCACCGATGCCGATTTCGCCCACGCCGCCGGCTCGCAGCTCGGCCCCAAGCGCGGCTACTACAGCCCCAACAACGTCGACACCATCTACCCGTCCGACGCGGCGGTGCTGACCGGCGCGAAGACGCTGCCCGACTCCACCAAGCTCGCCGCCGCCGCCGTGTATCCCGATGCCCATGACAGCGGTGGTCTCGTCACCGTCGTCGACCAGGCGTCCGCCCTCCAGGCGATCAACACCATCTGCGAGCAGGGCGAGGGCAACCCCCAGGATCCGAAGCACGAGTTCGACGACCCGGCCAAGCTCGAGGAGACGCACTGGTATAAGTTCAAGCAGGTGCGCGACGAGCTCGCCGGTTTCACCGCCGCCGAGATCAACTCCTTCGTGTTTCCCTTTCCGGACAACCCGACGGTCGCCTCCTACACGCCGGCGGCGATCTCCGCCTACGACTTCCGTCCGTTCGCCAATCTGGCCAATGCCGTCTTCACCTATGTCTTCCAGCTCACGCAGCTCAGCTTCCAGTTGAGCGGGGCCGCGCAGCACATGGTGTTCAACATCGGCATGCACAAGGCCATGATCTTCGTCTTGGACAAGATCGTCGGCGCGATGCGCTACTATTCCCTCACCGGCAACGGCACGACCGGCAACCTCGGCGACGGTCCCGCGCTGGCCCCGACCTTCGAGAACTACCCGTTCAAGAGCCTCGCCACCGCCAAGCAGGAGATGATCGCGCTGTTTGCCCTGACGCCGTCCGACTTCCAGCAATACAACCCGAACATTCTCCAGCGGATGAAGGACCTCCCCGAACTGACCGTCGGCCCCGACGGCGCCGTCCGCTTCTGAAGCTCCCCCACCTCACCCTCCCCTTCGACCATGAGCGCTTCCACCCCCACTCCCGCCCCGACCCCGGCTCCGGCTGCGACGCCGACTCCGCCGCCCAACCTCACCAATCCCCTCGAACTCCACGCCTGCATGGGCCTGAACGCCTGCAAGGGCCACGACCGCTGGGGCACCAACACCTGCGCCGGCACCGGCCAGTGCGCGACCGCCGCGCCCCATTCCTGCCACACCAACAACAACTGTCGCGGCCAGGGCGGCTGCGGCCTCTACGGCAGCGGCGAGGAGCAATACAACAATCCCGGCAACAACGACTGCGCCTGGCAGGGCTCGTGCGCGGTGCCGATCAACGCCGAGCGTTTCTCCACCGACGGACCGAACCGCGGCCAGAGCGTGTGGCTGCGCGCGCGGGCGCTGTTCGAGGCGCGCATGGCGAAGGCCCAGCGCCAGGTCGGCCCGTCGCCAATGCAAAACGGTCCCACCGGCGAGTGGCTGCAGGTCCAGTCGGGCGGCAGCTACACCGCCTGCGGCGCGAGCGGCATGAGCGGCGGTGGCAGCTGTGTCTGATCCCGCGGCAACGCTCTCTGGCGCGCGGCCCGGTTCGACCGGCGCGCGCCTTCCCCGGCTCGGCCTCGGTCTCGGGCTGCGGCACGTGCATTTCGACCACATCCTCGCGACGTGGCCGGCCGTGGACTGGTTTGAGGTCATCTCCGAGAACTTCATCTACTCGCAGGGCCGGCCGCGCCACGTGCTGCGCCAGATCGCCGAACGCTACCCCATCGTGCTGCACGGCGTGTCGCTCTCCATCGGCAGCAGCGATCCGTTGAACCTCGACTACCTCGCCGCGCTCAAGGCGCTCGCGGCCGAGGTGAAGCCGCCGTGGATCAGCGACCACCTCTGCTGGACCGGCATCCTCGGCACGAATACGCACGACCTCCTGCCGATCCCGCTCACGGAGGAGGCGCTCCGCCATGTCGCCGCGCGCGTCCGCGTCGTGCAGGATTTCCTCGAGCGCCCCCTGCTGCTCGAGAATCCCAGCACCTACGTGGAGTTCACGCAGTCGAGCATCCCGGAGCCGGAGTTCCTCCGCCGCCTCACCGAACTGACCGGCTGCGGCCTGCTGCTCGACGTGAACAACTGTTACGTTTCCTGCTTCAATCACGGCCACGATCCCGTCGACTACATCGAGGCGCTGCCGGGCGATCGCGTCGGGCAGATGCACCTCGCCGGCCACCAGAACTGCGGCACGCACATCATCGACACGCACGACCGCCCCGTCGTGCGCAGCGTGTGGGAACTCTACCGCCTCGCCTGGGCGCGCACCGGCGGCGCTTCGACGCTCCTGGAATGGGACGGCAACATCCCGCCTTTCGCGCAGTGCGTGGAGGAATTGCTCAAGGCCCGCGACTACATGCACGGCGCCTTCGACCCGGCGCACATCGTCAGCGGGCCCGTGAGCGACGCCGCCACGATTTCCAACCCGATCGATTTCATGGTGCCCTCGGTGATGGCGCAGACGGTCACGAAAAACGCGTGAGCGCGGAACCCACTTCCCTCGCCGGCGTGCAGCAGTGGATGCAGGGCTGCATCCTCCGGCCCGATCCGGCGGCGCAGGCCCGCGCGGTCGAGGAGCATCTCGCGCCCTCGGCCACGCTCACCGCGCAGCAGCGCCTCGCCATCTACCAGCGCGGCTACCTCGCGCGGCTGCGCGAATGCATGGGTGGCCAGTTCAAGGCGCTGCGCCACGCGCTCGGCGAGCCACTCTTCGGCGATTTCGTCGAGGAGTATCTGCGCGTCCACGCTTCGCGCAGCCCCACGCTGTCGGATCTCGGCGCCCGTTTCGCCGGCTATCTCGAGGCCACCCGCCCCGACGCCACCGAGCCGCCGGAGCGCCGTGAGGTGTGGGCGGACTTCATGGTGCAGCTCGCGCGCTACGAGTGGGACGTGTTTCTCAAGTTCGACGCGGCCGGACACGAGGGCCACGCGCTGGCCGATGCCGCCACCCCCGACGACCGCCTCGCGCCGCAGCCGAGCCTGAGCCTGCATTGCTACGATTTTCCGGTGGACGCCTACTACCACAGCGTCTCCGCGGGAACCGATCCGGAGCTGCCGGCCCGGGGCGTCACGCGCATCGCGATCCTGCGCAAGGACTATCGCGTCGGGATGTTTCGCCTGATGGCGCCGCAGCATGAGTTGCTGCGGCGGATGCTGGAGGGCGAGCCCCTCTCCGCCGCATTGGCGGCGACTGCGCGCGCCAACGCGGTTTCGCCGGAGGAGGCCGCCGCCGCGTGGGCGCGCTGGCGCCCCGCCTGGATCGAGCAGGGCTTCTTCGTGCCGCGCGCCGACTCCGGCTGACGAGCGCCGCCCCGCGGCGGGTCACGGCCCTTTCGGCAGCAGTTCCACCGAGCGGTCGAGCATGCGGGCGAGAAACTGCTGCTCCGGGCCGACGTGCGCCAACTGCAGCGCGCGGCGGAAATGCTCGGCGGCCGCCCGGTGATCCTCGCGCCGCCAGTGCAGCTCGCCCAGCACGGCGTGGAGCAGGTAGTGCGACTCCAGCCGTTCGCGCTGCGGGATCGCCTCGATGGCCGCCAGGCCGGCCTGCGGCCCGTGCACGTTCGCCACCGCGACAGCCCGGTTCAGCGCCACGATCGGCGACGGCTTCAGTTGGGCGAGTGCGTCGTAGTGCCGCAGGATCCGGCTCCAGTCCGTCGACGCGTAGTCAGCCGCCGTGCAATGGCACGCCGCGATGCCCGCCTGCAGGTGATATTCGCTGAGTTCGCCGCCCTGCGCGGCGGCCACGAGTTCGATCAGGCCGCGCTCGATCAGCGCCTGGTCCCACTTGCTGCGATCCTGGTCGTCGAGCCGCAGCAGTTCGCCGTGCTCATCCAGCCGCGATGGAAACCGCGCGGCCGTCAGCAGCATGAGCGCGAGCAGCGCCCGGCTCGGCGGCGTCCGGCCGGCCGGGTGCGCGAGCAGCAGCGTCATCAGGCGGATCGCCTCGCGGCACAAGTCCTCGCGCAGCAGGCGTTCGCCGGCCGACGCCTTGTAACCCTCGTTGAACAGCAGATACAGCGCGCCCAGCACGCCGTTCAGCCGCGGCGCGAGGTCCTCACCCTCCGGGATGTCGAACGGCAGGTTGGCTTCCTGGATGCGCTGCTTCGTGCGCGTGAGCTGTTTCTCGATCGCCGCCTCGCTGGAAAGAAACGCCCGCGCGATCTCGCCGGTGCTGAAACCGCAGAGCACCTTCAACGCGAGCACGACCTGCGCGTCCGGCGCGATCGACGGGTGGCAGCACACGAACAACAGCCGCAACGCATCATCGCGAATCTCGTGCGCCCCGCCGACTGCGACCGCCGGCGTCGGCGCGGTCAGCTCGAGGTGCGTGATGATCGCCGGCTCCTTCGCGCCCGACATGCGCTGGTGGCGCAGCGCGTCGCGCGCGAGGTTCATCGCCACGCGCGTGATCCAGGCCGACGGATTGGCGGGCACGCCGCCCATCGACCACGTGCGCAGCGCCCGGAGCATCGCCTCCTGCGCGACATCCTCCGCGAGCGTGAGATTCTGCACCCCGACGAGCCGGACGAGCGCACCGTGCAGCCGCCCGGTCTCGTGCCGGAAAAAATGCTCCACCAACTGCGCCGGGCGCGCCCCCGGCGCCGCGGTTCCGTTCCCACCGCCGGCGCGCGGCTCTGCCGGGTCCTCGGGCGTCACGCCGTTCCTTATACCGCCGTCGCTTCGCGGGTCGCGCCATGCCCGGCCGTGACACCCAGGTGGCAGCTCGCCGTCATCTGGCGCACTTCGATGATCAGTCCGTAATCGAGGCCGGGATGGCGCTGCGCGATCGCGGTCGCCTCCTCGACGCTGCCGACCAGCAGCTTCACGTAGCCGCCGATCGCCTCCTTCGCCTCAGCGAACGGGCCGTCGACCACGCGCGAGCCCTCCGGGCCGGAGACCAGCCGCGTCTCCAGTTCCAGCGGCTGGCCTTCCACGGCTTTCCCGGCGATGGCGAGAGCGTCATACCAGGCGTTCCAGCGCGTCACGAGCTGCTGGCGCTGCTCCGGGGAGAGGTGCTGGTGCGTCTCGGGACCGGAATTGCGAAAAAAGAGCAGGAACGGGGCGACGGCGGAGGGCGGGTGGGTTTCCATGATGAGGCGTCGTGAGCGGCGGTTGCGGTGGGGACTGACCTCTACAACGAACGAGCGGCGGACGAAAAGACATTGTGCGATCGTTTTCTGCCGTGTCCGGATCGGCGGGGTTCATTCGTTGATTCCACGAACCCGGCCACAACGCGATCGCCGCCGATCGCTCCCCGGGTTCCGACAACTCCATGGACTCCACTGCCAGCCCACCGCTTCGGCCCGCCAGCGCGGATCGCGAACTGGTTCTCACGCGCCTCATCGCCGCGCCGCGCGAACGCGTCTTCCACGTGTGGACGCGCCGCCTCCCGGAGTGGTGGGGTCCGCACGGCATGACCACGCCGGTCTGCGAGATGGACCTGCGGCCGGGGGGCATCTTTCGCACCGTAATGCGGGCGCCGGACGGCACCGAGTATCCGACGAAGGGCGTGTTCCTCGAAGTCGTGGCGCCGTCGCGCGTGGTCTTCACCGATGCCTTCGGCCCCGGCTGGCGGCCCGACCCCGACGCCTTCTTCACTGCGATCACGACCTTTGACGATCACGACGGCAAGACGCTGTTGACCGCGCGGGCGCTGCACTGGACCGCGGCCAACCGCGAGCGCCATGAACAGATGGGTTTCCACCAGGGCTGGGGCGAGAGCTTCGAGCGGCTCGCGGCATTGGTGACCCGGGCCTGAAATTTCTCGCCGCGCCGGCGGCATTGCCGTGACGCTCTCGCCATCCCCTCCACCCCAACCCTCCAATCATCCCACCAACCAAGGAGTATCCCATGCCCAACTACGTCGATGGCTATGTCCTGCCCGTCCCGAAGAAGAAACTCGCGGCCTACCGCCGCATCGCCCAAAAGGCCGCCAAGATCTGGCGCGAACACGGCGCGCTGCAGGTCTACGAATGCGCCGGCGAGGACCTCGCGCCGAAATGGGGCGTGCCGTTCCCCCGCGTGCTGAAGCTCAAGCCGGGCGAGACCGCGGTCTTCTCGTGGATCGTCTTCAAGTCGCGCGCCCACCGCGATCGCGTGAACGCCAAGGTGATGGCGGACCCGCGCATCGCGGCCACATGCGACCCCGACGACATGCCCTTCGACTGCAAACGGATCGTCTACGGCGGATTCACGGCGCTCGTGGCGGAGTGAGCGCGCCGCGCTCCCGGGCCCGCGTCACGCCGCCGGTCACGGCGGCGTGAAGGTCGTGGCCGCCAGCCTCGGGTTGGCCTCGATCTTCTCGATTCGCGCGCGCTGCGAGAGCTTGCCGCCGATGGTCACGGTGATCTCGTGCGGCACGAGCACGCCCTGCACCGGCCGGAAATCGGTGTAGCGCGTCACGATCTGCACCTTCCGGCCGTCCGGTTCCAGCGGTTCGTCGATCCGGACGACGATGAAAAACGTGTCCGCGTCCAGCAGCACGAAGAAGCTCTCGCGCAGCCGCCGCGTCACCAGCAGCCGGAACATCTTCCGCCCCTCGAACTCGGTCTCGCCGGCGAACTCGTATTGGAACCCGCGCGCCGGACCTGCCACCAGCGGATCGTCGAACTCCACGTCGGAGAGAAACGTCTTCGCCGTCTCCGGCGACATCGGCGTGAAACGCGGCGGCGATTTCCCGAGATCGAGCTCCCACGGCGGATTCACGCCGTCGGTGCCCTGCACCAGCGTCCCGCTCTCGTAGTGCATTTCCATGCGGACCCGATCCGGCCGCGCCGCCGTCATGGTGAAGCGCGCCCGGTCCCGCGTCGTGAGCAACTGGCCGGTGGCCCGCAGCGCGGACACCGCGTCGATCCGCTTTCGCCCGCCGATCGCCTCGAGGTGAATGGCGACAATGTCTGAGGCCCGATCGGCCCGGGCCGTCGCGGGGACGGCAAGCAAGGCCGCGAGGACGATCAGGCAGAAGGGACGACAGTGCATGGCCCAAGTGGATTCCGCCGGGCGCGGAGGATGACAAGGAATTTATGGTGCGGCCCGTCCGCCGGCCTTTCGCGTTGCCGCCGTGCCCGCCGCCGCGATGCTCGCGCCGTGCACCTCCCCTTGCGCGTCGCCGCCCTGCTGCTCCTTGCGAGCAGCGTCCACCTTCCGCTTCCTGCCCAGACGCCGGCCCCGGAGAAAGCCGCCCCGTCCGGCGCCCCCGCTCCGGCCGAGGATCCGGTCGCACGCATTCGCGACGAGGGCCTGAATCGCTCGCAGGTCATGAACACGCTGAGCTACCTGACCGACATCACCGGTCCGCGGCTCACCGGCTCGCCTGGACTGCGCCGCGCGAGCGAGTGGAGCCGCGATCGCTTCACGAGTTGGGGACTCGCGAACGCCCGGCTCGAGCCGTGGGGGCCTTTCGGCCGCGGCTGGGTGCTGCGGCGTTTCTCCGCGCAGGTGATCGCGCCGCAGTCCATTCCCCTGATCGCGTTTCCCAAGGCCTGGTCGCCCGGCATCGGCCGGCGCCCCCTCGAGGCCGACGTCGTCCACGTCGACATCAAGAAGGCCGAGGACTTCGAGCGGTTCCGCGGGAAGCTGAAGGGCAAGGTCGTGCTCGACGGCCCGGTGCAGGAAATGAAGCTGCGCTTCGAGCCGCTCGCCACCCGCCGCACCGAGACCAATCTCCTCGCGCTGGCCAATTCCGATGGCGTCACCCCGCCCCGCCCGACCGCGGCCGCCACCGCCGGCGCCGCCGCGGCCAATCCGCTGGCCACGCCGGAGCAGCGCGCCGCCACCGCCCTGCTGCCCCGGCGCTACCAGTTCTACGCCGAGGAGGGCGTCGCACTCTTGCTGCAGCCGAGCCGCCTCGGCGAGTCCGGCACGCTGTTCACGTCCGCCGCCACCGTGTATCCACCCCGCGGATCGCCCGGCGGCGATCTGGCGGCGAAGGAGTCCGGGGCCGACAACGCAAAGAAGAAGGGCGCCGCCCCGCTGCGCGGGATCTCGCCGTGGAAGACCGACGCCCCGCCCGTCGTGCCGCAGGTGACGGTCGCCGGCGAACACTTCAACCGGCTCGTCCGCATGATCGCGCAGGGCGAGCGCCTGTGCGTCGCGGTGGAGTTGCAGGCGGAGTATCTCACCGGGGACTTGATGTCGGCCAACGTGCTGGCGGAGATCCCCGGGACCGACCTCGCGGGCGAACTGGTCATGCTCGGCGCCCACCTCGACTCCTGGCACAGCGGCACGGGCGCGACCGACAATGCGGCGGGCTGCGCCGTGATGATGGAGGCCGTGCGCATCCTGCAGGCGCTCCAGCTCAAGCCACGCCGGACCATCCGGGTCGCGCTGTGGAGCGGCGAGGAGCAGGGCCTGCTCGGCTCGAAGGCGTATGTCGCCGCGCACTTCGGCGCGCCGCGCACTCCCGCTGCTGCCGCGTCGCGCGACGAGCCGGATCCCTTCGCGGTGAATCCGCGCGGCCCGGCCACCGACATCGAGAAGAAGCCGGCTCACGAACACCTCTCCGCCTACTTCAATCTCGACAACGGCGGCGGCCGGATCCGCGGCATCTATCTTCAGAACAACGAGGCCGCCCGGCCGATTTTCCGGCAATGGCTCAAGCCGTTCAAGGATCTCGGCGCCGAGACCGTCTCGCTCGCGAACACCGGCGGCACCGATCACCTGGCGTTCGACGCCGTCGGACTCCCCGGCTTCCAGTTCATCCAGGACGAGATCGAATACGGGACCCGCACGCACCACGCGAACATGGACGTCTACGACCGCACCGTCACCGACGACCTCAAGCAGGCGGCGGTGATCGTCGCGGCGTTTGCCTACCAGGCGGCGATCCGCGACGAGAAAATTCCGCGCAAGCCCGCGCCCGCTGCGCCGCGCTCCACCCCGGCGGCGCAGTAGGCAGGGGCGGTTGTCCTCAACCGCCCTGACTGGGCGAGCGCAGCCGGACCACGGCGGTCAGGGATAACCGCCCAGCCCGCCTCACCGCAGCCCCAACAGCCGCCGGGCTCCCCCGATGACCCGGTCCCAGTCGAAGGCCGGGCCCGGGTCGGTCTTGTTCTGCTGCACGTGATAGTGCCCGAGCACGCCTTGATACCGGGCGAGATCGTCGGGCGGCAACTTGCGCGTGACGAGCGTGCCGTCCGCCGCCCGCGGGTAGTCGCAGGCGATCTTCGGGAACACCTGGCACAGCGCGGCGGTGAGCTTCGTCAGCGCCGCATATTGCTCGGGCGTCAAATCGTATTGCACCAGTTCGGTTCCCTGCACCACGCCGCGCACCAGCTCCCGCCGCGCCGGCCGGCCGACAAAATTCTTCGTGTAGAACATGGGATCACCGAAGCGCTCGGGCACCTTGAGATAGGGGCCCTTCTCATCCGCCGGATACCACTCGTTGAGCACCCGCAGGAGACCGGGACGATAGGCGCCCATATTGGCGATCTCGATTCCGATGGAGCGGCTGTTGGCTGTCGTCGCGTGCCACGCCCGCTCCTTCAGATCGAGCGTCTGGTAAATCGTGCCGTCGACATCGAGCATGAAGTGCACGCTGAGTCCGCGCTGGTCGTGAAGGATTTTGAAACAGTTCCGGCTGAAGCCGGCCACGTCGTAGTGAATCACGAACTGATCAACCACGCCCTGGAGCGTCGGCAGATCCCAGCCACCGCCGCGCACGCGCTCCGCGACCTCGGGCGACAGCAGGTCGCGCCGCTGGCTGTAGCGATTGGGGCTCGGCAGAATCTTCACGGCCTCCTTCGATTTCTCCCAACTGCTCTCCTCCCACGGGGCGAAGCGACGCTCGACGCGGTAACCGTCGTAGCCGCGCGGATCCATCCACGTGACGACCCGTGTGCCGGTGTGAAACAACTGCCCGGCGACGACGATCTCGTCGCCCTTCCGCGGCACAAACGTGCGCGGTCGCGCGAGGTGGCAGCCCGTCCAGGCGAGGGACAACGCGACGCAGACAACAGCGAGCCCCGGCCGGAGAATGGCGTTCATGTGGCGACGCACCCCAGCGGAGGCCGGCGTCCGGCTCAATCGCGAAAAGCAGCGCCCATTGTCCCCTCAGAACCGAAACGTGTTCGTCACCAGCACCTGGAACGGCGGGTCGTAGCGCACGCGGGCGCTCGTGCCGTCGGGCTGGCGGCGCACGGTCGTCAGGGTGTCGCTGAACATGTTCTGGAGATTCCGCACGTTCACCTGCGCGGTCCAGTCCTTGTTGCCCATGATCCGGCGACGGTAACCGAGCGTGAGATCGTAGCTCATCGCAGTCTCGGCCAGATACGGGTGCAGCACGTCCGGCAGGATCAGTCCGCGCGGGTCGTTGAGGATCGGATAACCGTTCGCATACGAGTCCTCCCAGCGCACCGCGCCGCCGAAGGAAAAGCCCCGCAGCCGGCCCTCGCTGAACTGGTAGCGCGTCACCAGGTTCACGCGCCATTTCCGCTGCTCGGTCTGCGGCCGGCCCTCCTGGCCCTTGAGGGCAAAATAGTCGAGCAACCGCTCGTTGATCTGCTGGGTCGCGTTGTTGCCGCTGAGAACCTCCGCCGGAGCGTTCCAGTCGAGATCGCCGTATTTCGCGAGATGCGGCAGCCAGGTGTTCTCGAGCAGCGCCGTGAGGGCCGGCGCGATGTTCGTGTTGATCGTCTCCTGGCTGGCCGCGTTGAACGCGAGGCGGAGGTTGCGCGTGGGATTGAAGGTGATGTCCGCCTCGAAGCCCTTCGATTCAATGTCGTTGGTGTCGGTGATCGTCCCGGCGAACTGCGTCTGCGACGTCCCGTCGATGTCCATGCGGTAGTTGTAGGCGATCTTCAGCGCGTCCGTCAGGTGCGGGGCGATGCTGTCGCGGGCGGCCCTCAGGCGTCCGAAATTCGGATACGTCGCCGCCAGCACCTGGTCGCGCGTGCGCCCGTCCGCCGTCAGGCCGGTCGCGGGATCGACCGCGATGGCGTTGCGCACCCCGTCGTCGATCGCGCCGTCGTGATTCGCGTCGAGCCGCAGGAGGTCGGCGTTCAGCAGGCCGAAATGATTGAAGATATTCGTGTTCGTCTGGTTGAAGAGGTCGGAGACGCTGGCGCTCGCGCGCGCGAGCGTGGAGGTGAACCAGTTGAAGCGCGCGACCACCTTGTTGTCCCAGAGATTGACGGTGATGCCGTAGTCCCGGCTGACGCCGCTGGGCGACTGGATCGGCCGCCGGTATTGGTCGACGCGATCGGTCGCGGGCACGAAGTTTTCACTGGTGTTGTAGTGCACCGAGAGCCTCAGCCCCGCGGGCAGCCGGAGGAACCGCCGGGGCAGGTTGAGCACGCCGCCGTAGCCGAAGATGCTGCTGCGGGTCCGCGAGAACGTGCCATTCTCCAGCTTCCATGCCTCGGGCGAGAGGTCCGAAATCTCGTCGAGCCCGACGAGCGGCGCTTCCGTGTTCAGCCAGGTCTTCACCGTGTCCCGCCGGTAGCCCGCGTTCACGACCAGCAGGTGATCCCAG
Source organism: uncultured Opitutus sp. (assembly GCA_964513055.1). Lineage (GTDB taxonomy): Bacteria > Verrucomicrobiota > Verrucomicrobiia > Opitutales > Opitutaceae > ER46. The sequence goes on from CAZENI010000057.1 coordinate 14,872, forward strand.
AAGAACGACTGGCTGTTGACCGCGAGCGAGCTGACCTTCGTCTGCTGCAACCGGTAGTTCTTGTTCGGCACCTCGCGCGGCGTGAACGAGCCGAGGACGAAGCCCTCGTTGCCGTTCGCACGGGAATCGAGGCCGAAGTTCGCGTTGGTCGCATCGGGGCCCAGGTTCCAGCTCAGTTTCTGAATGGAGAAATCATTCGCCGGGCGGAGCTGGTATTTCGCCGGGGTGAGGATGAAGTCACTGAGCTTGAAGTTGGGATCGGTGAAGGCGTTGAGCTGCGGCGGCCCGATGTAGGACATCAGCGGCACATTGCGCACGCCGTTGCTCGACTGGCGCGCGTTCGGCGGACCGATGTGCAGTGCGGGCTCCGGGTCGCCGAACGACGTCAGGTTGAAGTTGATCAAGCGCTCGTCGAAGGTCGAGCGGTCGGCGAGACCGGTGAGCGTGTGGCGTCCGAGCAGTTTCCCGAGCCACGATCCCTTCCGCATCTTTTCGGAGAAGTCGTGCTTGATGAAACTGGTGAACCGCGCCGCCTCGCGCTGCGAGTCGACCAGCCGGCTGCTGGCCTTCGTCAGGATGACGGGCCGGCCGTAGTTCGGATTGGGCATCGCTGCCACCACACCGGAGGTGCGGTAGTTCGGATCCGTGGGGAGCCAGAGCGTCTCGTTGATATCCAGCATGACCTTGGCGTTGACGCCGTTGAAGCCCACCCAGTCCCGCCGGAAAAGATCCTGGTAGTCGAAGGCCAGTTCGAACCCGCCCCGGTCCTGCCAGAGCACCTGCTCGATCGCGACGTTGTAGTTCACGAAATCGCGCGAGTAGGAGTCATTGTCCCACGCCAGCAGCGCCTTGCTGAAATCGAAGGTCTTCAGGTTGGTGAAGCCCTGGTTGAGCCAGCCGGTGCCGTTGATGTCGGAAATGTTGCCGTGGTAGACGTTGAAGGGCGCGCCCTTCGTCGTGCGCCCGGGGCCGAAGAACGGATCGCCGGCGACGTAGTCGACCGCCCGATACTGGTTGGTGTAGGCGAACGCGGGCTGCGCGCCCTTGGAGCCGTCGAACACGAGGCCGTAGGAGCCGTTGCCCCAGTCGTTGTTCGCGAAGCTGTTCGCGGTCGGCAGCTCGCGCACGCGGAAGCGCAGCTTGTCCGCCGCGGAGAGCGCGTTCCACTGCGCCTGCGTGGGGCCCTCGACGTGCGCGAAGCGCTGGAGGTTGGCGTAGGCGTTGATCGAGACCCGGCCGATCACCGGATCGTTCAGGAACACATCCAGGTTCTGCTGCGGGAGGAGCACGTCGGGGGCGTTGCCGCGGATGCGGCCGTTCTCCACGTGCGCCGTGATGCTCGTGCCCGCGTCCTTGAACGGCCGGTAGGTGACGGCCGCGTATTGCCGGTCGTCGTCCTTGAACGTCGGCTCCTGCCGGTATTTCGTGCGGTCCATCAGCAGGGCGCCATGGAGCGCGAGCGTATCCTTGATTAGGACACGATTGAGGTTGAACGAGCCGCGATACGACGGGTTCTTTCCGCCGCTGCCGATCCGCGTGCTCATTTCATTGGTGTCGCGGAAGCGCGCCTTCACCAGCCCGGCGTTCGTCAGGCCAGCGGGCGAGCCCAGGCCGAAGAGGAACGAATTCGCGCCGCGGTTGATGTCGACGCGGTCGGTGTTGTAGGAGTCGAACGGGATGTCGGTCTTGAAGAAGTCGCGCGCGCGATCCGGCGCCGCCAGCCCGCGGATGCGCGACGTGCCGTCCGGATCCCGGCGGGCGCCGCCGGTGCTGGTCTCGCCGCCGACATTGTCGGTGGCGCCGGTGAAGTTCCCGAGGATCCCGCCGACCTCCGTGCTCGTGGTGTATTGCAGCAGCTCCTCCACACCCGTGACGCCGAGGTCCTCCATGAACTCCTTCGTCACGACCTGAATCGACGTCCCCAGATCCTTGATATCCTGCCGCAGCCGCCCGCCGGCGAGGGTCTGCGACGCGTAATAACCCTGGTTCTGCCCCTCCTGCACCACGAACGGCGACAACTCGATCTTCTCCTCCAGTCCGGCGCGGCTCTTCTTTTCGTCCCCGGCGATCTGGGCTGCGCCCGGCACGCCGCCGAGCAACGCCAACAAGGGGAACGACACGAATGCTTTCGCAGAGCACGTCTTCATGGGGCGGGGTGGTTCCTTCCTGACGCGAGAATTCAGCGGTGGGGACGCTGAGTGGGGTGAGAGAATTAAGACCGCGACCCTTCCCACTTGCGAGCGCGTTTCACGGGAGACGGGACGGCGGGACAGGCGGAAATGGCGTGGCCGTGCCCAGCTTGTCGCCCTCGCCGCCAGCTCAACCCACGGCGACTGATAATTCTGTCAGAATCCGCCCGCGCCGGCCCTCATCGCGTCCGCGCCGCGATGCCGCCCAACTCGTCGAACACGTCGCCCCGCACCGGAATCTCCCGGTCGAAGACATCCGCGATCACCCGGGTCCAGCCGTGCAGGAAATAACGCCAGCCGTCGGCCACGTGCAGGCTGCGGACGCCTTGTTGGGCGTGCGCCTGCGCCAGGAACTCCAGCTCGCCGCGGTAGTTGAATTCCCAGACGTAGCCGCGTTCGGGAAACACCGCGGCGGCCGTCAGCGGCGAACCCGGCGTGTCCTTGCCGGCCCCGGTGGCGTTCACGACCAGCGATCCCGCCGGCAATCGCGCCAGCACGGCGTCAGCCGCGCGGGCGTCCGGCACCGGATGCATCGCGAGCGGCGCGGGCCCGAGCCAGCCGGCGTGGAGCTGCCGCACCGTCTCGAGCCGGGCCGCGTGCCGATCGGCCAGGTGAATCCGTGCCGGCCGCTGTCCGGCCGGCAACCCCTGCGCCAGATGCCAGGCCAGCGCCGTGCCGGCGCCGCCGGCTCCAAGAATCAACGCCTCGCCGCCGCCGGCGAAATGTGCGCGCGGCAGGAAGTCCCCCAGCGCGTGACCCGCGGCCCACGGATCGACCGTGCGGCCGTGCAGCCGACCCGCGCGTTTGTAGACGCTGCTGATCTCGCCGAGCGAACGCGACAGCGGCTCGATCTCATCGAACTGCTCGCGACAGGCGTGGCCGACCGCGAGCTTGTGCGTCGTCACCAGCGCACCCAGCGAGAGCGGGTCGTGCTTGATGAATTCCACCGCCGCACGCAGCCCCGCCGGATCGCCACCCACCGGAAAATCGAGCCCGCGCAGCTCGCAGTCGCCCAGCCCGAGCCGCTCCGCCCAGAGGGGAAAAATCGCGTTGATCGAGGACTGCCGCGTCGTCACGCCGATGAAATACATCGTGGGCCGGGTGGCGGGGCGGAACTCGACGGACGGCGGCATGGGTTCGTCACCCGATCGTTGCGGCGCGGAGCGGTTTTCCGAGCGTAAATTCTCGCCTGCGCGGTAACCGGATCGATACTTGGCGATGCTCGCCATGAAAACCCCTTCGTTGCTGGTTCGCCTCGTTTCGATCGCGGCCCTGCTGTGCGCTTCAATCGCCCGCCTTTCCGCCCAAACCGCCCCCGCCACCGGCACCATTGAAGGCCGCGTGTCGCACGCGCGCAACGGCGACTACGTGGAACGCGCCCGCGTCACCGTCGACGGCACCTCGCTCGAGACCTTCACCGACACCGGCGGTCAATTCCGGCTGAGCAATGTCCCCGCCGGCGCGGCGCGGGTGCGCGTGTTCTTCACGGGCGCAGCACCCGAGACCTTCACGGTCACCGTCACCGCGGGCGGCACCGCCCGTCAGGACTTCGCGCTCGGCAGCGGCGTCGTGGAACTCTCGAGATTCGTCGTGAGCACCTCGAAGGAGATGGACGGCGCCGCCATCGCGATCAACGAGCAGCGCTTCGCCTCGAACATCGTCAACGTCGTCGCCGCCGATGAATTCGGCGCCGTGCTCGAGAACAACGTCGGCGACTTCCTGAAATTTCTCCCCGGCATCACGATCGACTTCATCGGCGGCGCCGCGCGCTCGATCTCGATGGGCGGCGTGCCATCGGAATACGTGCCGATCACCGTCGGCGGCTTCGATCTCTCGACCGTCTCGGGCGGCGGCACCACGCGCAACGTCGACTTCCACACCATCTCGATGAACAACATGGGCCGGATCGAGGCGATCCACTCGCCCACCCCCGAGTCACCCGGCATGGCCCTCGCCGGCTCGGTGAACATGGTTCCGCGCAGCTCCTTCGACTACGCGCGCCCGCGGTTCAGCTACAGCGCGTTTCTGATGATGCGCGACAACGACCGCCACCTCTTCGAAAAAACGCCCGGCCCCCGCTGGGTCCGCACGCGCAAGGTCCATCCCGGTTTCGATTTCTCCTACATCAAGCCGGTCAACGATCGCTTCGGTTTCACCCTCACCGGCGCCGACACGAAGCAATACACCGAGGAGGAACGCAGCGCCAACACCTGGCGCGGCGTGGGCTCCGCGACGACCGCCCTCTCGGCCACCGCCGCCACGCAGTATCCCGACACGACGCCGGACCGGCCCTATCTCTCCGACTACGTCGTGGAGGACGGCGGCAAGCACACGCAGCGCCGCTCCCTCGGCACCACCATCGACTACAAGTTCGGGCCGTTCGACCGCATGTCGTTCGCGCTCGAACTGGCGCAATACGACTCGCCGCTCAACCAGCGCAATCTGACCTTTCAAGTGCTGCGGGTCGCGCCGGGCGGCTTCGCGCCGACGTTCACGCGCGGCGAGGCCGGCCGCGGCCAGTTGACGACGGTGTCGCAGTCGCGCCACCACGCGCGCACGAAGTTCATGCCGATGCTCACCTACCGCCACGCCGGCCCGATCTGGCGGGCCGAGGCCGGCGCGGCGCATTCGCAGGAGGAGCTGACGTTTCGCAGCATCGACAAGGGCTACCTCAACAACGTCTCGTCGCTGCGCACCAACGTCACGGTCAACTTCGACGACAACTTCTACCTGCGGCCCGGCCGCATCAGCGTGTTCGACGGCACCACGGGCGCGCCCGTCGATCCTTACAATCTGAATACGTTTCAGCTCAACACCGGCAACGGCACCTCGAGCCGCACGCAGGATGTGAAGCGCAGCGTCTACGCGAACCTCGCACGCGGCTTCGACCTGCGCGGCACGCCGTTCGTGTTGAAGGGCGGGCTCGATGTCCGGCATTCGCGCCGCGACACCCGCGCGCGCACGCCCTCGTATACCTTCACGCGGGAGAACGCCGCCCTCCTCCTCGACGAAGTCTTCTCCGAGCGCACCGCCCCCTACGGTTTCCCGAAGATCCAATACGTCAGCACGCAGGAAGCCTACAACTACTACCGCGACAATCCCGGCAAGGTGACCCTCAATCCGGTCACCCTCTACACCTCGGAGGTCAGCGGCTCGAAGCTGGCCGAGGAAATCATCTCGTCCGCGTATCTGCGCGGCGACCTCGCGTTGCTCGACCGCCGGTTGAAACTCGTCGGCGGCCTGCGCGCCGAGCAGACCAACGACGAGGCCGAGGGCCCGCTCACGGATCCGACGCGGAATTTCCAGCGCGACGCCAGCGGCCGCGTGGTGCGCGCCGCCAACGGCACCGCCCTCCTGATCAACTCCGCCGGCACCCTCGCCGCCGCGCAGCTCACCAACCTCGAGCGTGCGACGCACGTGACAAAGGAATACCTGCGCCTCTTCCCCAGTTTGAACGCGAGCTACAGCGTGCGCGAGAATCTGATCGCGCGCGCGTCGGTCTACCGCTCGGTCGGCCGGCCGAATTTCAATCAATACGCCGGCCCGGTCACGCTGCCCGACGCCGAGCTCCCCAACGCGAACAACAACCGCATCACGGTGAGCAACGCCGCGATCAAGGCCTGGAGCGCCAACACCGCGAAGGTCCGGCTCGAATACTACTTCGAAGGCATCGGCCAGATCTCGGTCGGCGGCTTCCAGCGCGAGTTCAAGAATTTCTTCGGCTCGACGGTGTTTCCCGCGACGCCCGAATTCCTCGAACTCTACGACATCGATCCGCTCACCTACGGCCGCTACGACGTTTCTACCCAATACAACGTCGCCGGTAAAGTTCGCATGACCGGCGCCGAGTTCGACTACAAGCAGGTGTTGAAATTTCTGCCGCACTGGGCGCGCGGCGTGCAGGTGTTCGCGAACGCCACCGCGATCCGCGCCCGCGGCGACGACGACGCGAACTTCGCCGGCTACGTCCCGCGCAGCTACAACTGGGGCATCAGTCTCTCGCGCGCGAAATTCAACGTCCGCACGAACTGGAACTACCGCGGCCTCGCCCGCGGCGATCCCGTCGCGGCCGGCCGCAGCATCGCGCCGGGCACCTTCAACTGGACGTCCAAGCTGCTCTTCATGGATATCCAGGGCGACTATCAGTTGCTCAAGCGCCTCGCCGTATTCGCCGCGTTCCGCAACGTCGCCGATGCGACGAACGACACGAAAATCTACGGCCCCGAGACACCGGAGATCGCGCGCTTCCGGCAGCGGACGACCTACGGCTCGCTCTGGTCCTTCGGCGTGCGCGGCACGTTCTGAGCGTCCGCTCGAGGTGGAACGGCTTGACCCCAAGCCGTTGCCTTGCATCGCCCGCCCGCCGCCTGCCTACGCGCATAACCATTCCGTTACTTGCCGGCCCGATTCAGCCTTGAACTGATTGCGTTCCGCGCGAGCATCGCGACACCCCCGAGCACGAAACGTGCTCTGCCTGTCCCGCCGCGCGGAATTGACCGTTCCGCACCGCAACCACACCACCCACGCCCGTTCGATTGCACCCACCCACCATGAGCAGACGCTTCATCTCTTCGCGCCGAACGCTATCGCTGTTCGCCGCGGCCGCCCTCGGTTCGTTCTGTCCAGCGCTGTTATCGGCGCAGACGGCACCCGCGACAAACGCGAACACCACCACGCCGGCGACAGGCAGCACCTCCACCACCCCGCGCTCCGCCGCGCCGAAAGAGGACGCCGTGCAGCTCTCGATCTTCACCGTATCCGAGGAAAAAGACGTCGGCTACGAGTCGATGCAGACGACCGCCGGCATGCGCACCGCGCAGGAACTGAAGAACGTCGCGAACTCGATCTCGATCATGAACTCCCAGTTCATGGAGGATCTCGCGATCATCGACATCGGCGAGGCCTCGAAGTGGATGGTGACCGGCGAGGAGAGCCCGGACCCGGCGCAGCCCAATCAGCTCGTGCTCCGCGGCATTCGCAACAGCTTCGCCCTGCGCAACGGCTGGATCTGGTATTCGCCGATGGATGCCTTCGCCACCGAGCGGATCGAGCTCCTCCGCGGCCCCAACGCGTTTCTCTACGGCGAGGCTGACCTCGGCGGCGCCAACAACCAAGTCACGAAACGCGGCCTCTTCACCCGGAGCGTCACCCGCGCCAAGCTCATGCTGGGTTCGGATAATCTCCGCCGGGTGGAATTGGATCTCAACCGTCGTCTCAGCAACAAGCTCGCCGTCCGCGTCTCCGGCGTGCAGTCCAACAACGACTCGTGGATCGACCACGTGCGCCGCGATTTTCGCGGTGTCTACGGCGCTCTCACCTACCGGCCCTTCCGCAGCACGGCCATCAACATCTCCGTCGAGAGCTCCAAGAGCACGTCGGTCGCCGCGCAAGGCCTCTTCCTCGATCAGTTCTCCTTCACGACCGGCACGAACCTCACGAACACCGCCGGTGTGATTTTCAATCCCGCCACGGGCTCCCTCTATCGCGCCACCGGCACGCGACGCAGCGCCGGCAGCGGACTCGGAATCGTCGACCAGAACATCCTCCCGAAGAATTTTCAGAGCACCGGCCCGAACGGCACCAACAAGGACTACTACAACACCTTCAGTTTCGAGGTGGAGCACAACATCGGCAAGAACCTCCATCTCCTGTTGTCCGGGATCTTCTATTACCGAAACATCGACAACTGGGGCGCCGCCGCCACGCGCACGGTCTATCGCGATCTTTCCGCCACCCTTCCCGGGGGCGCGCCCAATCCGTATTTCAACGAGCTTTACACGGAGTATTTCCGCATCCGCACCGAGAACGGCAACACGCTGCGCGCCGGCCGCTTTTCCGCCGTCTATGATCTGAACACGAAGTGGATGAAGCAGCAGTTCATCGCCAACGTGCAACAGCAGCAGGATAATCCCAAGCACTGGGCACCGAACTGGGGCGAGTATGTGCGCCCCGGCCACGCCACGTTCGTCGGCACCGTCAATCCCGCCCAGACCCAGGCCGCCTACCTCGCCAACCGCACGACCTTCACCAACAACCGGTTCATCCGGCGTTACTATCTACGGGACGGCGCGACCGAGCAGAATACGGCTGATCTCGGTCCGGTGCCGGGCGTCTCCGCCTGGTATCCAGATTTGTCCAACGCCGTCCCGGCGGCCGGCGAGCAAAAATACCGGCGCTTCTACACGCCCTCGGTCGGCGTGGGCGCGTCCGGCAGCTACTTCAACAATCACCTCTTCACCCTCGTCGGGTTCCGCCGCGATCACTTCAACATGAAGACGACGTTTGGCGCGCCGCGCGCGCTGGAGAACGAGTGGATCGTCGACGACATCCCGGCGTTCAACACCGACACCTTCGCCCAATACAAGGTCGACGGCACCAACTACGGCGTGATCCTGCGCCTCAACGACACCTTCGCCATCGGCTACAACCGCGCGCAGTCCTTCCGCATCTCCGCCGGCGAGGGCAACCCCGCTTATGTCGCGGGCAAACGGCAGGGCATGCAGACCGGCGAAGGCCAGGACATCTCCGCCCGCATCAGCCTCCTCGGTGGCCGGATGGAGTTTAACACGACCTACTACGACAACTTCCAGCCCAACGCCCGGTTCGCTCCCGGACCGGCGATTGCGATTCGCGACGAGGTCGCGGCCATTTTTCCGACCACCTTCAACTCCGCCGGCCAGGATCTGCAGACCACCACGACCAAGGGTTTCGAAGTCGAACTGGTCGCCAACATCACGCGCACCTGGCGGCTCATGCTGAACGCCGCGACGAACAAGGTCATCACCGAGGACCGTGCGCCGTTCCTGAAGAGTTTTCAGGCCGAGGCCAAGGCGCTCAACCGGCCGACGCCGTTGCTCGACGCGTTCCTGCTCACGATTCCCGAGGGCGTGCCCAATGCCGGCTACACCAAGCTGCGCGCGAACTTCTTCACGCGCTACTCTTTCAGCCAGGGCCGGCTCAAGGGTTTTTACGTCGGCGGCGGCGCCAACTGGCGCGACCAGACCTTCCGCGGCAACGCCGTCACCGTCCAAGGCGGACCCGTCCAGGAACTCTGGTCGCCGTCGTATTACATCGTGACCGCTCTCGCGGGCTACCAGACGAAGCTCTTCAATCGGCCGACGAGCTTCGCGGTGAACGTCAGCAATCTCCTCGACAAGGAATACTACCTGTCCGCAACCACCACGACCGGCTCCTGGGGCGCACCGCGCTCCTGGCGTTTGACTATGATGACGGACTTTTGATGTCGGACACGACTCAACAACACGGTGAACTCCATTTCAGTCTGGAAACAGAGTGTCCATCGAATCGATGTTTTCCGCTTACGGAAGCCCCGGGGGGAACTGCCCCATGGGGCTGGTCCACGCCTTAAAGGAGACTACTCGTGGTCGCACACCCACACGGAAACGGTGGTCATTTCCCAATTCTCGACAGTATAGGACCTCTCGACCAATTCATCGACAACCCAGCGGGCGCGCAAGACCATCGCCCATTCTTCGCCCGCCGCAGTGGTCACCCACTCCTCCTCCCAGTGATCCTCCCAGTGACCCTTCTCCTCAAGTATCGTGATGGTCACCGTTACCCATCCCATTTCTGACCGGTCTTCCCAGTGCCCGTTTGGGCACCCCACGTGATAGGCCTGAGAACTCCCGGTGAAGGCCGCGAGTATAGCGAGCATTGCAATTATTCGAATGTTTTTCATCGGCTATATGCACGGCAAACAACAACAATTAGACAACCGTAAATCATCTTGATCGGATTCATACATATGATCGAAGTTTGGCCGCTTGATTTGCTAGATGACGTCGCGGGCAATATCCCGGCAAAAGCCTCCTCAGCCCCTTCCCGACCAAGGCCCGCAGCTATCTCTTCAGGAAGCTCTGAACAAACCAAATGTGAAAATCAGGAACTCAGGAAAAAGGCCCGATCGTAGGTAAGAACCGCCGCTGCCTTGGGGTTTTCCTGCTTTCCTGAGTTCCACATTGGTTCGGTGGTATTCTTCAGAGATTCCTTCATTCGGTATCCGTGCACGAGGGAACGGCGGCGCGGCCTCACAATATGCTGCAGCGTCTCGCAGGGTGATCCACGAACATTTCGCCTGTCGTTGAGTGTCGAACTCCGAATGTGACGATGCGGCCGGATGCGAACCGCGACGGAGATCGCCAGCCCCGGCCGGGCTTCGATTTCGGCGGCCGGAATGTCGCTGCTCCGCCGGAGAGGCGGCACTCCTGTCGCCCGGTTCTGCGAGTCGCGCGGTTTCATCGAGATGGACGACTCCCCGTCAGCCGCGACCCACCAGCGGCATGCCCGTCGCCATGACCGTCATCGTCAGCACGTTCGCCTCGAGCGGCAGGCTGGCCATGTAGAGCACGGCGTCCGCGACGTGGCGGACATCGATCATCGCCTCGGCCGCGATCGTGCCGTTGGCCTGCAGCACGCCTGTCCTCATCCGGCTCGAGAGT
>CAZENI010000058.1:0-15130 GCA_964513055.1 uncultured Opitutus sp.
GTGCGGGGGGGTGCCCCGGTCCCGATAAACCCGAAATGGGGGCTAACGGGGGGGGGGGGTGTCAGGCGGGCGCCTGCGGCCCGGCGCCGTTGGGGCGGGCGAGGAGCGTCGGTGAAATGCTGATACCGATGCGGCCGGGAGTGGCGCGGTTCTCGATCCGCCAGAAGAGGTGGTCGACGACCATGCGCACGAGCGTGGACAGGTTGATGTCGATCGCGGCCGGCTGGTAGTCGAGGTTGTGGTAAATGACGGGATTGTAGTTGCCGAGGATCGCCTCGAAGTCCTTCCCCGGCTTTTTCCCTGCCTCGCGGAGCGCGCGGAAGAACGAGCCGCAAAAATGATCGACGGGGATGTAGAGCCCGGTCACGCGCGGGGTGGCGGCGAGGAGGTTGCGGACGAGCGTGTCGCTCTCGCCGTGCGCCGGCGCGATCTCGAGGTAGCTGACGCCGGGATTGGATTTGCCGAGGATCGTGTGGACGGTCAGCCCGATGGCGGCGGCCCGGGCGTGGAAGGACTGCACGCGCCGCGCGACCGCGCTGTAATCGGGATCGGTGCTGATGACGGCGACGGACTTGTGCCCGTGCTCGATCAGGAAGTCGGCGGCGAGGCGGCCGTTCTCCTCGTTGTTCGGCTCGACGTAGTCGCCAGGGTAGGAGGTCGAGCGCCGGGTCATGAACCAGACGTGCGGGAGCTCACGGAGCTTGGCCAGGCAGGCTGGCGCGGGCTCCATCCCCTGGATGATCAAGCCGTCGAGCTTCTCGGTCGCGAGCGCGGCGGGCAGCTCGTCCGGCGTATTCGAAAACAGGACGCGCAGGTCGACGCGATAGCGGGTGTCGGTCGACTGCACCTGCAGCAGTTGGTCCTGAAACCAGTTCAGGCTCGGGTTCTTCGCGCGGGCGCCGACGAACCAGACGCCGATGCGGCGCTGCTCGGTCTGGCGGGGCTTCGGGCCGCGGCGGCGGTTGAGCGGGGCCGGCACGTAGTTGTGCTGCTCCATCACGGCGCGTATGCGCGCAAGGCTGTCCGGCGCGACGATCTGCGGCTGGTTGATGGCGCGCGAAACCGTGGCGGGCGAGACACGGGCCTTCCGGGCGATCTCGGTAATCAGCATGTGGGGTTGCCGGGGCGGATGAAAATTTCAGCAAAAGGGAATGAAAGCGCTGAAAGGCAGGTCAAGCGCATTCCCGGGCCGCTGGCGCCAATGGGCGGCGGTTAGCGGGCGCGGCGGAGGGCCCGCCGCCAGGCGCCGAGAATCTCGGTGCGGGCGCGCACGGCGTCGGGCCACGCATGGGGATCGGTGCTGACGTGGTAGCCGTGGCTCATGCCCAGTTCCGGGCAGACCCAGAGTTCGCCGCCGGGCCGGGGGCCGGCCAGCCAGCAGGCGAACAGGTCCTCGACGAACGCGGCGTAGTCGCGGAACTCCGGGGTGAGCGCGCCGCGGCCGTTGGTGACGGGCACCTGGCAGTGCTGGCTGTTGAAAGGGCGCAGGTGAAACATCTGCGAGTGCTGAATCAGCTTTGGCCATACGAGCAGCCGGGCCGAGTAGTCGGGCGGCAGCATGTGCTTCGAGACGGCGAAGTGGGAGTGGTCCCACGTCACCGGCAGCAGTTCGCCGGTGGCCCGCTCGTAAAGCCGCGCGATCTCGTCGAATTTCTCCGGCGTTTCGGTCGACGTGTCGCGGTGCGTCTCGATGTGCACCGCCAGGTCGAGTTTCCGCGCGGCGCGGATGAGCTGGACGGCGACGGGCGCCGCCTTGGCCGGCGGGGTGTCGTGATTCAGCAGCTGGATGTTGATGAAACGCACGCCGAGGTCGCGCTGCGCGCGCAGGCGGGGCAGGGCGTCGGCCACGCTCTTGGCGTCGAAACCGCTCATCAGGCGCAGACCGAGGCGGTCGGCGTGGGCCTTGATTTCGGGCGTGATGAAGGCGCAGACCCCGTCGAAGCCGGCCGCGTGGATCGCGCGCAGCTTCTTCGGGACGGACCATTCACGGCGCGGGCTGGGATAGCCGATCATCGACCAGGTCGTCGCGCACATCACGAGGCGCGGGGGCGGGAGTTTGGTTTTCATGGGGCGGCTGAAAAAACCTGAAAACGGTTGTTGAATGTTCAATCGGCGCGAGCTTATTCAGCCCGACTGTCGCGCCGTGAGTGGCGCCTCCTCAACCCCGGCGATGTCACTCCCGTTTGTCCAACGCGCCTCCTGGATCTGGTCGGCCGAAGGCTCGCATGCCGCTCCGTCGCCCGGTGCGGCCACGCCTTCCCACTACCAGGTGCGGCGGTTCCGGCGCAGTTTCGTGGTGACCGCTCCGGAGGCGCAGCGGCTCGAGGTGCACGTGTCGGGCGACAGCCGATATTTGTTTTTCTGTAACGGCGAACTCGTCGGCCGCGGGCCGGCGAAGGGCGACGTCAACCACCACTTCTACGAGACCTTCGATCTCACGCCACGGCTGCGGGCGGGGACGAATGTGCTGGCCGCCCTCGTGCTCGACATGTCGCGCGTGGCGCACCGGCCCGCCCTGCTCGGCGCGCCGTGCTCGGTGATGACGTATGCGGGCGGCTTCGTGCTCGAAGGCGAGCTCACGGCGGCGGGCGGCGCGGCCGCGATCGATCTCTCGACGGACGCCCAATGGAAAGTCGCGGTCGATCACGCGCACCGGTTTCAGAACGAGGGCACGACGTTCGAGGGCTACCAGGGCTATTTCGAGCACCGGGTGTCGCGGTTGCTGCCGCGCGGCTGGGCGTGCGTCGAGTTCGACGATTCGGACTGGGCGGCCGCGACCGTGCTTTATCGCGCCGAGCGGTTTGAGCACCGCCGCGATCCCGCGAGCCCCTACGGCCTCGTGCCGCGCCTGATTCCGATGCTGGAGGAAACGCGGGTGGAGGATTTCCCCGAGGCGTTTGTGCCCGGCGGGGCGGCGGCGACCCGGGCGCTCGGGGAGGTGATTCCGGCGCACACGTCCGTCGAGGTCATCTTCGATGCGGGCGAGCTCACGACCGGCTTTCCGCGGCTGGAAACGGCTGGCGGCGCCGGCGCGAAGGTGACGCTGACCTATGCCGAGGCGCTGCGGCTGCCGTGGGAGACGCCGGGCGCGAAGCTCCTCGGCCGGCGGCAATCGCTGGCGAACCTGGCGTCGCATTTCGCCGACGAGAGCACCGGGTGGACGTTTGACCGGCGCGGGAAAATCTCCGGGTGGTGCGACGTGTGGGAGCCGGCGGGCGAGCCGGACGGCGAGCGTTTCGAGCCGCTGCACTGGCGGGCCTTTCGCTACGTGGGCCTGCGGATCGAGACCGGCGCCGTCCCGCTGCGCGTGGGGTCGCTGCGCTACCGGTTCACGGCGTATCCGTATCGCTTATCCGGCGACTTCGCGTGCTCCGATCCGGCGCTGGAGAAGATCTGGTCGGTCGCGCTGCGCACGATGCGGCTGTGTTCGCACGAGACCTTCGAGGACTGCCCGTATTACGAGCAGATGCAGTATGCGGGCGACACGATGATCACCTCGAAGATCGCGATGCTCGCGACCGGCGACTACGCGCTGACGAAGCAGGCGATTCATCATTTCGACTGGTCGCGGCTGTCCGACGGGCTGACGCAGAGCCGGTTTCCGTCGCGCCTCGTCCAGATTATCCCGTCGTGGTCGCTGCACTGGATCACGAACGTGCGCGACTACGCCTACTGCTCGGGCGATCTCGCGACGGTGCGCGAAGTGCTGCCGGGCATGCGCGCCGCGGTGGATTGGTTCCGGCGTCACGCCGAGGCGGACGGACTGCCGGCGAAACTGCCGTTCTGGAACATCACCGACTGGTGCCCGTGGTGGCCGCGGGGCGTGGTGCCGGGCGCGGATGCGGGGCCGACGTGCATCATCGCGGCGCAATACATCGTCGCGCTGGACGAGCTCGCGGATCTTTCGCGCCTGCTTGGCCGCGCGCGCGAAGCGGAGGAACTGGCGGCCGAGGCGGCCTCGCTCCGCGTCGCGCTCCACGCGCGGTTCTGGAGCGAGGCGGAGGGGCTTTATTACGACCGGCCCGGCGGGCCCGAAATCAGCCAATACGGCAACGCGTGGGCGATCGTGTGCGGCGCGGCAGGCGAGCGGGAACGGGCGCGGATGCTCGCGCGCTTTCCGCACGACCCGAAGCTGGCGCCGGGTTCCTTCTTCTGGTGGCACGCGGGGTTTCGCGCGCTCGATCTCGCGGGGGCCTACGATCGCATGCCGGAGTTTCTCGGGCCGTGGCACGAGATGGTGGACCACGGGCTCTCGACCTTCGTGGAGGAAAACAGCTACTGGCGCTCGCTGTGCCACGCGTGGAGCGCGCATCCGGCGATTGAGTTTCTGACGCGCATCCTCGGCGTGACGCCGCGGGCGCCGGGCTTCGCGGAGATCGACATCGCGCCGCGCCGGTGCGGGCTCACGCACGCGCGCGGCGTGGTGCGCACGCCGCGGGGGGACGTCACGGTGGCCTGGCGCGTCGCCGGCGGGCGTTTCGCGATTCACGTGGAGGCGCCCGAGGCGACGCCCGTGCAGGTGCGGCTGCCGAACGGAGAGCGGCGCGCGTTCGGCGGCGGGAAGTTCTCGGCGGAGGTGGCGTTGTCATGAGCGGTCTGCTCCAGGTCCGCCACGAGCTGCACCGCCACGTCGAGGTGCTCACCGCCGAGGGCGCGCTGCTGTTTCGCTACCACTACCAACCGCACACCGCGGCGAACGAGGCGCCGCGGCCCTATGCGCATCCGTTGTGTTCGCTCGCGGGCGATGTGCTCACGAATTTCCGGCCGAACGATCACCCGTGGCACCACGGGCTGAGTCTCACGCTGACGAGCGTGGGCGGCGTTAATTTCTGGGGCGGGCCGTCGCATCGCGCGGCGGACGGCTATCAGTGGCGCGACGATCACGGCGCGCAGATCCATCGGGCCTGGCACGCGTTGATCCCGGAGCGGCTCGAGGAGACGCTCGACTGGTGCGACGCGAAGTCCGGGCGCGAACTGCTGCACGAGCGCCGCGTCCTCAGTGTCGCGCTCGTGGAGGGCGGCTGGTCGCTGCGTTGGACGAGCGAACTCTTCAATGTCACCGGCCACGATCTCGTGCTCGGCAATTATCATGCGCTCGGCGGCCTCGCCGGCTCCCATTACACGGGCCTGCAATTCCGGGGCGCGCGCGATCTGCTCGACGCGCACGGGGACGCCGCGATCGGGATCGCCGCCGAGGGCGGGCTTGCGGGCGAGACCGCCGTGCAGGGGGCCGCGGCGCGCTGGATGGAGTGGTCGTGCCAGCACGACGGCTCGTTGCGCCGCACGCGGATCCGCTTCGAGAATCCCGACGGGCCGCTGCCGTGGTTCGTGCGCGCGCACAACCCGCTTGCGGCGTTCTCCTTTCACCGCGAGCATCCGCATCCCCTGGCGGCCGGGGCCACGCTCCGGCTCGATCACCGCCTCACCTTCACGACCCCATGAGCTTCGATCGCAGGACGTTTTTGCGCCGGGCGGCGGTCGGGGCGACCGGCCTCGCCGCCGCGGCGCGCCTGCCGGCGGCCAACGCGGCCGCGGCTCCCGCGACACCGGCCGCGGTCGCGCTGCCGGCGTTCGACGCGCGCGAGCCCGAGGCGTTCTGGCGGGCGGTGCGCGACCAGTATCCGCTGGCGCGCGGTCTCACGTATTTCAATACGGGCGGCCTGGGCCCGGCGTCGACGCCGGTGCTGGCCAAGGCGGCGGAGACCACGCGCACGTTGCAGGAGCGGTCGGAGCACGGCCACGGGCTGCTCGCCGGCGCGCGCGCGATCACTGCGGGCTACTTCGGCGTCGTGCCCGAGGAGATCGCGTTTGTGCGCAACGCCACCGAGGGCAACGCGATCGTGGCCGCGGGCGTGGCGCTTGCGCCGGGCGACGAGGTGATTTTCGAAACGCACGCCCACCCCGGTGGATCGTTCGCGTGGCTCCAGCAGCAGAAGCTACGCGGCATCGTGGTGAAGCTCTTCGAGCCCGATCCCGCCAGCGCGGCCGGGAATCTGGCGCGGATCGAGGCGCTGCTCACGCCGCGGACGCGGGTGGTGCAGGTGTCGCACGTGACGGCACCGACAGGCATCGTGCTCCCGGTGGGGGAGATCGCGCGGCGGTGCCGCGAGCGCGGGATCTGGTTTCACGTCGACGGCGCGCAGTCGGCCGGGATGTTTCCGTTCGCGCTGCGCGAACTCGGCTGCGACTCCTTCGCGACCAGCGGGCACAAGTGGCTGGGCGCGCCGCACGAGACCGGCGTGCTGTGGGTCCGGCGCGAGCGTCTGGACGAGGTCGCGCCGACGCTGGTCGGGGCGTATTCGGGCGACCTGGACATGCTGCCCGGCGAGCTGAAGCTGACGCCGACCGCGCTGCGCTACGAATACGGCACGCGCAACGCCGCGGCGATCGTGGCGCTGGCGGAGGCGCTGCGCTTTCAGGACAGCGTCGGCCGCGACCGCATCGCCGCGCGCGGGCGCGCGCTGATGGAGCGGGTGCGCGCGGGGCTGGTGAAGCTGCCGGGCGTGGAGATCCTCACGCCGGCGCTGCCCGCGCTCTGTGCGTCGATGCTGACGTTTCGCACGGCGACCGTGCCGCAGGACAAGCTGTTCTCGCGGCTGCTCGCGGAGCGCAAAATCCGGTGCCGGCCCGTGACGGAGCAGAAGCTGAACGCCCTGCGCGTCTCGACGCATCTGTTCAACTCGCCGGCGGAGTGCGATGCGCTGATCGCGGGCGTGGCGGAGATTCTCAAGACCTCATGAGCGCGCGGAACCGAACCGGATCCGAGGTAGGGGCGGTTATCCTTAACCGCTCTTTTTGCACGCTCGAAACTCCAACGCGGGCGGTTGGGGACAACCGCCCCTACCTAGTTGACCTCGACGATCATCTCGATCTCGACGACGGCGCCGAGGGGCAGGGACGCCACGCCGAGCGCGGCGCGGGCGTGCTTGCCGCGTTCGCCGAAGAGCGCAACGAGCAGGTCGGAGCAGCCGTTGATCACCTGCGGCTGCGCCTTGAAATCGTCGACCGCGTTGACGAAGCCGCCGACGCGCACGATGCGCTTCACCTTCGAGAGGTCGCCGATCTCCTGCTTCAACGTGGCGAGCAGCGCGAGCGCCGTGGTGCGCGCGGCGGCATTGGCGTCCTTCTCGGTGGCGTCGCGCCCGACCTTGCCGGCGATGACCTTGCCGGCGGAGTCGCGCGGGATGTGGCCGGCGAGGAAGACGAGGTTGCCGCTGCGCACGACGGGCACGTAGTTCGCGATCGGCGTGCTCGTGGGCGGCAGCACGAGGCCGAGTTCCTTCAGTTTCTCCTCGGGAGTCGCCGCGGTGGCGGCGGCGGCGGCGAGCACGAACAGCAGCGGGCGGACGAAGCGGGGCGGTTTCATGCCCGCGACAGTGTGAAGCCGGGGGAGCTTGGCGAGCCGACTTTATGATCATGCGCGTGCGGACGTTTCTTTCCCTCAGTCTGCTGGCGGCCCTCGTGGCCTCGGGGCCGCCCGGCGGCGCGGCGGAGCTGAAGCACGACATGTATGTGTGCGCGAATCTCAGCGGGCAGGGGGGCGTGATGGGCGGGCGGCCCCCGATTCCGAGCGGCCTGCAGCGGTCGGTGGATCGGAAAACGTTCGACCACATCGGACCGAGCCACATCCGACTCTTCTCCGTCACGCGCGATCCGCGGGAGGCGGACACGCTCTTCGTCGCGCTGCTCGACGGCGTGCTGCGGATGAACCGCGCGGGGCAGGCGCGGCGCACGCTGACGGACTGGCGGATGACGGAGCCGCACGTGGTGGCCTTCGATCCCAACGCGCCGGATCACGTTTACATCGGCCTGCCCGACGGCATCGGCGTGTCGCACGATCGCGGCCAGTCGTGGCGGCGGATGAACGACGGTATCCGTCGCAGCTTCACGCACGCGCTCACGATCGATCGCACCCAGGCCGGCCGCGTGCTCGCGGGCACCGAACTCGGCATCTATCTGACCGAGGACGGCGCGCGCACGTGGCGCCTGGTGCAGCCGACGGCGAAGGTCACCTACGACATCCGCCAGTCGCCGGCGCAGCCGAGCACGTTCCTCGCGGTCACCTCGAGCGACGGCGCGCTCTGGTCCGACGACGCCGGCCGCACCTGGCGCGCGCTCGAGGGCGTGCCGAAGGATCGCACGCTGCACAACGCCGACTTCGATCGCAGCGACGCGCGACGCATCGCGCTCGGCGGCTGGGACTGCGGCGTGCGGGTCTCGGAGGATGGTGGCAGGACCTGGAGCGAGCGCAGCGCCGGCCTGCCGAACCGCAACATCGCGCGCGTGAGCACCGACCCGGACATTCCGGGGCGGCTCTACGCGGCGCCGCACCTCGCGCCGCTCCACGCCTCCGACGACTTCGGCCGCACGTGGCGGCCGCTGACTTTCGAGAAGGCCATCGTTTACGACATCGTGTTTCTCGCGCGCAACTGACCCGGACCAACCCGCCATGACTCGACTCCGTTTCTTTCTCTGGTCGGCGCTGCTGCTCGCGGCCGCCGGTGTGTCTGCGCAGCCGGCGTCCACCGGGCCCGCCCCCGTGCCACGCGTGATCGAAGACGCCGCGGAGCGCCGCGCGGCCTACCTCGCGCGCGTGCACGAGATGGTGACGTGGCGCGCCGGGATGGCGAAACCCGCGGAGCCGGCGACCTACGGGCTGGCGGAGATCGCGACGAAGCTCGCGCTGCGCGAGGACGCGGCGATCTGTTCGGCGCGGGTGATCGAGCTGATGAAGAAGCCGGCGGCGGACATGTTCTGGATGTTTCCCGTCACGTGCATCTCCTACCTCGGCCGCGATCAGCTCACGGCCGAGGCGCAGGCGGCGGTGCGCGAGGGGTGGCGCACGTATTTTCCGCTGCGCGGCGACACGGAGAACCACTGGATCATGTATTACTCCTCGCTCTACCTGATGGCGCAGCTCTGGCCGGGGGAGCCCGGCGACCGCTGGTTCAACGGCAAGAGCTCCGACGAGAACTTCGTCGAGGCGCGCGACTACATCCTGCACTGGATGAACCTCACGACGACGATCGGGCAGGGCGAATACGACTGCACGCACTACATCGGCGAATATTCCATCCCGATGCTCTTCCTCGCCACGTGGGCAAAGGATCCGGCGATGCGGCAGCGCGGGCGGATGATGCTCGACTATGTGATGGCGGATTTCGCGGTCGAGACGCTCGGCGGCCTCTACATCGGTTCGCACGCGCGCACCGATGACAACAACGTGCTCGAGAAATGGAACGGCCTGTCGTCGGCCTTCTCGTGGCTGTTCTTCCACAACTGTCCTGCGCCGCCGTCGTTCGGGAGCTGGCCGATCTACTTCGCGGCGGTGGCGAAGAACTACGAGCTGCCTGAGGTGATCTACCGCATCGGCACGGATCGCAGCGGCGCCTACACGCACTACGAGCGCAAGCGCACGCGGCACCGCTGGCGCAACAGCGATCTCCGCAACGCGCCGGTCTACAAGACCACCTACGTCACGGCCGACTACGCTATCGGTTCCGATCAAGGCGGGCTGCTCCAGCCGATCCAGCAGCACTCGTGGGATCTCACCTGGGCGGTGCCGGATCCGCGCGGTGTGCACAACACGATCTTTTCGACGCAGCCCTACTACGGCGCGCAGGAGCTGATGATGTATTTCACGGAGTATCCCGACTCGATGCCGGCGGCGGTGACGTTCCAGGGCAAGCCCACTTACATCTCCGAGGCGAAGCTGCTCGGCGGATCACCGTTCGAGCAGATCTTCCAGCAGGACGACACTGTCGTGGTGCTCACCGACGTGCCGGCCGGCGAGAATTTCGAGCAGGTGAACGGGTTTTTCTCGAAGGATCTCGCGGTGCGGGAGGAGGACGCGTCGGGCTGGATCTTCGCGCAGGGCGGACGGGCCTACCTCGCCTACCGCCCGCTCGCCGCGTATGAGTGGAAACCGCTGGAGAAGGGCGGCCAGCGCCTGCGCTCGCCGCACGGGAAGAACGGCACGATCCTGCAGGCGGCCTCCGCGGGCGAGTTCAAGGATTGGGCGGCGTTCAAGGCGGCGGTGCGGGCGCTGCCGCTGCGGATCGAGCTGCGGCCGACGCCCGTCGTGACCTTCACGACGCTGCGCGGACGCAAACTCGAGTGCCGCTACGGCGAGGCTCCGCGCGTCGACGGGCGCGTGGTGGATCACGAGCGGGACTGGAAGCTGTTTTCGGGCCGCTACCTGAACGCCGACGTCGGCAGCGGCACGCTTTCGATCACGCACGGCCGGCTGAAACGCGTGCTCGATTTCAACACCGTGACGATCACCGATGCGGTGGCTCCGTGACATGGGATCGAGGTGGAGCGCGTGGTCCCCGACGCGCTGGCTTCGTGGAGCGGAACGCGTGAGCGCCTCGCGGAACGGCGAAACGCTCACGCGTTCCGCTACGAGGCGCCTCGGTCTCGTCTTCCTGTTCGTGGGCGCGGTTGGCCTCCGCGCTGCGACGCCGCCCACGCCCCACGCGTTCCTCGAGCGACTCTGCGATGACTTCGGCGGCCGGCTCACGGGCAGCGCGGCCAATGCGGCGGCGATGGAGCGGCTCGCGGAGGAGTTGCGCGCGTTGGGCCTGCGGCCGGAGCGGGTGCCCTTCACGATGCCCGGCTGGGAGCGCGGCGCGGATCGCGTGGAGATGGTCGCGCCGTTTCGCCGGGCGCTGCGCGTCGCGGCGTTGAGCTATGTCCAGCCGCACGCGGCCTTCGATGCCGCGGTGGTCGACCTCGGCAACGGCCGGCCGGCGGATCTGCCCGCCGGCGATCTGGCGGGACGCATCGGCCTGCTGGCGGCGGCGACTCCGCTGCAGACGAGCGAGATCGTCGCGCTGGCGACGGAGCGAAAACTGCGCGGCGTGCTCTTCGTGAATCGCGAGGGCGGCGGGCAATTGCTCGCGCGCACCGGGAGCTTTTCGGGCGAGCCGCTGCCGCTGCCGATCTACTCCATCGCACAGGAGGAAGGGCGCTGGCTGCAGCGCCTCCTCGCCCGCGGCGCGGCCGTGCGCGTGCGGATGGAAACGCAGTCGCGCTGCCGCCCGATCGAGACGGCGAATCTCGTGGTGCGGCTGCCGGGGCGCGCTGCGTCGCGGCTCGTGGTCGGTGCGCATTTCGACAGTTGGGACCTTGGTCAGGGCGCGATGGACAACGGCCTCGGCATCGCGCAGCTCTTCGCGATCGCGATGGCGCTGCGCGGCGCAGAGCTGCACCACACGATCGAACTCGTCTGGTTCAACGGCGAGGAGCAGGGGCTCTTCGGTTCGCGGCACGCGGCGGCGCAGCTCGGCGACTCGCCGATCGTGGCGATGGTCAACCTCGACATGGTCGGCGTCCCCATTGGCGTGAACGCCCTCGGCGACGACTCGCTCGTGCCCGCGCTCGAGCGCTGGCACGCGGCGCGGCCGGAGGGGCGGCGGCTGGCCAAGGGCGTCGAGAATCTCAACTGGGTCGCGAGCGACCACACGCCCTACCAGCTCGCGGGCGTGCGCGCGCTGACCTTCAACGCCCCGATCCCGCGCGAGTCGGTGCGCTACTATCACGATTTCGCTGATACGATCGACAAGGTATCGCCGCAGCTCGTGGAGGATTCGGCCGCGGTCATCGTCGATCTCGTGCGCGCGCTGGCGCAGGACACGGACCTCACGGCCGTCCGCCGCTCGCCGGCCGACACGGAGAAACTCTTCACGCGATTCGGATTGGAGAAGCGGTTGCGCGCTTCTAGAATGTGGCCGTTCGCGCCGTAGCGCGTGCCGTTCCCACACCATGAATACCACTCTGCGACCCTTTTTCGCCGCCCTGCTCCTCCTGACCGGCGTGCTGGTCGCAACCGGCCGCGGCGCGACCGCGGCGGCGCCGGCCACGCGCCCCAACGTCATCCTCGTGCTGACCGACGATCAGGGCTACGGCGATCTCTCCGTGCACGGCAACCCCGTGCTGAAGACGCCGAATCTGGATCGCCTGCACGCGGAGAGCGTGCGTTTCACGGATTTCCATGTCGCCCCGATGTGCACGCCGACGCGCGGCCAGCTCATGAGCGGCGTCGATGCGATGCGCAACGGCGCGATGAACGTGAGCAGCGGCCGCGCGATTCTGCGGCGCGATTTTCCGACGATGGCGGAGATTCTGGCGGCGGGCGGCTACCGCACGGGGATTTTCGGCAAGTGGCATCTCGGCGACAACTATCCCTACCGGCCGCAGGACCGCGGCTTTCAGGAGTCGATCTGGTTCCCGTCGTCGCACATCCCGTCGGCCGCGGGCCATTTCAACAACGACTACTTCGACGATGTCTACACGCACAACGGCGTGGCGAAGCCGTTCAAGGGCTACACGACGGATGTGTTCTTCCGTGAGGCGCAGGCGTGGATGCGCGCCCAGGCCGGGCGCCAGGAGCCGTTCTTCTGTTATCTGCCGCTCGCCGCGCCGCACGGCCCGCTCTTCGTGCCGGACAGCTATCGCGAGCCGTATCGCGCACAGAAGCCGGCCCTCGCCAGTTTCTACGGGATGATCGCGAACATCGACGAGAACCTGGGCCGGCTCGAGGCCTTCCTGCGCGAGAGCGGCCTGCGCGAGAACACGGTCGTGATCTTCATGACGGACAACGGAACGGCGACCGGCGATCCGGTCTTTAACGCCGGCATGCGCGGCAAGAAGATCGCGCTCTACGAGGGCGGGCATCGCGTGCCGCTGTTCGTGCGCTGGCCCGCGGGCGGGCTGCGCGCGCCGGGCGATGTCGCGGCGCTCACGCAAGTCCAGGATCTCCTGCCGACGCTGCTCGAACTCTGCGCGGTGCCGAAGCCGGCCGCGGCGAAGTTCGACGGCA
Source organism: uncultured Opitutus sp. (assembly GCA_964513055.1). Lineage (GTDB taxonomy): Bacteria > Verrucomicrobiota > Verrucomicrobiia > Opitutales > Opitutaceae > ER46. Next base: position 12,824 of record CAZENI010000058.1, read on the forward strand.
CCAGTCTCGCGGGCCTCCTGCGCGGCGCGACGGACACGCTGCCGGACCGGATGCTCGTGACGCAGTTCACGCGCATGAACGACTCGAAGCCGAAGCGCGGCGACGGCGTCGTCCTCTGGCAGCGGTGGCGGCTGATCGCGGATCGGGAACTCTACGACCTCGCCACCGATCCGGCGCAGGAGCGCGACGTCATCGCGCAATTTCCCGAGGTCGCCGCGAAGATGCGGGCGCACTACGCGCAGTGGTGGGCGGGCGTGGAACCGCGCGTCAACGAGATCAGCCCGATCCACATCGGAGGCGATCGCGACGCGCCCACGCTGCTGACGCCGTGCGAGTGGCTCGATGTGTTCTTCGATCAACAGGCGCAGGTGCGGCGCGCGAAGAAGAACGGCACCTGGCACCTGCTCGTCGAACACGACGGCGACTATGAGTTCGCGCTGCGCCGGTGGCCGGTCGAGGCCGATGCGCCGATCGTCGCGCCGATGCCGGCCTACAAGGGCGTGGACGGGACCTTTGCCGCGGGCGACGCGTTCCCGGCGGTCAACGCACACTTCCGGATCGGCGGGCTGCGGCAGTCGCAGTCGATCGGGCCGCAGGACAAGGCGGCGACGTTCCGGGTGACGCTGAAGGCCGGCCGGACGGAGCTGCAGACCGCGTTCCGCGATGTCGAGGGCGTGGATATTGCGGGCGCCTATTACGTCTACGTGCAGCCGGTCTACCGGGCGAAGTGAGGAAGGGGCGCGCATGAAGCGAACGACGGTCCTGCGCATTGCCCTCCTGGTCCTGTGCCTCCCCGGCGGATTCGCGGCGGCGGCGTCCGGGGCCCGGCCCGACATCCTGCTGTTGATGCCCGATCAGTTTCGCGGCGACAGCCTGTCGGCGGTGGGGCACCCGGTGGTGCGCACGCCGCACCTCGACGCGCTCGCCCGCGAGGGCACGCTCTTCCGGCGCGGATACTCGACGGTGCCCTCGTGCATCCCGGCGCGCTTCGCGCTGCTGACCGGGCAGCAGCCGCAGACGAGCGGAATTATTGGATACGCCTCGCGGCCGATCGTGGTGCCCACGCTCCCCGCCGTGCTCGCCGCCGCCGGCTACGCCACCGCCCTCGTCGGTCGCAACATGCATCAGGTGCCCGCGACCGACACTCTCGGCTACGAGCGGCGCCTGCTGGCTTCCACGTATATTGCGGACGATGACTATGACCGTGAACTGAAGGCGGCCCTGCCCGCGATCGGCGGCATCCGCGGCGTCGTGGCGACGCTGCGGCTCGACAACAACCGCTGGCCGGCCGCGCCCTGGCCGCACGCCGAGGAACTGCACCCGACGGCGTGGATCGTGCGGCGCTCGCGCGAGGTGCTCGTGGCGACACCGGCGGGCCAGCCGCTGTTTCTGACGACGTCGTTCTACGCGCCGCATCCGCCGCTGTTTCCGCCGGCGCGGCTGTTCGAGAAGTATCTTGCGGCGAAACTGCCACCCACCGCGATGGGCAGCTGGGTCGACCGTGCGCCGCTGCGGCCCGAGGGCGACAAGGCGGGCGCGCGCATCCTGCTCGAGGGCGAGACGCTGCGCCGCGCGCAGGCCGGCTACTTCGGGCTGATCGAGCATCTCGACGAGCAGATCGCGCCGCTGATCGCGGAATTCAAGGCGCGCAGCGAGCGGGCCGGCCGCGCGTGGATCATCGTCGTGACCTCGGACCACGGCGAGATGCTCGGCGACCACGGCTATTTCCGGAAGTGCGAGCCGTATGAAGGCTCGGCCAACATTCCCTTCCTGTTCGCGGCGTCGGATAGATTAAAACTGCATCGCGGCGCGCAGTCGCTGCAGCCGGCCGGCCTCGAGGACATCATGCCGACGCTGCTGGAGCTCGCGGCGGTGGAGCGACCGGCGTCGGTCGACGGCCACAGCCTCGCCGCGGTGTTGCGCGATCCGCAGGCGCCGGGGCGCCCGTGGCTGCACTTCGAGCACGCGCCGATCTACAGCCCTGCGCAGGGCTTTCAGGCGCTGACCGATGGCCGCTTCAAATACATCTGGCGGCCGCAGTCCGGCGCCGAGCAGCTTTTCGACCTGGCGGCGGACCCGCGCGAGGAGCGCGACCTGGCGGCGGTCGCGGCCCACCGCGCGACGCTCGAACGCTGGCGGGCCGTGCTCGTGGGGCGGTTGGCCGGGCGCCCCGAGGGTTTTTCCGATGGCGTGCAGTTGATCGCGGGCCGGCCGTATCCGCGAATTCAGGCGAAGCGCTAGCAAAGGCCTTGCCGCCCCCGCGCCGACTTCGATTGAGTTCTCCCGTTGGTTACTTCCGCGGCCGTT
>CAZENI010000058.1:15140-25470 GCA_964513055.1 uncultured Opitutus sp.
ACTCCATGAAATCGTTTTTGCTCCTCCTCGCCGTCCTCGCCGCGCTTGCGACGGCGTCCGCGACCGCCGCGACCGCCAAGCCGAACATCCTGCTCATCGTGTCCGACGATCAGGGTTATGCGGATACGGGCTTTCAGGGTGCGAAGGATCTCGCCACACCGCACCTCGACCGGCTGGCGGCGGGCGGCGTCCGCTTCACCAACGGCTATGTCACGCATCCGTTCTGCAGCCCGACGCGGGCGGCGCTGCTGACGGGCCGCTACCAGCAGCGCTTCGGGCACGAGCGGAATCCCTTCTACGATCCCGCCGACCGCCGCGAGGGGCTGCCGCTGACCGAGACGCTGCTGCCGGCCCGGCTGCAGCCGGCCGGCTATGTGAGCGGCTGGGTGGGGAAGTGGCATCTGGGCGCCGCGCCGGAGTTCGCGCCCGGCCGTCGTGGTTTTGCGGAGACGTATGGCTTCATCGGCGGCGGGCACCGGTTCCGCGACTGGGCGGTCAACGCCGCGGTCGAATACACCGTGCCGATCGAGCGCAACGGCGTCGCGGTCGAGATCCCGGAGCACCTCACGCCGGCGTTCGGCCGCGAGGCGGCGGCGTTCGTGCGCCGGCACCGCAGCGAGCCGTGGTTTCTCTACCTCGCTTTCAACGCGCCGCACAATCCCTCGGAGCCGACGGCGGAACGGCTCGCGCGCTTTGCGGCGATCAAGGATCCGGTGCGGCAGAAATACGCGGCGCAGCTCAGCCTGATGGACGACGCGATCGGCGAGACGCTTTCGGCGCTGCGCGAGACGGGGCAGGAACGGCGGACGCTGGTGTTCTTCTTCAGCGACAACGGCGGGCCGGTCGGCATCAACGGCTCCAGCAACACGCCGCTGCGCGGGGCGAAGGGCAGCGTTTACGAGGGCGGCGTGCGCGTGCCGTTCGTGCTGTCGTGGCCGGAACGCGTGCCGGCGGGCCGCACCGACGCGCGGCCGGTGAGCTCGCTCGATGTCTTTGCGACGGCGCTGGGCGTGGCGGGCGTGGCGATGCCGGCGGACCGGCGCTACGACGGCGTGAATCTCGTGCCGTATCTCACCGGCGAAAACAACGGCGTGCCGCACGAGCGCCTGTTCTGGCGCAACGGCGCGCTGCTCGCGGTGCGCGAGGGCGACTGGAAACTGGTGCGCGGCGCGGGCCCGACGGACGAACTCTACGATCTCAAGTCGGACGTCGCCGAAACGAAGGACCTCGCCGCCGCGCAGCCGGCGGTCGCTGCGCGCCTCGCAGCGGCGCTCGAGGCGTGGAACCGGGAACTCGTCGAGCCGGCGTTTCCGGGCGCGACCGGCCGCAACGCCAAGAGCAAGAAGGGCGCCGCAAAGAAGAAGGAATGAAGACGACCCGGGGAGGATTCTTCGGTGTGGCGCGCCGCGTGAGCGGCGGGACGGGGCTGCGCCTCCAGGGCGCGCTGTCCCTGCGCTCACGCGCAGGGCTACGTCGCAGCACGGGGTGGATCGTCGCGGTGCTCGCTCTCGGTCTCGCGGGCGTCGGGCGCGTTTCCGCTGCGACCGCCGCCACCGCCGCACCGGCGGCGAAGCCCAACGTGATTTTCTTTCTCGTCGACGACATGGGCTGGATGGACAGCGGGGCGTATGGCTCGCGGTATTACCGGACGCCGCACCTCGACGCCTTCGCGGCGCGCGCGATGCGGTTCACCGACGCCTATGCGCAGCCGTTGTGCTCGCCCACGCGCGCGAGCCTGCTGTCGGGCAAATACTCCGCGCGGCACGGCATCACGACGGCGTCGGGCCACCAGCCGCCGCAGCCGGCCGGCCACGTTTTCCGTCCCGAAACCGCGCCGCCGCAGCGCGCGTTGCTCGCGCCGGAGAGCAGGAATTTCCTCGCGCCGTCCGAATACACGCTGGCGGAGGCGCTGCGCGACGCCGGGTATCGCACCGGGCATTTCGGCAAATGGCATCTCGGCGTGACCGAGCCGCACTGGCCGGAGCGGCAGGGCTTCGACGTGGCGTTTCACTGTCATCCGGATCCGGGGCCGCCCGGCGGCTATTTCTCCCCCTACGGAGTCAGCGCGACCGGCGAGCCGCGCGGGCAGCAGCGCGTCGGCACGATCACGGACGGTCCGCCCGGGGAATACATCGTCGACCGTGTGACGGACGAGGCGATCCGCTTTATGGAGGCGAACCGCGGCCGGCCGTTCTTCCTGAACCTCTGGCAATACGGCGTGCACGGCCCGTGGGGCCACAAGGAGGCGTATACGCGCGAGGCCGCGACGTGGAAGGATCCGACGGGCCGGCAGGGCAACCCGATCATGGCGTCGATGCTGCGCAGCGTCGATGAGAGCTTCGGCCGCATCCTCGCGGCGCTCGATCGTCTCCAGCTCGCGGACAACACGATCGTCATCTTCAACTCCGACAACGGCGGCAACGTGCACAGCAACGTGCCCGACACGGTCAAGACGGCGAAGGCGGAGAAGAAGCAGACGCCGCAACTGGCCGACTGGCGGAAATGGGCGGGCAACCGGCCGCCGACCAGCAACACCCCGCTGCGCGACGGCAAGGGCACGCTTTACGAGGGGGGCACGCGCGTGCCGCTGCTGTGGAGCTGGGCCGGCCGGATCAAGCCGGGCACGACCAACAACGCCGTCGTCGGCCACATCGACCTTTATCCGACGCTGCTGGAGCTGCTCGGCCTGCCCCGCCCGCCGCAGCAGGTGATCGACGGCATCAGCTACGCGCGCGTGCTCACGGCCGGCGAGCCGCTCGGGCGCGCGGCGTTCTTCAACTATTTCCCGCACGCGAAGAACGGCGGCGGCGTCTGGGTCCGCGCCGGCGACTGGAAGCTGATCCGCTGGTTCGAGCCGAACGTGCCGCGCGAACTCTACCACCTGCGCCACGACCTGACCGAGACCCAGAACCTCGCGACCGCGGAACCGGCGCGCGTGCAGGCGCTCGACGCGTTGATCGACGGCTTCCTGCGCGACACCGGCGCGCTCGTGCCGCTGCCGAATCCGGCGTTTGGTGACGCGGCCGCACCCGCGAAACCCCGGAAGGCGGGCGGCGTGCCCGCGACCGCGCGCGCCCTCGGCGGCTGGGTGCCGAAGTCCGCGACCGCCGCGCTGCGCGACGGCGCGCTCGTCGTGACGGGCGATGGCCGCGCGCCCTTCCTCGGGCTCAGCGGCCTCAAGCTCGCGGGGCCGGTGACGCTGCGGCTCCGCGCCGAATCGGCCGGCGGCGCCGCGCGCGTGCAATGGCGCACGGCCGATCAGGAGACGTTTCCGGCGACGGGCCAGTCGGTCGAGTTCGTGCTCGCCGGCGGCGCGGCACCGGCGGAGATGCGCGTCGTGCTGCCCGTATCCGGAACGCTGCTGCACCTGCGGCTTTATCTGCCGGCCCAGCGGAGCCCCGTCGAACTCGACTGGGTTGAGCTCGCCCCGGTGACGGGCGCACCGCAGCGCTGGGATTTCGAAACTCCGTGACGCCCTGACGCCATGAATTCACCGATCGCCGCTCCCTCCAGTTGCGTCGTGCATGCCACGTCCGTCATCTTTCCCCGACGCGGCCGGCGCGTGATGCTTTTGGTCGCGGCCATCTTCGCGGTCGCGTCGTCCGCGGCGGCCGCCGTGACGTCGGCGCGTCCGAATGTGCTCTTCATCGCGGTCGACGACATGCGCTGCGAGCTCGGCTGTTACGGCGCGAAGCACGTGATCTCGCCGAACCTGGATCGGCTCGCGGCGTCGGGGGTGTTGTTCACGCGGGCCTATTGCCAGCAGGCCGTGTGCAACCCGTCGCGCGTGAGCCTGATGACGGGGCTGCGGCCGGACACGACGAAGGTGTGGGATCTCGTCACGGATTTTCGCACCACGATTCCGGAGGCGGTGACGCTGCCGCAGCATTTCCGCCAGCACGGCTATCGCGCGGTGGCGTTCGGGAAGATCTACCACAATACGTTTCCGGACGCGGCCTCGTGGGACGAGCCGACGCATAACGCACAGGGCGTGGCGCGCTACTCCGAGGCGAACCAGCAGCGGCTCACGAGCCACCGGAAGAAGATGAAGGCGAAGGGCAAGTCAGCCGACGCCATTGCGAAGATGCGCGGCCCGGCGACGGAGATCCAGGAGCAGCCGGACAGCATGAATTTCGACGGCAAGCAGACCGACGATGCGCTGCTGAAGCTGCGCGAGCTCGCCGCGGGTGCGGCGCCGTTCTTCCTCGCGGTGGGCTACATCCGGCCGCACCTGCCGTTCATCACGCCAAAGAAATACTGGGACCTCTACGATCGCGCGAAGCTGCCGCTCGCCTCCAACGGCTTTCTGCCGCGCGGCGCGCCGCCGGTGGCCTTCGGCGACCGCTCGCTCGGTGGGTTCTACGAGTTGCGCGGCTATCTCGACTACGCGGACGCGCCGTCGCCCTTCGACCGGCCGCTGACCGAGGCGCAGCAGCGCGAGCTGCGGCACGGGTATTACGCGTCGGTCACGTTCATCGATGCGCAGGTCGGCCGGCTGCTCGACGGGCTGGAGCAACTCGACCTCGCCCGGAACACGATCGTCGTGCTCTGGAGCGACCACGGGTGGAAGCTCGGAGAGCACGGCGGCTGGTGCAAACAGACCAACTACGAGATCGACACGCGCGCGCCGCTGATGATTCGCGCGCCGGGCGCGAAGGCGAATGGCCGCCCGACCCGCGCGCTGGCCGAGTTCGTCGACATCTACCCGACGCTCTGCGAGCTGGCCGCGGTGCCGGTGCCGCACGTGCTCGAGGGCCAGAGCCTCGTCCCGGTGCTCACGGGCCAGAAGGCTAGCGTGAAGGACGCGGCGTTCAGCCAGTTTCCGCGCCGGCATGAGGGCCGCGACTACATGGGCTATGCGATGCGCACCGACCGCCATCGCTACGTCGAGTGGATTGAGAAGACCACGGGAGCGCTGGCGGCGCGCGAGCTCTACGACGAGGAACGCGATCCCGAGGAGAACCAGAACATCGCCGACGATCCCGCGGAGGCGGCCAATCTCCGCACCCTGAGCGAGCGGCTGTGGCGCGGTTTCCGACGACCGGAAACGATCCCCGCGAAGCCCGCGCCGTGAGGCCGGCGGCTTTAACTTCTTCCCCGACCCCTTCGAATTCTCCGACATGAAATCCCTTCGACTCCTCCGAGGCCTCGGCCTCGCGTTTACGCTGGCGTGGTCCGGCTTTGCCGCCACGGCCGCGAAGCCCAACCTCATCTTCATCATGGCCGACGATCTCGGCTACACCGACGTTGCGTGCTTCGGCAGCAAATACTACGAGACGCCGAACATCGATCGGCTCGCGAAGCAGGGGACGCGTTTCACGAACTACCACCACTGCCAGAACTGCACGCCGACGCGCGCCGCGCTGATGAGCGGGCAGTATGGCGCGCGCACGGGGACCTACACGGTCGGGGGCGTCGAGCGCTTCGACTGGAGCAAGCGGCCGCTGCGGCCGGTGGACAACGTCCCCAACCTCGCGCTCGACCGCGTGCTGCTGCCGCAGACGCTGAAGGCGGCGGGCTACGCGACGGGGATGTTCGGCAAGTGGCACATCGGCAACGAGGGGCCCTATCACCCCGGCAAGCGCGGCTTCGACGAGGCGATTGTGAGCCAGGGCGTGCACTGGGATTTCAACACCAACCCGAAGACTGAGTATCCGAAAGGCCAATATCTCGCCGACTTCCTAACCGACCGGGCGGTGGATTTCATCACGCGGCACAAGGACCATCCGTTTTTCCTCTACCTGCCGCACTTCGGCGTGCACTCGCCGCATCAGGCGAAGCCGGAGCTGATCGCGAAGTTCAAGAACAAGCCGGGCGTCGGCGGGCACAACAACCCGACGTATGCCGCGATGATCGCGAGCGTGGACGAGAGCGTCGGCCGCGTGATGGCGCTGCTCGATCAACTGAAACTCGCCGACAACACGGTGCTCATCTTCACGAGCGACAACGGCGGCGTCGGCGGCTATGTCCGCGAGGGCATCAAGAAGGACGGGAACGAGATCACCGACAATGCCCCGCTGCGCAACGGCAAGGGCAGTCTCTACGAGGGCGGGACGCGCGTGCCGTTCATTGTGCGCTGGCCGGGCCAGGTGAAGGCCGGCGTCGCCTGCGACACGCCGGCGATTCACGTCGACATGTATCCGACCCTCACGGCGCTGGCCGGCGCGAAGATGCCCGCGAACCAGGTCGCCGACGGCGAGAGCCTCGTGCCGCTGATGCGCGACGTGAACGCGAAGCTGGCGCGCGAGGCGATCTACCAGCACTTCCCGGGTTATCTGGGAATCGGCGGGGACAACTGGCGGACGACGCCGGTGACCTACATCCATGCGGGCGATTGGAAGCTGATGGAGTATCTCGAGGACGGGCGGCTCGAACTCTACAATCTGCGCGAAGACATCGGTGAGTCGAAGAACCTCGCCGCCACGAATCCGGAGAAGACCAAGGAGCTGCACGGCAAGCTCGTCGCCTGGCGCACGGCGATCAAGGCACCGATGCCGGCGAAGAATACGCCGGCGGCGGACGAAGCCTCGGAGAAAAAGAAGAAGGGCAAGGGCAGGAAGAAGGCCGCGAAGGACGCAAAGTAGCGTGCTCTGTCTGACTGCCCGCCCAATCGAATTGAACAGAAGGAAACGAAGAAGACGGGGTCGTCCCCTGCCTGAAAGTCTTCTTCGTTCTCTTCGTTACCTTCTGTTAAAAACCCTCCGCCCCGACACTGACCTATCATGAAATTTTTCGGCCTCCACTGGATCGATGTCCTGATCCTCCTCGTCTACATCATCGCCGTCCTCGCGATCGGGAAAATCTTCTCGCACGGCGTCAAAGGGGAGAAGGACTTCTTCCTCGGGGGGCGCTCGCTGGGGAAGTGGCTGCAGTTTTTCCTGAGCTTCGGCAACATGACCGACCCGGGCCAGGCGGCCACCACGGCCAGCTCGGTTTACCGGCAGGGCGCCGGCGGCGCGTGGCTCGCGCTGATCACGCTCTTCCTGACGCCGTATTACTGGTTCATGAACGTCTGGTTTCGCCGCGTGCGTCTGACCACGATGGCCGATCTGTTTGCGGATCGGTTCGGCAGCAAATTCCTCGCGACGCTCTACGCGATCACGATGCTCATGGTCGCGATCGTGGGCGTCATCGCCGGCGGCAACGTCGTCGCGCTCAAGACGCTCCAGCCGCTGATGGTGAAGGACCCGGCGATCTACACGGCGGCGGAGAAGCAATCGGTCGCGGAGTTCCATGAGTTCTCCGAGCTGCGGAAACAGCGGCAGACGACGGTGCTGACCGGCGCGGCGGCGGCGCGCTACGACGTGCTCAACGATTTCTACAAACGCGGCGCGCTGCAGCCCTACGTTTCATATCTGAAGCCGGTCACGTTCTACCTCGTGTCGACCAGTCTCGTGGCCGTGTTCATCATGCTCGGCGGGCTCAAGGCGTCCGCGGTCGTCGACGCGATCCAGGCGCTGCTCGTGGTGTTGATCTCGGTGATCCTCATTCCGTTTGGCCTCGCCCGAATCGGAGGGGTGCAGGCGCTGCACGAGAAGGTGCCCGACGTGATGTTCAATCTCTTCGGGGGCGACGCGGCGTCCGAATACACGTGGTATTCGATCGGGGCGTTGCTGCTCGTCCAGTTGATCGGCATCGCCGGCTCGCAGCACAACATGGCGATCGCCGGTTCGGCGAAGAACGAGTTTGCGGCGCGGCTCGGCTCGGTCACGGGCGGCTTCAGCAAGCGTTTCGTCACGATCGCATGGGCGTTCTGCGGGTTGATCGCGATCGCGGTGTTCGGGCCGAATCTCTCGGATCCCGATCAGGCGTGGGGCCTGATGACGCGCGAGCTGCTGCCCGTCGGGTTGATCGGGATCATGATCACGGGCATCCTCGGCGGAAAGATCGCGCTGCTCGGCGCGCAGTCCGTCGTGCTCTCCGGGCTCGTGGTGAAGAACCTCTACGAGCCGCTCAATCCCGGGCGCTCCGAGAAGCACTACGTGCTGATCGCGCGGCTCGCGGTGCCGCTGCTGCTCGCGGCGGGCGTGATCGTCGGGCTCTTCCTGAACAGCATCGTGGCGATCCTGAAGTTTGCGATCGTGCTGCTGCTCGTGTGGGGCGTGCCGATCACGTTGCTTTTCCTCTGGCGGCGCGTGACGCAGATTGCGGTGCTGGTGCAGGTGATCGTGACGTTGTTCCTGATCGCCGTGATTCCCTCGGTCGTGTCGTCGATTCCCGCGCTGGCGCGCTCGGAGTCGCTCACGCTCATGACGCGCGAGCGGGTCGTGACGTCGCAGGTGGCGGCGAGCGCGGCAGACGTCGCCGCCGGGCTGGCGACCGCGGAGGGCCAGACGATTTCGAAAACGCGGCGGATCGAGCCGGTGTCGGTGTTCTTCGAGGAAGGCGTGGTGCGCGTCGATCCGAAGGACGTGAACTCGCCGAAGACGGGCAAGGGGCTGTTCCGCACGGAGGCGTATCTGTTGCACGTGCTGGGCTTCGACGTGGCGGGCTTCACGTCGGCGCACCTGCTCACGACGCGCTACATGGTGGATTTCCTGATCCCGGTGTTCCTCGTGATCGGCGTGAGCCTGCTCTCGCGGCCGACGGATCCGGTGCGGGTCGCGCGGTTTTACGCGCGGATGAAGACGCCGGTGGCGGCGACGCTCGAGGAGGACGCGGTGGCGGTGGAGGCGAGCTACGCGAACCCGACGCGCTACGATCACCTGAAGCTCTTTCCGCGGTCGAACTGGGAGTTCACCAAATGGGACAAGGTGGACGCGCTCGGCTTCCTGGTGTGCTGCGCGCTCGTGGGCGTGGTGCTGCTGGTGTTCAAGGGCGTGCTGGTCGTGGGGAGCTGAGCCGGCGTCGGTTGGTCGCCTTGACTGCGCGGACCGAGCGGGAACAACTGGAGCATGCGAAATTCCTGGGTGGCCGCAGGGCTGATGCTGTTGGTGGTCGGTTGCCAGAAAGCGGACGGCGGCAAAACGGCGAACGCGGAGAAAACCCCGCCGCCTGCGCCGCCTGTCGCGGTGGTGGAGACCGACCACGGCACGATCGAGATCGAGCTGCTGCCCGGCGACGCGCCGAAGACGGTCGAGAATTTCCGCCGGCTCGCCGAGCGCGGCTACTATGACGGGCTGACGTTCCACCGCATTGTGAAAGGCTTCATGATCCAGGGCGGCGATCCGCAGGGCGATGGTCGCGGCGGCGAAAGCGCCTGGGGCGGCAAGTTCGACGACGAGATCCGGCGCGAATCGCCACTCTACGAGCGCGGCCTCGGCTACCGGCGCGGCATCGTGGCGATGGCGAACGCCGGGCCGAACACCAACGGCAGCCAGTTCTTCATCATCCAGCGCGACCATCCGATGGCGCCCGCCTACACCATCTTTGGCAAGGTCACGAAGGGGATCGAGGTCGTGGACACGCTCGTCGAGCTGCCCACGCAGCGCGGCGGAGACGGCGGCATGAGCAAGCCGGTCACGCCGCCGGTGATGCGCCGGGTGCGGGTGCGGAATTGAAGCGGTTCCGGCGCTCACGCGCCGGGCGACGCAATTTCAAAGCCGTGCCGGAGGTGCCAGGCGCGGGTCTCACCGGGGGCGAGGCGCAGGTGCAGGTAGGGCTCGACGGACACCGTGCGGGCATTGGCCCAGACGGGGCATTCGTCGGGGACGAAACTGGTGGCGAAGGTCACGCGGGCGAGTTGCGGGTGATCGAGCGAGAGCGCGAGTTCGCGACCCGGCGGGAGCGCGAGGAGCGCGAACTGGTGGTCGTCCTCGGTCACGAACGGCCGCCGGAAGGTGAGCGATCCGTCCGGCGCGACGGCGAAGCCGGGATTCTCCGCGACCGTGCAGCCGGCGGGCAGCGCGACGCGGGCGCGGCCGGCGGTGAGCGCCCAGAACGGATGGGCGAACCACTCGAGCGCGAGTGGGGCGCCGCCGGTATTCGTGAGTTGGGTGCGCGACGTGATCGTGCGGCCTTCCAACTCGAGCGTGCGGCGGAGTTCGTAGGAGAAGCCCGCGGCGGTGTGCTGCGCCGCGAACCGGAGGCGGTCGGCCTGCGACTCGACCGCCCAGGCGCAGGCCTCGGTGAGGGAAACGGGATCCGTGCCCGCGGCGGAGAGCGCGCCGACGCCGAGGGCGACGCCGTGCGGGCCGGACCAGGTGAGCGGCGCGCCGGCGCGCGTCCGATGCCGGAACGACTCGGGCAGTCCCTGGCCGTTGAAGGCGATCGGGTCCGCCGCGGGATATTCCGGGCCTGCGACGAGCGGGCCGAGGCGCCGGTCGTGGACCTGCCAGATGTAACCGCCCCAGCAATACCGCAGACCCTGGCGCGCGACGGCTTCGGCGAC
>CAZENI010000059.1:0-13078 GCA_964513055.1 uncultured Opitutus sp.
CCTCAACGGCGGCAACGACGCCAACAACCTCATCGTCCCCACCGGCTCTGCCTACGCCGCCTACGCCGCCGCCCGCACCAACCTCGCCCTCCCGCAGACCGGCCTCCGCCCCATCACCCCGAAGACCTCCGACGGCCGCTCCTGGGCCCTCCACGCCGCCGTCCCCGAACTCGAGAACCTCTTCAAGTCCGGCTCGGCCGCCATCCTCGCCAACGTCGGCACCCTCGTGTATCCGACCACCAAGGACCAATACACCCGCGGCCTCGTCCCACTCCCGCCCCAGCTCTTCTCCCACAGCGACCAGCAGGTCCAGTGGCAGCACAGCGTCCCCGACAAGCCCACCCAGACCGGCTGGGGCGGCCGCATCGCCGACCTGCTCGCCTCCCTCAACACCAGCGACCAGATCTCCATGTCGATCAGCGTCGCCGGCAAGAACACCTTCCAGGTCGGCAACCGCATCAGCCAATACGCCATCGGCACCGGCGGCGCCTCCACCCTCGCCGGCAACACCGCCACGGTGAACCCCACCAGCCTCGACCAGATCCGTTTCCGCGCACAGAAGGACATCTTCGCCCTCAGCCAGCCCAATCTCCTCGAGGCCGCCTTCGGCTCCACCTCCGGCAACGCCATCGTCAGCGCCGACTATCTCAACACCGTCCTCGCCTCCGCGCCGCCCGTCGCCACCGCCTTCCCCAACACCACCGCCGGCAACCAGCTCCGCATGGTCGCCCGCCTCATCGCCGCCTCCCCCAATCTCGGCCTCAAGCGCCAGGTCTTCTTCGTGCAGCTCGGCGGCTGGGACACCCACGCCGCCCAGCTTGTCAACGCCACCCCCACCTCCGGCGCCCACGCCGACCTCCTCGCCCAGGTCAGCCAGGCCGTGAACGCGTTCCAGAACGCCACCGCCGAGATCGGCGCCTCCAACCAGGTCACGCTCTTCACCGCCTCCGACTTCGGCCGCACGTATCGCTCGAATGGTGACGGCTCCGACCACGGCTGGGGCAGCCACCAGTTCATCGTCGGCGGCGCCGTCAAGGGCGGCGACATCTACGGGAAGATGCCCACCCTCACCATCAACGGCCCTGACGACACCGGCCTCGGCCGCTGGATTCCCACGACGAGCGTCGACGAATATGCCGCCACCCTCGCCACCTGGTTCGGCGTCAGCGCCACCGATCTCCCCGTGGTCCTCCCCAACATCGGCCGCTTCGCCAAGCCGAACCTGGGGTTCCTCACGTGAGGCCCCTCCACCGCGCGCTCATCGGCGTCGCCGGCCTCGCCCTGATCGGCGTCCTCGCCTCCCGGCTGATGCCGGGCCTCTTCTCCGAAACACCGGCCGACATCCGTAAAGGCACCCCGACCGAGGCCCCATCCGCCCCATCGGCCCCATCCACCCAGCCCCCTCCGCTCGACCGCTCCCCCCTCGCCGATACGCTCAACTCCCCGGCCACCGACATCCGCGCCGACCTCCGCGTCGTCAGCGACATCATCGAGACTTTCCGCACGAATTTTCAGAAGGACGGCAACCCCGTCGGCACCAACGCCGAGATCACCGCCGTCCTCGTCGGCAAAAACAAACTCCGCCTCTCGCTGATCCCGCCCGATCATCCCGCGATCAACAAATCCGGCGAACTCTGCGATCGCTGGGGCACTCCGTTCTTTTTCCACGCCGAATCCGCCAACCGAATGGAGATCCGCAGCGCCGGCCCCGACAAAAAAATGTGGTCCCCCGACGACGAAGTCTTCGTGCCGTAAGCCGGCGGAAAAAAACCGCTGATGGGCGTTGGCGGACGCTGATTCGGAAAAGCCACTATTGATCTTACCGCAGATTACGCGGATGGCGCGGATAATGGCTGCGACCGCTGAAATCCATCCGCGCAATCGGCGTAATCCGCGGTCAAAAATTCCTGGCTCCGGAGAATCGTTGCAGCGTGCGACGAAACGAACGGGGCCCCGAGTCTGATTCCAAATCATTCCCTCCCGATTGTGGCTCGGATTAGTGGTTCCTCCGAGGCTCGGAATTTAGCGCCCATCAGCGCCCATCAGCGGTTTCGTCCCTCCGTCCTGCATCCCGCGCGCTCACACCCACCGCCGCAGCGCCACGCGCAATTTCTCCCGCGCCCGCGCCACGCGCGTCTCCACCGCCTTCACCGACGCGCCCACCGCCACCGCGATCTCCGCCTGCGGCATCTGCTCGTATTCGAACAGCACGATCGCCTCGCGCAGCTCTCCCGGCAGCGCCGCAATCGCCTCCCGCACCGCCGCCGCCCGTTCCCGCCTCTCTTCGTCTCTCATTCCCTCCCTTCCTCCGTCTTCCGCCGCTCCGCTCCATTCCTCCAGCGCCACCTCCGGCCGCCGCCGCCACCACCGCAGCCGGTTCCGCGCGAGATTCACCGCAATCGAAAACACCCACGGCCGGAACGCCGCCTCCGCGCGAAACTTCTCCCGCTGCTGCCACACCCGCACGAACGCCTCCTGTGCCAGCTCCTCCGCCTCGCGCGCATTGAGCACCAGCCGGCCGATCACCGCCTTCACCGGCCGTTCCCAGCGCTCCATCAGTGCCGCCAGCGCGATTTCGTCGCCCTGCCGCACCCGCGCCATCAGCGCACGATCCTCGTCCCCCGCCTCCGCGCCCCGCGCCCCGGCTTCGCTTCTCGCCTCCATCACGGTTTCGCGCGCACGTCCGGCGCCCCGTGATGCTGATATCCCGCCACGCGCGGCAGCACCGTCGCCAGATAACGTTCCCCCTGGCCCGCGGGCATCAGCGCCGCCACCCGCCGGAAATGCGCCGTCATCGCGTCGACACACACTTTCTCCAACGCCGCGACCTCGGCCGCCGGCGCCTGCTTTTCCCGCGCCGCCATGATCGCCGCGCAGTGCTCGCCGCACGCCACGCTGTAGTCGTCGTGCAGTTTCTTGATCGCGGAAAACTGCGCCGCCTCGAGTCGGAACTCCGCCCGCAGCCACGCCATCGCGTCGCCTTCGCGCGCCGCCGCCTGCAGGGCGCGGTCCGTGTTCAACGCATAAACGACGCCGAAGGCCGCGGCACACGCCGCCAGCACCACGCCGATCGTGATCCAGAAATTCTTCATCGCTGCGCCATCGCCCGCGCGTCCAGCCCCTGCACATACGTCGTCGCCAGCCGCGCACTCTGCGCCGCCGCCCGCGCCTGCGCGATCTCCTGTCCGCCCAGCGCTCCCAGCACCAGCGCGATTGCCAGCGCTCCCGCCACGCCCGCCAGGTGCCGCCGCGCGTAGGTGCTCCACGGCAGTTCGGCATCCCCCACGGCCAGCCGCGCCTGCACCCGCGCCCGGAACTGCGGATTTCGCTGCGGCGCCACGCGCCAGCCGGCCAGCGCGCGCGAGAGGGGATCGGTGGGATTGCGTTCGTCCATGGAAAAAACGGGTGTCGCCCGACTATAACCCATCCCCGCCCGAATCCCTCGTAATATTTTTCAAGGGATTCCGTCTGCCGGGGGTTATTGCTCGTGCACACCTTCATGAAACTCAACTCCCTCCTCCCCTCCGCGCTCCTCGCGTTCGCCCTCGCCGCCGCCGCCCCGCTGTTCGCCCAGCACAAACCCGACGGCCACGGTGACAAGAAGCCCGCCGCTCCCAACGCCTCCGAGTCCGAAATCATCGCCAAGGCCCGCGCCGACTACCCGCTCAAGTCCTGCCTCGTTTCCAACGAGCCGCTCGGCAGCATGGGCGAAGCCACCCCCTACATCCACCGCGTCGCCGGCAAGCCCGACCGCGTCATCTTCGTCTGCTGCGAGGGCTGCATCGACGATTTCAAAGGCGACCCCGCCAAGTTCCTGAAGAAGGTCGATGACGCCGCCGCCAAGGCCAAGGCCGGCGCGAAGAAATAACTCCGCCAGCCGCCGGCACCGGCTTCAGGCCGCGACTGCCTCGCCTCGCGCCATGTCCCCCCGTCTCCTCCTCGCCCTCGTCGGCGCCGGCTCCGCCCTCGCGCAGCCGGCCCCGCCGCCCGCGCTCCTCGACGCCGTGGCCCGTTCGCCGATGCTGCAGGCCGCCCGCCAGCGCATCGACGCCGCCCACGCCCGCACCGGCGCCGCCGGCCGGCTCGCCGATGTGGAGGTCGAGGCCATGAGCTCGCGCGTCAACGCCGACCGCATGGGCGAGAACCGCGACATGTGGGAGCTCAACGTCCGCCAGCCCCTGCCCAAGCGCGGTGAACGCGCCGCCGATCGCGACCGCGCCCTTGCCGTCGTCGGCCTGGCCGAGGCGGACTACGCGATGGCCGCCGGCGATCTCGCCGCCGACGTCGCGATGGCCCTTGCCGAGGCCGACGGGGCCGACGCCCGCGCCCGCCTGCTCGAGGCCCAGCTCACCCGGCTCGACGCCGTTATCCAAAGCATTGATACACGCCTCGCCGCCGGCGCCGCCACCCGCCTCGCGGATCGGCTCACCGTCCAGTCCCACGTCGCCTCGCTCCAGCTCCAGCTTGCCCAGACCCTGCGCCTCGCCGACGACGCCCGCGCCAGCGCCCGCGGCCGCCTCGCCCTCCCACCCGAGGCGCCGCTCCCGGCGTTCAACGCCCCCGCGGTTTCCGAGATCAACCCGGCCGACGCCGCCACCCTCGCCCTCGCCACCGCCCGGATCGCCGAAGCCAATGCCATGGGCAAGATGGCTCGCGCCAGTGCCCATCCCATGACCTCCGTCGGCCTCCGCTTCGAACGCGAGCGAAGCAGCATGGGCAACCAGGACACCCTCGGATTCGCCGTCTCCTCCGAGCTCCCCTGGCGCACGCGCCGCTACGCCCGCGCCGAGGTGCGCGCCGCCGAGGCCGACCGTGCCGCCGCCCAGTCCGACGCCACCGCCGCGCGTCACCGGATTTCCAGCACGCTTAGCCGCGTCGATCGCGCCGAACGCGTCGCCGCCACCGCCCGTCGGCTCGCTGGCGAAACCCAGTCCCGCCTCGACGCCGAGCACGAGTCCCTCAACCGCGCCACCAGCGTCAACGCCCGCGCCGGCATGGCCGCCGACTCCGCGGTCCTCCACGCCGTCGACATCCTCGACAAGGCGACCGAGACCCAGCTCCAGATCATCGAGGCCGAAACCGCCGCCCGCACCACCCGCGCCGAGCTCTGGCGCTACGTCTCCGCCCGCCGCCTCCTGGCCCTCAACGCTCAACCCTGAACAAGTCTCATGACCCGCCACATTTTCATCTTCCTCGGCACCTTCGTCCTCGGTGCCGTCCTCGCGCTCGCCGCTCGCACCGCGACGCACCAGCCGGCCCCGACCGCCGTCATCACCGCACCCGCCGCCGCCGACCCGCACGCCGGCCACTCCGCCGTTGCGGCCACTCCCGCGGCGCCCGCGAACAAACCAGTCAACACCGTCTGCGCCATCTGCGGCATGGACGTCGATCCGAAGCTCCCGACGCTCACCTACCAGGGCAAACCGATCGGCTTCGGCTGCAAGATGTGCCCGCCGAAATTCAAGGCCGAGCCCGACAAATACGGCCCCTACTACCTGCGCAACGAAGTTATCAAACGCTAAGCCGCCATGCGCTGGCATTCCAGTCTCACCGCCCTCCTGGGCCTCGGCGTCGGCGCCACGCTGATCGCCTTGCTGCCCGAGCACACGCTGTTCTCCAGCGTGGATGCCCACGCGGAGACGGCCGCCGTCCCCGGCGAACGCTGGGCCTGCCCCATGATGGACTTCATCGGCAACAAGCCCGGCGACTGCCCCGTGTGCGGCATGAAGATGACCAAGGTCACCAGCGGCGAGCTCACCGCCGAGCAGCAGCGCCGCATGGGCGTCGAGCTCGCCGTCGTCACGGAGGGCCCCGCCACCGCCACCATCCGCGCGTATGGCGCCGTCCGATACGACGACCGCACCCTGCAGGTCGTCATTCCCCGCGTCGGCGGTCGCGTCGTGAAACGCCACCCCGCCGCCCTTCACCCGGGCACGCTCGTCGCCGAAGGCGCCCCGGTCGTTGATCTCTACAGTCCGGAAGTCTTCGCCGCCCAAGGCGAACTCGCCGCCGCCCTCAAGCTCGCCGACCCGCATACCACGCACGCCCTGATCGAACGCTTCCTGCGCTGGAATCTCGCCAAGGTCGCCGAAGCCATCGTCGCCGGCGGCGCGCCGGTCGACACCATCACCATCACCAGCCCGTTTTCCGGCATCGTCGTCCTCGCCCTCGAGGGCGAGGGCATGGAGGGCGCCAAACTCCCGCAGGTCGGCCAGGAAGTGATGGCCGACGCCCCGCTGCTCCGGCTCGTCGAGCCACGCTCGTTCATGGTCGTCGTCCACGTCCCCGAAAACCGCGCCCACTGGTTGCGCGAGGGTCAGCCCGTCCGCCTCGCCTCCGACGATCGTGGCGAGTTGCCCGAAGTCGAGGCCCGCATCACCTGGGTCGCACCCGAGTTGAACCTCGAGATCCGCGCCCGCGAGGTGCATCTCCACCTCCGCGATCCGCAGAACCGCCTCCTCGTCGGCAGCCTCGTCAACGCCCGCTTCGAGGCCTCCCTCGACGCTGGCCTTAACGTCGCCGACACCACCAAGCCGGAAGCCCCCGCGAAATTCACGCTCGTGCCCAAGTCCGCCGTCCTCTCGACCGGCGTCCGCCACGTCGCCTGGCGCGTCGCGGAAAAAAAGCCCGACGGCCGCCTCCGCTTCGAACTCGCCCCGCTCGCCCTCGGCCCGCGAATCGAGGACGAGTCCGGCCGCGATCTCTACGTCGTCCGCGCCGGCCTGAAGCCCGGCGACGAAGTCGCCGCGCAGGGAGCCTTCCTCGTCGACAGCCAGGCCCAGCTCGCCGGCACCAGCAGTCTCCTCTTCCCCCGCGGCGCGAGCGCCCCGGCTCCGGTGCATCAGCACTGATCGAATCTTACTCTTTCCTCTTTCTCTTACTCTTTCTCCCCGTCATCGCACCGCCTCATCCGCCGCCTCCCTGACGAAAGAGAAAGTGAAAGTGAAAGAAACCCTCCCGCTCTCAACTCTCAACCTCAGCAGTGCTCTCCTTCGCCATCCGCAACACCTTCCTCACTCTCGCCGCCGCGTTCGCGTTCGCGCTCGCCGGCCTGTGGGCGTGGCGTAGTGTTCCCGTGGATGCGATCCCCGACCTGAGCGACAACCAGGTCATCGTCTGGGCCGAGTGGCCCGGCAAGAGCCCGCAGGACATGGACCAGCAGGTCACCTCGCGCCTCGCCCGCGAATTGCAGGGCCTCCCCGGCGTCCAGACCGTCCGCGGCATGTCGCTCTACGGCGCCAGCTACCTCTACGTCATCTTCGAGGAGCGCCGCGATCTCTACGACTGCCGCACCCGTGTGCTCGAGCGCCTCTCGCAAATCCAGGGCCTTCTCCCCGCCGGCGTGAACCCGCGCCTCGGCCCCGACGCCACCGCCATGGGCCAGGTCTACGCGTTCACGCTCCAAGGCCCGCGCGATCTTGAGCAGAAGCGCTTCCTCCTCGATCAAATCGTCGTTCCGGCGCTCCGCGCCGTCCCCGGCGTCGCCGAGGTTGCACCCGCCGGCGGCGTCGTCCGCGAATACCAGATCGACATCGATCCCACGCAGCTCGAGGAGCAGGGCATCACCACGGACATGCTGATGATGGCCGTGCAGTCCGCCGGCCGCGATGTCGGCGCCATGAGCGTCGAACAGAGCGGCGTCGAGACGATGATCCGCGGCGTCGGCTTCATCCGCTCCGTCGCCGACGTGGAGAACATCATCGTCCGCGGCAATCGCACCAAGGGCGCCGGCCTCCGCCTCGGCGACATCGCCCGCGTTCAGCTCGGCGGCCAGTTCCGCCAGGGCCTGCTCGCCGACGCCCACCAGGAACACGTCGGCGCGATCATCGGCATGCGCGTGCAGGAGGATCCCAAGCGCGTGATCGACGCCGTGAAACGCCGGCTCGCCGACCTCGCGCCCACCTTCGCCCGCGAACAACTCAGCGTCGTCCCCTTCTACGATCGCTCCCAGCTCATCCGCGAGACCACCGCCACGCTGTCCTCCACCCTCGTCGAGGCCGTGATTACCACGGTGATCGTTGTCGTGGCTTTTCTGCTACACGTCCGCGCCAGCCTCGCCGTCGCCGTCAGCCTGCCGCTCGGCATGCTCTTCACGTTCCTCGTCATGCGCCTCGCCGGCGTCGGCGCCAACATCATGAGCCTCGCCGGCATCGCCATCGCGATCGGCGTGATGGTCGATTTCGGCATCATCATGACGGAGAACATCACGCAGCACCTCGTCGACCTGCAGGAGAAATGCCGGCGCGAGGGCCGCGTGATGCCGACGTCCCCGTTCAACGCCGAAATCACCGACGCCGTCGTCGCCGCCGCCCGCGAGGTCACCCGCCCGCTCCTCACCTCCGCCGCCACCACCGTCATCGGCTTCCTGCCGATCTTCGCCCTCCAGGATCAGGCTGGCCGTCTCTTCACCCCACTGGCGCTCACCAAGTCGCTCGCGATCAGCGGCGCCGTGCTTTTCGGCACGCTGCTCGTGCCCGCCCTCTGCCGCCTGCTCCTCCCGCCGTGGCACGTGCGCAAGCCGATCCTCTTCGCGCTCGCCGGCCTCGCCGGCGGCGTCGCCTTCGGCTGGTTCATCCGCGACGGCTGGAGCCTGCCCATGGATTACGGCCGCTGGGCCCTCACGATTCCCGGCTGGCTCTTCGCGCCATTCTTCGGCGCCGTCGCCGCGCTGACCGTCTGGCGGATCGGTCGCGAGAAACTCGTCAACTACGAGGAGAATCCCGCGAGCCACGCCATCCACGTCGCCTACGAGTGGGCCTACACGCGCATCCAGCGCCACAAGATCACCTTCACCCTCGCCATCGCGACGCTCGCCCTCGGCGGCTATCTGCTCGGCGCCGGGTGGCAGACGCTGAGCTGGCCGCTGCGCAAAACCTTCGCGCTCGCCGGCGCCGACCTCTCCCACACCACGCTCGATCGCGCGATGACACGGCTTTTTCCCGGCGTCGGCTCCAGTTTCCTCCCGCCCCTCGACGAGGGCAGCCTCCTCTTCATGCCGTCGATCCCTGCCACCGGCGGCCTGGGCGAGACCCAGCGGATCATGCTCACGCAGAACCGTCTGATCGAATCCATCCCGGAGGTCGCCGGCGTCATGGGAAAGATGGGACGCGCCGAAACCGCCCTCGATCCCGCGCCCATCGGCATGATTGAGACGGTCGTCGTCCTGAAGCCCTACGCCGAGTGGCCCACGCACGAACTCACCCGCCCCGATGGCACCGCCGAGAAACGCCCGCGCACCCTCGCCGAGGTCCGCGCCGCGCTCGCCGCCATCTCCGATATACCGGGCGTCGCGCCGAGCTGGCTCCAGCCGATCGAGACGCGCGTCGTCATGCTCTCCACCGGCATTCGCAGCCTGATCGCGTTGCAGGTGCTCGGTGACGACAGCGACGCCCTCGAGCGTTTTGCCGAGGCTGCGGAAAAAATCATCCAGCCCACGCCCGGCGCCGTCGACGTCCAGATGCAGCGCGAGGGCGGCAAACCCTACGCCGAGATCCGCCTCGACCCGCAGCGCCTCGCGCGCTTCGGCCTCACCAACGAGCAGGTCATGCGCACCGTCGAGACCGCGCTCGGCGGCATGGCCGTCACGTATTCCGTCGAGGGCGCCCTGCGTTATCCCGTCCGCATCCGCTACGCCCGCGAGCGCCGCGACGACGCCGACGAGCTCACCCAAGTCCAGGTCCCCGTCACCAACGGCCATGGCGCCATCCCGCTCTCCAGCCTCCTCGCCGCGCCCACGGTCCACACCCTCGAGTTCGCCTCCTCTTCTCAACTCGCAGCGCTCACCGCTCAACTTTCCCTCACCTACCAGCGCAATCTCACCGTCGTCTCCGAGACCCGCGCCGAACTCACGCTCCCCGCCGGTGAGTCCATCGACCCGCTGCGCCCACTCCTCACTCGCCACTCGGCACTCATCACTGCGTCGCGCAGCGACGCCGCCGGCCTCACCTACACCATCGGCCCGATGGCCATCCGCTCCGAAGGAGGCAAGCGCACGCAATACGTCCTCCTCAACGCCCGCGGCCGCGGCGAGGTCGAGGTCGTCAACGACGCCGACGCCCGCCTCCGCGCCGCGCTCGCCGACGGCCGCCTCACGCTGCCCAGCGGCGCCACGTTCCGCTGGGTCGGTCGCTACGAGCAGAAGCTGAAGGCCGACGAGTCGCTCCGCTGGATCATCGCCGTCTCCATGGCGCTGATGATCGTGCTCATCTACATCGGCACGCGCTCCTGGCTCATCACCGCCATCATCATCGTATGTAACGCGAGCGTCACCACCGCCGGCGGTTTCTTCTTCGTCTGGTGGTGGGGCGCCGAGATGACCACCGCCGTCGTCGTCGGCTTCATCGTGCTGCTCGGCGTGATGTTCAACGACGGCATCCTCCTCGGCACTTACATCCAGGAACAATTCAAGACGCATCCCGGCACCGTCGCCGAGGTCCACCGCCGCGTTTTCCACGCCGGCCTCCGCCGCCGCCGCCCCGCCATCATGACCAACGCCACGACGATGCTCTCGCTCATCCCCGTCCTCTGGTCCACCGGCCGCGGCTCCGAACTCATGCAACCCATGGTGCTCCCCGTCGTCGGCGGCATGATCTTCGACATCGTCTCCCTGTTCTCCGTCCCGGTGTTCTTCACCTGGTTCTGGGAATGGAAGCTCGCCCGTGAGGCGCGGACCGCGACGGTTTCCGCCGCGCCCGCACCGGTCGTCTCCTGAGCCCTCTGCGCCCCAGCGGTATCGCTCTTGGAACTCTGCGGCGGCCTCGACGGCCCATCGCCTCACAACCATCCCGGACCGTCACGATGCCGCGATGCCCGGCGCCAGGCGACGGTTGTCCGGGTTCGTCGCTGGCACCGCCGCGTAACAGAACACTGGCTACACCCGCCTCGCTCCCGGAGAAACGCCTCAACCCGCCCCGCGCGTCGGACTCGCCGCGCGGGCGGAGGCCGACGCCGCGGCACAAACGTCCCGGACCAGCCCGCGCAGCCACCGATGCCCGGGATCGGCGTCGAGCCGCGGATGCCAGAGCATCGAAACCGTGAACTCCGGCGGAGCAACCGGAAGCGTGAAACTGTGCAGGCCGGCGCGCAGATTCCCGGTGTGGCGTTCGGGAACGCTCGCGATGAGATCGGACACGCGCGCCAGCGCCAGCGCGGTCGAAAAACCCGCGACGAGCGAGACCACGATCTTCCGCTGCAGATCGAGCGCCGCCAGGGCCGCATCTATCGGATCCCGGCCGGGCTCGCGGGCAACGCCGATGTGCCGGCCCGACGCATAGCGGGCGGGTGTGATCCTGCCCTGGCTGAGCGGATGCCCTTTGCGCACGACTCCGATGTAGCGATCCCGAAACAGCGCCAGCACCCACAGCTCCGGGCTGGTCGTCGGTTCCACCACGCCGGTTTCCAGATCCACCGTCCCGTCGCGCAATGGGGTGCTGTCCTTGTTCGGCTTCTGCACGAAACGCAACTGCACGCCCGGCGCCTCCCGACCGACGCGCGCGATGAGGCCGGGGCCGAAGTTCTCCACGAAGCCCTCGCTCGTCCGCAGCGTGAACGTCCGCACATGATGCTGGAGATCGAGCTTCCCGACCGGGCGCAAGACCGCTTCTCCGTCCTGCACAAGTTGACTGACCCGCTCGCGGAATTCGAGAGCCCGGGGCGTGGCCACGAGACCGCGCCCAGCTCTGACCAGCAGCGGATCGCCCGTGGTCTCACGCAATCGCGCCAGCGCCCGGCTCATCGCCGAAGGACTGAGGCGCAACCGCCGGGCCGCGCGCGCCACGCTCCCTTCCGCGAGCAACACGTCCAACGTCACAAGCAGGTTGAGGTCGGGTCTGGTCATGCCTCGCGCGTGGTCCGAAAGTGATGCGGCGTCCCATGCACGAAGAGCATGCAAGCGGCGCGTCCTCCGCCATGTCAAGGAACCGGCTGTCCCGCGGCTCATCTTGAAGCCGATCCCGGCAGGATCAGAGACGAGCACGAAACCCGGCGCCCGGTCGCCTTGCCGGCGATAGCACTTTCATGAGCCGCCTCGGACGCTCCGCCACACTGCACACACGAGTCAGCGGATGACGTTTCTGTTTACGGGAGGTGCGCCGCGTCGCACGCGGCGCACCTCGCGCCCGATCGCGGAGGTTCGGCCGAACCCATCCGCTCACGCCACCCCTCGTCCAGCGTTCCCTTTGGCTGAATTGGATCGCACGCCGGCGGCGCAGAGTGTCTCCTCCGTTCGCCCCTCTCCTCGCTGGCCCTCGTGCCGCCCGAGTTTCCGCAGCCCCCACCGCCCCGCGCCTGTGCACTCCCTTGATTTGAAGGTCCCGCCCCTCGTTGTCCTGGCCGTCGTCGCCGGCCTCATGTGGCTCGGAGCGCGGGCCGTTCCCGCCGCAGGTTTTTCCCTGCCCGCCCGGCCCGCCATCGCGCTCGCCCTGGCGGTCAGCGGCGTCGTGACGGCGCTCGCCGGGGTCGTTTCTTTTCGCCGCGCGAAGACCACCGTCAATCCGCTGAAGCCCGAGACCGCGGCGAGCCTCGTGGTGTCGGGCATCTATCGGGTGACCCGCAATCCCATGTATCTCGGCGCACTGGTCGTGCTGATCGCCTGGGCGCTGTTCCTCGCCAACGCCCTTGCCTTCGCGCTCGCCGCCACCTTCGTGCTTTATCTGAATCGTTTTCAGATCGCTCCCGAGGAGAAGGCCCTCACCTCGCTGTTCGGATCGGAGTTCACCGCCTACTGCGCGAAGGTGCGGCGCTGGATCTAATCTCCCACTCACTCCACCCCACAACCCCATGGCTCTTCTCGTCGGCGTCATTCTCGCATTGGTCTTCGGGATCTTCGGTAGCGTGGTCGGCTTCGACCGCGATCGCTCCTACTATGCCACCGTGCTGGCGGTGATCGGTTTGCTCTACGGCTTGTGGGCCGTGCTCAGCGGCTCCACGACCACGCTGTTGCTGGAGAGCATCGGCATCGTCGTCTTCCTGCTCCTCTCGGTCCTCGGATTCAAAATCAGCCAGTGGATCCTCGTCGCGGGCCTGGCAGCGCACGGCGTGTATGATTACTTTCACCCCCATCTCTTCACCAACACGGGCG
>CAZENI010000059.1:13088-25073 GCA_964513055.1 uncultured Opitutus sp.
CTGACGCTGGCGGCGATGAGCGCAACTGGACTACCCGCGTTCTGGCCGATGTTCTGTGGCAGCTACGACGTCACCGCCGCCGCCTACCTCGCGTGGCTGCTGCTGCGCCGCCGCACCCCGTCGCAGCCGGCTTGAGTTCATCCGCTGCGGAGGAAGACGGCCCTTTACGCGCTGCGCCCTGCGACTAAATTTCGCCGCATGTCCCAGCCCGCCTCGACCGCTGTCGCGACTGCGCTGCTCGCTCATCGCAGCGCGTTCAAGGCCTTCCTGATCGCGCGCGTCGGCAATGCCGCCGATGCCGAGGATCTCCTCCAGAACGGCCTCATGAAGGCCCTCCAGCGCGCCGACGAACTCAAGGACGGCGAGAAGAGCATCGCCTGGTTCTACCAGATTCTCCGCCACGCCATCATCGATCACGCCCGCAGCCGCGGCGCCGCCCGGCGGCGCGATGAGGCCTGGTCCAACGACGCCGCGCTCGCCCCGGACGACCGCGAGGCGGAGCAACAAATCTGCCGCTGCTTCGAAAGCCTGATCCCCTCGCTCAAACCCGCGCACGCCGAATTGCTCACTCGCGTCGAGCTCCGCGGCGAATCCGTCGCCGCCGCCGCCGCCGCCCTCGGCATCACCGCGAACAACGCGAGCGTGACGCTCCATCGCGCCCGCGCCGAACTCCGCGCGAAGCTCGTCGACTTCTGCGGCTCCTGCGCCGACGGCGCCTGCCTCGACTGCGACTGCCACCCGTAGGCCCGCGGCCGCCCCGCGCGCGTCAGCCATCCGTTCGGCGCACGAACCTCACCGCGCGCCCGCGCTCCGCGCGCACTCCGCAAATCGCCGCACCAGCGGCGACGCCTCGTCGCGCCGGTGCGCGACGCCCACGACCAGTGGTGCCGGCGCCGGCGCGACCGGCACGTAACGCAGCCGCCGACCCGCCACGCTCGCGAGCGATGCCGCGCTGATCGCCACGCCCGCACCGGCCGCGACCGCCGCCGCGAGGCTCATGCCCCCGTCGCATTCCTCCACGATCCGCAGCCGCTTCGCGGCCGGCCCCAGCGTGCGCGCCAGGAACTCATGATAGTCCGGATACTCCGCACGCGCATAGACCACGATCGACTGCGCCAGCAGATCCTTCACCGTCACGCTCCGGCGTGTGCCGAGCGGATGCGTCGGCGCCATCGCGACCACCACCGGAAACGCGGCCAGTTTCTCAAACACAATTCCCGGCGCCGCCTGCCGCGTCGGCTGCGCCATCAGCGCGACGTGCAGGCTCCGGTCGCGCAATCCGGCCAGCATCTGCGGTGACGTGTGGTCGTGCAGCCTCACCTTCACGCGCGGAAACTGCGCCTGATACAATCGCAGCGTCTCCGGCAGGAACCCCGCCGTCGGCGACGGCGCGTAGCCAACATGCAGCTCGCCGCTCCCGCCGGCCCCGGCCGCGCGCACCACGCGCACCGCCTCGTCCGTGCGCTGCAGGACCGCGCGCGCCTCCTCCATAAAAACGCGGCCCGCCTCCGTCAGATGCACCGACTTCGCGCGCCGCTCCAGCAGCGCCACGCCCAGTTCCTCCTCGAGATCGCGGATCTGCCGGCTCAACGGCGGCTGCGACACGTGCAGCCGCGCCGCCGCGCGCGTCACGTTCTGCTCCTCCGCAACCGCGACGAAATAGCGCAGATGACGAAGCTCCATGGCCCGCGACCATACCGCCGCGGTATGCTCAGACAAGGAACATGATCTTTCCGGCCAGGCGGCGCCGGATGGTAACTTGACGAGGTCAACCCAATCACCACGTCACACACCTATGAATACCTCGCTCGGCACTCTCCTGCTCCTCGCCGCCGCGCTCGCCGGCGCCACGCCCACCCTCGTTCGCGCCACGCCGCCGCCTCCCGAAACCGTCGGCGTCAGCCCATGGGGCCCCGACGACGAAATCGGCGCGCTCAACCTCATGACCGATGCCAGCCGCCTGGCGGTGCTCACCCGCATCTCCGCCGGCAAGGTCTACGACCTGAGCACCGAGTATTTTGTCGGCATGCCCAGTTTCCACAGCCTCGGCGATCCGGCGTATCAGTATTGGCTGACGCACACGCCTCGCGGCACCGTTGTCGACAACCCGAACGGCCTCGGCGCCGAGATGAACCGCAAGGTCACCTACACCGGCGACGCCATCTCGATGTATACGCACATGGGCACGCACATCGATGCCCTGAACCACTTTGGCCTGAACGGCAAAATCTGGAACGGCTTCACGTCCGAGCAGCACCTCGGCGACAAGGGCTGGAAGAAGACCGGCGCCGAGACCATCCCGCCCGTCATTGCCCGCGGCGTGTTGATCGACGTGGCCGGCGCCAAGGGTCGCGCCGTCCTGGAGCGCAATTACCGCGTCACGCGCGCCGACCTCGAGGCCGCGCTGGCCCGGCAGAAAGTTGCGCTCCAGCCCGGCGACGTCGTGCTGATCCGCACCGGCCAGATCGCGCACTTCGGCCACGCCGCGGAGTTTCTGCACGACTATCCCGGCATCAGCCTCGACGCGGTGAAATGGCTCGTGGAGTCGCAAGGCGCCATGCTGCTCGGCGCGGACAACCTCAGCTTCGAAGCCTTCCCCCCGGAGCGCACCGACAACTGGGTGCCGGTCCACACCTATCTGCTCGCCGAGAAAGGCGTGATGTTCATCGAGAACATTTATCTGGAGCAGCTCGCACAGGATCGCGTGTTCACCTTCGCGTTCATCGGCGCCTCCCTGAAGTTGCGCGGCGCCAGCGGCGCGCCGATGCGCCCGCTCGCACTGCCCATCCGCTGATCCGACGCACGGACCGGCCGGCTTCCCGAAGTTTGTTTGTAAGCCCGCCCGGCCGGCTCCGTCTGCTCCTTCGCAAACTGACCGCCTCTCTCCGTAACCGTCTTCGTTTTTTCGGGTTTACCGTCATCCATGAAATCGCTCCGCACCACCAAGGCCACCTACGTGGCCGCCTTCCTGCTCGGCCTCCTCATCGCCCTGCTCGCTGCCGCGCCGGCCCGCGCGGCCGAGCCCTTCCGGCTCGACCGCGTTGCGATCGTGCGCTTCACCGACGCCGGCCCGGGCACGCTGCGCCGGCAGCAGGGCATCCTCGAACTCGACGGCCGCATCACCTGGCGCAGCGCCACCGACATCCCGCGCCCCGCCAACACCCCCGACTGGGCCCTCGCCCGCAACCTCATCACCGTGCACGCGTGGCTGAGCTACTACCAACTCGGTCACGGCGCCCTCGTGAACTTCGAGCTCCCCGAAGGCGGGGTGCGCTTCGCGATCGGCGAAGAGTCGTTTCACTTCATCGCTCCCAGCGAACTCGCCTTCTTCGCCAACGGCCGCGTGATCAACCTCTCCACCCGGGCCCGCGTCGGCCCCGGCGGCGATCAGGTCATCGCGGGCTTCGTCATCGAGGAGCGCCCGCGCACCGTGCTCATCCGCGCGATCGGCCCCGGCCTCGCGCGCCTGGGCGTCGCCGGCCCGATCCCCGACCCGTTCCTGAGCGTGAAACAGGGCAACCTCACCCTCGCCTTCAACGACAACTGGTCGACGCGCCCCGACGCCGCCGCCATCCGCGATGCGGGCGCGCGCGTCGGGGCGTTTCCGCTCGACGACGCCTCCCGCGACGCCGCGCGGCTCCTGGTGCTACCACCCGGCAACTACACCGTGCACGTCGAGACCGCCTCCCCCGAGGTTCCCGGCGGCCAGGTGCTTGTCGAAATCTACAGCGTGCCGGACGACGTCTACGTCGAGCTCGCCCGCTAACTTTGAACGACGGCGGGACTCTTCCGCCGCCGCTCCCCGCAACCGCCGCACCCTGTTCGGGGTGCGGCGTTTTCTTTTCCCCGCTGTTGGCCCACGGGGCGCAAGCGTGTAAGGTCAGGCCGCTCGCTCCGTCTCCCTGGCATGATGCACACACCTCCTCCCGCGCCCTCTGCCTCCTGCCACTCTTCCAGTCACGGGAAACCGACCGGCGGCTCGCCGGCGGGAGTTCTGCCGGCCGCGCCCCAGGATCGCGGTCACCACGGGCACCACCATCATGGTGCGATGAATCCGGATACGCCGCCCGACGCCAACGAGCCCGTCTACATGGGCCTGCCCCACGAGCGCTTCCTGCGCCCGCGGTTCTGGGTTGCGCTCGCCTTCAGCGTGCCGGTGCTCGTCCTCGCCATGGGCGGAATGATCGCGCCGGCCTTCTTCCATCGCTTCGATCCCGAGGTGCTCGCGTGGGTGCAGCTCGCGTTGACGACGCCGGTGTTCTTCTGGGCCGGCGCGCCGCTCAACCGCCGCTGGTGGAAATCCATCCGCGATCGCGACACCAACATGTTCACGCTGATCGTGACCGGCACCGGCGCCGCCTATGCCTTCAGCCTCTTCGCCACGGTCTTCGGGGAACATCTCCCCGCCGCCCTCCTCACCGCGCACGGCGTGCCGCTGTATTTCGAGGCCGTCGCCTTCATCACGACCATCGTCCTGCTCGGTCAAATCCTGGAGCAACGCGCCCATGCCCGCACCGACGCCGCCCTCCGCGCGTTGCTGAACCTCGCCCCGAAGATCGCCCATCGCGTCGGCCCCGACGGCCGCGAGCAGGACGTGCCGCTCGAGGCCGTGCAGGCCGGCGACACCCTCCGCGTCCGTCCCGGCGAGAGCATTCCCGTCGATGGCAACGTCACCGTCGGTCTGAGCGAAGTCGATGAGTCGATGCTCACCGGCGAACCCGTGCCCGCCACCAAGCGCCCGGGCGACCGCGTCAGCGCCGGCACCCTCAACGCCTCCGGTTCCCTCCTCCTTCGCGCCGAGCGCGTCGGTCGCGATACCCTGCTCGCCCAGATCGTCCGTCTCGTCGAGGAGGCCCAGAACAGCGAGGCCCCCATCGCCCGGCTCGCCGACCGCGTATCCGCGTGGTTCACACCCGTCGTGCTGGCGCTGGCCGTGCTCACCTTTGCGCTTTGGTTCTTCGTCGGCCCGGAACCGCGTTTCCTCCATGCGCTGCTCAACGCCGTCGCCGTCCTGATTATCGCCTGCCCCTGCGCCCTCGGCCTCGCCACGCCCGTCTCGCTCATCACCGGCATCGGTCGCGGCGCGCAGGTTGGCGTGCTGGTGAAGGACGCCGCCGCTCTCGAGCGGCTCTCCGGCGCCACCACCGTCCTGATCGACAAGACCGGCACGCTCACCGCCGGCACGCCGCGCGTCGTCACCCTCACGCCCGCGGCCGACTTTCCGTTCTCTCAGCTCTCATCTCTCAGCCCTCAACTCAGCCCCGCCGATATGCTGCTGTCCCTCGCCGCCGCAGCCGAATCGCCCAGCGAACATCCCCTCGCCCGCGCCATCGTCGCTGCGGCGCACGAGCGCAAACTGCCCATCGCCCCCGCCACCGATTTCGCCGCCGAACCCGGCGTCGGTATTCGCGCCTCCGTCGCGGGTCACCGCGTGGCCGTCACGCGCGCCGACGCCTCGCTGCCCTCCTCGCACACCCTCGTCTCCGTCACCGTCGACGACCGCACCGCCGGCACCATCGCCCTCGCCGATACGATCAAGCCCACCACGCCCGCCGCGATCCGCGAGTTGCAGCGCCTCGGCCTGCGCGTCGTCATGGTCACGGGCGACCGCGAGGAGACGGCGCGCACGGTCGCCACCGAACTCGGCCTCGACGGCTACCACGCCGCCGTCACGCCCGCCCGCAAACAGGAACTCGTCCGCGAGCATCGCAATCGCAACGAAATCGTCGTCTTCGCTGGCGACGGCCTCAACGACGCCCCCGCCCTCGCCCTCGCCGATGTCGGCATCGCGATGGGCACCGGCACCGACATTGCGATGCACAGCGCCGGCATGGTCCTGGTGCAGGGCGACCTCGCCGCGCTGGTGCGCGCCGTGCACCTCAGCCGCGCGACGCTACGCAACATCAAGCAGAACCTCTTCTGGGCCTTCGCCTACAACACCGCCGGCCTGCCGCTGGCCGCGGGCGCGCTGTATCCGTTTACCGGATGGCTGCTGCACCCGATGTTTGCCGCGGTCGCGATGAGTCTGAGCTCCATCACCGTCGTCGGCAACGCCCTCCGCCTCCGCCGCGTGCGGCTGTAAGGCCACGGCGGAATCCGGCTCTGCCCGGCTGCCCGGCTCGTGCGATCCGCCGGGTTCGCCCCGTTGCTCGCCCTCCGGCCTGCGCGAGCTCTCCCGGGCAACCCTGCCCACCGCACCGCGTTATTTTCGCCCGCGATGATCTCTTTTGTCCGGCCATTTCGCCTGAAGCGCCAGTCTCCATGCGTCACTCCGATGATAGGTCCCGCGCCGCCTCCCGCTCTGCTCTCTCACGGGCGGCCAGACTAGCCGTTCGGCCCATACCCCGGCCCGGCGACCTCCGCTAATGTCACCGCTCCTTTTCCTCCGGCTCCCGCCCATTTTTTCTGTCATGAACACGGTCCGTAACATCAAAACCACCTACCTCGCCGCCTTCTTGGTCGGCGTCCTTCTCGCGCTGCTGCTCGTCGCGCCCGCCCGCTCCGCCGAGCCGGCTCCGCTCGATCGCCTCGCGGTCGTCCGCTTCACCGCGGAGGCCGACGGCCGCCTCCGGCAGCAGCACGCCATTCTCCACGACGATGGCCGGCTCGCGCTCCGCGCCAGCTTCATGGTTCCGCGTCCCGCCAACACCCCCGACTGGGTCCTGGGCCGCAACCTGATTCCCGTCGAATCCTGGCACGCGTATTACGGTCTCGGTTACGATGCGCTCCGTCGCTTCGAACTGCACGATGGCGGCGCCCGCGTCACCTTCGGCGATCAATCGTTCCTGCTCGTCGCGCCGAGTTTCGCCGAACCGCTGACCGACGGCCGCCTGATCAACATCTCCGCCCGCAGCCGCGTCACGCCCGGCGTCGGCACCGACTACGCGTCCGCCGGCTTCGTCATCGAGGGCCGCCCGCGCACCGTCCTGATCCGCGCCGTCGGCCCCACGCTCCAGCGCTTCGGCGTCGGCGCCTGGCTCCGCGATCCGTTCCTGAGCATCAAACCGGCCAGCGGCCGCACGCTCTACTTCAACGACAACTGGAACTCTGCCGCCGAGGTCGCGGCGATTCGCGAGGTCGCGGCGCGCGTCGGCGCCTTCCCGCTCGACGAGGACGCCGGGGACTCCGCCCGCCTCGTCGAACTGCCGCCCGGCGCCTACACCGTCATCGTCGAGTCCGCCACCACCGCCTTCAACGCCGGTGACGTGCTGATCGAAATTTATTCCGTGCCCGACAGCATTCTGCCGGCCGGAGCCCTGGCCGCCGCGCCCTGATCGGGCCCGTCGGATTCACCGCCGCGCATCGTCAGGATGCGCGGCGTTTTCGTTTTCACGTGGTTCACCCGCGCCGATCAGTGTGTTCGAGTGGTGCAGGCCAGTGTCGTCCACCCAACGACCAACGCGGTAGGGCGCGGCGGCCCCGCCGAGCCGTCGCGGAATAATGGTTACACGGCTCGGCGCGGACGCCTCGCCCTACCTCCAGCCGTTTCGTGCAACGTTCCATAATCTCAGGCGACCAACACTAGCCGTTCGGCCAATGGCGTGGACGCCCCGCAGCGACTAGATTGGCGGCGTGCATCAACCGTTCCTGAATCCTCGCGCGTGCCGCCTATCCGCCGCCGGGAGCACACCCGCGTATCATCGCCGGCAGCACAGTCCGCAGTTCTGCGTGCGGGGTGATCTTTTCTTGCCGGCGCTTTCGCATGGATCGCCACTCGCCATGCACCATTCCGACTGCAGTTCCAGCCTGACTTCCCGATTCGCGCGTCATCGCCTCGGTGCTCCCACCGTGGCCCTGCCGACACTGGAACAACCCGTGCTCGACTCGTCGTGGCCCAATTGGCGCACGCTGGGCGCGCTCATCCTCGTCGTCGCCGCGGCTGGCATCGCCCTGAACGTCCTCTAGCGCCACGCCCGCTCATCCGCGGATTTATTCCAACTCATGAAATCGTCCCACTCCTCCGTCTATCTCACCGCGTTTGCCTCGTTGGTCCGATCCCATCCTGCGACGCGCGGGCACCGGCACCTGCTCTCGCCACCCAGGCGCGAAGGCCGGGAGCGACTCGTCCCGCTCGTTCGCGTCACCGGCCGCCCGGTGCGGCCCGGCGCGCCGCGCGGCACCCGCATCCCGTCATGACCCTGCCCGCTGAGACTACGCCCGAGGCGCGACTCCGCGAGCTGGGCCTCGTCCTGCCCGCCCCGCCACGACCCGGCGGAGCGTATTCACCGGCGGTGCTCGCCGGCAATCTCCTGTTCCTCTCCGGCCAGTTTCCCATCGAGCACGGCGTGCCGCGATTCACCGGCCAGGTCGGCGCGACCCTCACCGTCGCCCAAGGCCGCGAGGCGGCGCAGCTCGCTGCGCTAAATGTCCTCGCGCAAATCCGCGCCGCGCTCGGCGGCTTCGATCGCCTGCTGCATCTGGCCCGCGTCGAGGGACACGTCGCGAGCGCACCCGGCTGGAACCAGGCGCCCCGCGTGCTCGATGCCGCTTCGGAACTCTTCACCACGGTCCTCGGCGCGCGCGGCGTCCATGCCCGGACTGCTTTCACGCCGTCCCGCCTGCCGCTGGATCTGGCAGTCGAACTGGTGGTCACCGCCGTCGTCCGCCCGGCGCCCTGAGCGGGGTTCGCGCCAGTCCGCCACGGCGGTCGGTCCCGCGCCATGACGCGCTCGCGCCAGCGACCCGGCCCGGCGCCCTCGCGTATCCACTTATCGAGCTCGCCCTCGGCCACGACGACCTCGCGCCCGGCGGGTGGTTTCAGCCGCCAGCGCCGTCTTCCCTCCTCGCGAGGGGGGCGGCGGCCATCGCGGCACTCCCGCGGGATCGCTCAAAACCGCCGCGTCACGCTCAGGCGCCACGTCCGGGGCTCGGTCGGATGAAAATGCAGATCGTCGACGCCCGCCGCCGGCTCGCCCGGCAGGCGCGACGCATAGGCATACGCGATGTCGTAGCCCGCGCGATCGGTGGCGTTCAGCACGTCGACGGTGATCTCCCAGGCCTTGGCGCGCCAGCCCAGGCGGAGATGGAGCGACGTCGATGCGGGCGCCCGCCACGAGTTGTCCTCGACCAGCGGTTGCGATCCGAAATAGCGCAGCCGCGCGCTCGCGCTCCAGCCGTCACCATGCCCAAACGTCACGCCCGCGGTCACGACCCGGGCGATCGAGTTCGTGATCCGTTTTCCCCCGCCGGCGTCTTCGCGATACCGTGCGCGCGTCGCCGCCAAGTCCGCATCCAGGGCGAGCCAGGGGGCCACCCGCCAGAAATTCGCCAGCTCCACGCCATATCGCCGCGTCCGCCCGGTCGGCTCGGTGCCGCCCGCATCGCCGACGAACACCAGCTCCGAGTCGAGATCGAGCGCCCACAGCGAAAACGTGCTCACCAGCCCCGGCACCGCCGCGGTGCGCAGGCCGAGTTCCGCCCCGCGGGATCGCGCGAGCGGCGTCACGCGCTCCACCGGCAACACGCCATCGGCCGGATCGACGCGCACTGTCGTCCCGCGCGCATCGTTGCTGTGAAAACCGAAACCCGCGTTCGCGTAGACCTCGCTCTTCGCCCAAGGGCCGAGCGCCACGCCGAGTTTCGGACTCGCGATGTCCGCGAGCCGTGTCCCGGAGTTGCGCGGCTCATCGCTCGTCACCGCGAAACGATACCCGTCCACGCGCAGGCCCGCCTCGCTGCGCAGCCAGTCGTTCCAGCGCGTCTCGTTCCGCACGAACACCCCGACGCTCCCCTCGTCGACCTCGTCGTCGCGCACCGTCGCGATCCGCTGCCGCGCCGCGGTGCGGTGCAGCCCGAGTTCGCGCACGAAGTCCGACCGCACCTGCACGCCCGCCGTCGTCTCGCCGCGCCGGCCCGTCCCGCGCGCCGGCCACGTGCGCACCAGCGCCCCGCCGATCACCAGGCGCCGATCGCGCTGGTTGAACTGATCGCCGTCGACCGGATCGTCGAGGAAGTAGGTGAAGTTCGAGAACAGGTTCAGCCGATACGCGATCGCGTAGGCATTGAACCGCGTCGTCGCCGCCGCGCCCCGCCATGTCGCGTCCAGCGCCAGGCTCACGCGTTCCGTCGCGCCGCCGTTTGTGTCGTCAATCGTGTCGAAGCGGTCCAGCGCGCCCGACTCCACCGCGCGCAGCGGGATCTGGTCGGTCGCTCTCCAGGTCGCCCAATACGCCATCGCCGTCAGCCGCAGATCGGTCGTCGCGGTGCTCCACGTGTGCCGGGCGAAACCGTTCACGCGCTCGAAGTCCTCGCGCAAGCGCCATGGCCCGTCGTCGTGGGTGAGTTCGATCGCGACCGTCGAGGCGGAGGGGCTCGCCCCATCCGCTCCGCGCCGGGTCGCTCCGGCGACGAACCGCGCGAACGCGTTCGCCCCGAGCCCCACGCTCACGAAGTCGCGCGGCAGCGCGTCGAACTGCCGGAACTCCGCCGCGCCCGCCGCCGAGAAGTCCCCCACCTCGGCGTGGAACGGCCCCTTGCTGTAGTCGACCTGCCGCACCAGCTCCGGGATCAGGAAGTTCAGATCCGCATAACCCTGCCCGTGCGCGTGCGACCGCAGGTTCACCGGCATCCCGTCGACGCTCAGCGAAAAATCCGTGCCGTGATCGAGATTGAATCCACGGAGGAAATACTGGTTGGCCTTTCCCCCGCCTGAATGCTGGGTGATGACGACGCCCGGAATGACCTCGAGCAACTCGCCGCGGCGCAGGAACGGCCGCGCGTCGAGTTCCCCGGCGCCGACGACGCCCTGCGAGGCCGAGGCCGCCGTGCCGACCAGATCGCTCGCGCGGCCCTGCACCACGACCGGCCGGAGCTGCGTGGGCGGCGCCGCCCCCGGATCGGTTTGGGCCCGCGGCACCGTGGCGCCACCGGCGAGAAGCAGTGAAGTGAAGGCGCACCAGCGGGCGCGCGAAAGAAGGAAAGCGTGCATGAACGAAGAGGATACCCGGACGAATCGTGTAGCCCGGCGCGTGAGCGCAGGGCCGGGCCACGACGTGGCCCTTGAACTCCCGCCCTCACCGGGCGGGCCGAAGATGTCTCCGATAATCGGAGACCGAACTCACCCCGCCGCGCTTCGCGGCGGCCCATGCGGCGGTGGTGCGCGCAAGGCGTCCCGCCAGATCTGCCCGCCCGCCCGCGGGGAATTCTCCCGCACCACGGGCGGCAACACCTCGGCCATGCGCTCGAGGGAAAGGGGAATCTTCTTCAGCACCGCTTCCGCGGGCACGGCCGGCGGCAACTTCGCCGGCGCCGGCTCCGCCGCCTGCGCGACGGCGGCTTCGCGCCCCGCTCCGCGTTCGCCTCCGAGCAGCGCCGCCACGTCCGCCGTCAGACGATGCTGGTGCGTGAACGACCGCGCCTCGGCCAGCCAGCTCAACAGCGCATACGTCGCCGCCTGCGGACTGTTCGCGCAGATCCACGCCGCCAGCAGCAGCCAGAACGGCCAGCGCGGGCTGTGGGCACGGGAGCGGTTTCGCGTCACGCCTCTGATTCGTCACCAGCGGCCGCACAGATGCGACCGTTTTTTTGCCGGTTCCGTTTCTCCTGCCGCCCGGAGCATCGTTGCCCGCCGCGCTCCGGCCGGCCACACCGTCGGTCGTCGCGCCATGTATACGCCCGCCCATTTCGCCGAGACTCGCACCGACGTCATGCACACGCTCATCGCCGCGCACCCGCTCGGCACGCTCGTCACGCTCACGCCCGCGGGTCTCGACGCCAACCACCTCCCCTTCGAAATCGACCCGACGCCCACCGCCGTCGCGCCGCACGGCACCCTCCGCGCCCACGTCGCCCGCGCCAACCCGGTGTGGCGCTCGCCGCAGGCGAGCCTGCTGGTGTTCGGCGGCGCGCAGGCTTATGTGTCGCCGGGCTGGTACCCGTCCAAGCAGGTGCACGGCAAGGTCGTGCCCACGTGGAACTACGCGGTCGTGCATGCACGCGGCACGCCGGTGGTGCTGGAGGACGCGCCCTCGGTGCTGCGCATCGTCA
>CAZENI010000060.1:0-6454 GCA_964513055.1 uncultured Opitutus sp.
AAACCCCGCGCTCATGCCAACCCCACTTTTTCGCCGGCGCACGTTCCTGCCCTTTCACCTCGAACTGATCGCGAGCCTGATTGCCCGGGTGCTTTATCGCGTGCGGACCAGCGGGCTCGAGCACCTGCCGCGGGAGGGCGGCGTGCTCCTGATCTCGAATCACATCTCGTATGTCGACGTGGTGGTGCTGCAACTGGTGTGCCCGCGGCCGATCCGGTTCATCGGGCACAAGGGCCTCCGGCGAAACGGATTCTTCAACTGGTGCTTCGAGGTCAGCGGGTGCATCGGAATCTCGGCGGAGCAGCCCCGCGAGGGCATGCGCGCCGCGGTGCGCGCGCTTAAGGCGGGGGAGGTCGTGTGCATGTGCCCGGAGGGGCACATCTCGCGCACCGGGCAGCTGATGCAGATCCAGCGCGGCTTCGAGCTGATCGCCCGCCAGTCGGGCGTGCCGGTCGTGGCGGCCTCCGTCGACGGCCTGTGGGGCTCGATCTTCTCGTTTGCCGGCAACAAATACCTCTGGAAATCGCCGCGGCTGATGCCGACGCATGTGTTCATCGCGTTCGGCCGGCCCACGCCGCCGGAGCAGGTCTCGCCGGCCTGGGCGCGGCGCGAGCTCCTCGACCTGGGCGAGCTGGCGTTCAACGAGCGGCCGGTGCTGAAGCGGCACCTCGGGCGCGAGTGCGTGCGCACGCTGACGAAGCACCCGTGGCGGTCGTTCATCACCGATCGCACCGCGGGCCGGCGGGAGCTTTCGTGCGGCCAGCTCTACGCGGCGGCGGCCGTATTGGCGCGCCGGATTCGGGCGACGGTCCCGGAGCGGCGCGTCGGCATCGTGCTGCCGCCGGGCGCGGGCGCGTTCATCGCGAACCTCGCGGTGATGAGCGCGGGCAAGGTGCCGGTGAACCTGAATTTCACCGCCGGCCGCGCCGCGCTGGAGGCGAGCCTCGCCATTGGCGGCGTCGGCACCGTGATTTCGGCGGATGCGATGCGCGCCAAGGTGCCGAATTTCCCGTGGCCCGAGCAGACCGTCGACCTGAAGGCGGAGATGGAGGCGGCTGGCGGAAAACGGGCGATGCTGCCGTGGCTGCTCGTCGCGTGGCTGCTGCCGAACCAGTGGTGCGCGAGCCTGCTCGGCCTGCCCAAGGTCGGGGACCGCGCGGAGGCGGGCCTGCTGTTCACGAGCGGCAGCTCCGGCGAACCGAAGGGCGTGGCGCTCACGCACCGCAACATCCTCGCGAACTGCGCGCAGATCTCATCGCTCTCGATCCTGCCCGAAACGTGCTCGCTGCTGGGCTGCCTGCCGGTGTTCCACAGCTTCGGTTTCACCGTGACGCTCTGGTATCCGATGCTGCGCGGCTGCCGCGTCATCACGGTCCCGAGCCCGCTCGAGACGCGCAAGATCATCGAGGCGATCCGGGACGAGCAGGTCACGGTGATGCTGGGCGCGCCGACCTTCGTGCGGCCGATCCTGAAGAAGGCGCTGCCGGGCGAACTCAAGTCGCTCGACCTCGTGGTGACCGGCGCGGAGAAGCTGCCCGAGGATCTCTTTCGCGCGTTCCTCGAGACCTTTCACATCGAGATCCTACAGGGCTACGGCCTGACCGAGACGACGCCGGCGACCAACATCAACCAGCCGCACCCGCCCGTCGTGGTGTCGACCAACGAGCCGCAGACGGGCAAGCGGCTCGGCGCGGTGGGCCGGATGATGCCGGGCATCACGGCGCGCATCATCGATCCGGAGACGGGAAAGGATCTGCCGCTCACGGAATCGGGCGT
Source organism: uncultured Opitutus sp. (assembly GCA_964513055.1). Lineage (GTDB taxonomy): Bacteria > Verrucomicrobiota > Verrucomicrobiia > Opitutales > Opitutaceae > ER46. Next base: position 1,777 of record CAZENI010000060.1, read on the forward strand.
GGTGCTGTTTCGCGGGGCCAACGTGTTCGAGGGCTACCTCAACGACCCGGAGAAGACGCGCGCGGCGTTCCGCGACGGCTGGTTCGTCACCGGCGATCTCGGGCGCTTCGACGACGACGGCTTCCTGTTCATCGAGGGGCGGCTCTCGCGGTTCTCCAAGATCGCGGGCGAGATGGTGCCGCACGGGACGGTGGAGCAGAAAATCCTCGAGGTCTTCGGCTGGGAGCAGCTGGAAAGCCCCGCGGTCTTCGTGACCGGGGTGCCGGACGCGGCGAAGGGCGAGGCGCTGGTGCTGCTGACGACGCACGACGTCGCGCCCGAGACGCTGCGCGGGCGCCTGAGCGACATCGGCGTCCCCAATCTCTGGGTGCCGCGCATCATCAAGCGCGTGGAGCAGATCCCGATGCTCGGCACGGGCAAGACGGACCTGAAGCGGTGCCGCGAGCTGGCGCTGGAAGCGGTGAAGTGACCCGGGCGGGCGGCGCGCGGCTTCAGCTCCGATGAGAATCGACTGCCATGTCCATGTCGTCGGCAACGGCGCCGGCGGGAGCGGCTGCTGGTATCGGCCGCGGGGCGTGACGCGCTGGGGCGCGCCGCTGATGCTGCGCGCCGTGGGGCTGCCGAAGGCGGCGCTCACCGGCGACCTCGAGGGGCTTTACGCGCGCCAGATGCTGCGCTTCGTGCGCGAGTCGTCGCTCGACGCGGCGGTCATCCTCGCCCAGGACGAGCCGTATCGGGAGAACGGCGACGTGATCGCAAACGCCGGCTCGTTCCACGTGCCGAACGACTACGTGCTCGGCCTGGCGCGCGCGCACGCGGAGTTCCTGCCGGCGGTCTCGATTCATCCGGCGCGCCGGGATGCGCACGACGAGCTGGAGCGGTGCCTGGCGGGCGGCGCGGTGATGCTGAAGTGCCTGCCGAACTGCCAGAACATCGACTGGAATCTCCCGCGCTACACGCGCTTCCTCGAGCGGATGGCGGAGAGCGGGCTGGTGCTGCTGGCGCATACCGGGAGCGAGCGGACGCTGCCGGTGCTCGAGGCGCGGCTCGCCGATCCGCGCGTGCTCACGCGTGCGCTGGAGATCGGCGTGACCTGCATCGCGGCGCACTGCGGCACGGGCATGATGGCGCTGGATCCGGACTACTTCGAGGTGTTCGTCGGGATGACGCGCCGCTTCCCGCGTCTCTACGGCGACAACAGCGCGCTCGCATCCTGCAATTTTCGCGCGCGGCCGGCGGCGATCCGCCGGCTGGCGGCGGATCGGGAGCTGGCGGGGCGAATCCTGCATGGGAGCGATGTGCCGGTGCCGGTGACCGGCGTGCTGTTGTGGGCCTTCGGCCTGCTGCGCTGGCGCGACTACCGCGCGGCCGCGGCGCTGGCGAACCCGATCGAGCGCGATGCCCGGCTCAAGCGCGCGCTCGGCTTCGGCGAGGAGACGTTCACGCGCCTCGCCGGCCTGCTGCGGCCGCGGATGCCGCGGGCCGGCGCCGCTACGGCGCGACCGGGAGCTCCAGCGTAAAGGTTGCGCCCTGGCCGAGGCCGCGGCTGCTGGCGGTGAGCGTGCCGTGCATCTCGCGGGCGACGGCGGCGGACGAGTGGAGGCCGAAGCCGTGGCCGCCCTGCCGGGTGGTGAAGCCGTGCGTGAACAGCTTGCCAAGATTCTCCGGGGCGATGCCGATGCCGTTGTCCTGGACGATGAGCCGCACATGGCCGGGGCGGCCCGGCTCGATGCGGACGGTGACGACCTTGTCGGCGTGGCCGCTCTCGTCGACGGCGTTCTTGGCGTTGCGGATCAGGTTGACGAGGATCTGGAGCACCTTGGCCTTCTCGGCGTGGACCCGGGGCACCGGGAGAAACTCGCGGACACAGTCGACCTCGTGGCGCACCAGCGAGCCGGCGTTCATGCGCAGCGAATCCTCCATCAGCGTGACGGGATCGAGCGGCTCGACGACGCCGACCATCGTGGCGAACGACTGCTGCATCGTGACGATCTCCTTGATGTGATCGATGTTCTCCTGCAGCGACGCGATCTCCTGGAGGAGGCGTTCGCGCTCCTCGACGGCGTGGCGGGCGAGGGAGTCGATCAACTCAGGGAGGCGGCGCCCCTTGGGATCGACGGTGATGAATTCCGCGAGATCCGTGGCGTGCGCCTCGAGCAGGGCAGCGACCTTGCCGAGCGTCGCGGCCTTGGACTGCTGGAGGCTCGCGGCGATGACGCTGGCGGAGACGTTGAGGCTGGTGAGCACGTTGCCGACGTTGTGCAGGACGCCGGTCGCGACCTCGGCCATGCCGGCCATGCGCGAGGCCTCGATGATGTCGCGCTGCGTTTTCTCGAGCGTGGTCTTCATCTGGTGCGCGCCGGTGACGTCCTTGCTCAGGCCGAAGGTGCCGATGATCGCACCATCGGCGTCGTGCAGCGGGAGCTTGCTGGAGGTCGCCCAGGACTCGCGGCCGTCGGGCCAGACGAGCCGCTCGAGTTTGCCGATGAGCGGCTCGCCCGTGCTCATGATGCTCTCCTCGTCGGCGCGCGCCCATTGCGCATGCTGCGACGAGAAGAAATCGGCGTCGGATTTCCCGACGAGATCGGCGGGCTCGAGGCCGTGGCGCCGGGCCTTCGAGCGGCTGACGGCGATGAAGCGGCTGTCGCAGTCCTTGAAATACACGAGGTCCGGGACGTTCTCCAGGAACGCGCTGACGAGGGTGCGATCGAGGAGTGGGGCGGGGGCCGCCTGGGGGGGGGGGGGGTGGGGCAGCTCGCTGATTCGCGGGGCACGGGGGGGGGGGCGGCCGGAAGCTGGAGGGTGAAGGTGGCGCCGTGGCCGGGGCCGGCGCTGTGCACGGTGAGGGCGCCCTTCATTTCGCGGGCGGCGTTGGCGGAGGAGTGAAGGCCGAAGCCGTGGCCGTTGGCGCGCGTGGTGAAACCGTGGCCGAAGATGCGCGTGAGGTTGGCCGCGGGGATGCCCACGCCGTTGTCCTGCACGATGAGGTGAACGCGATCGGGCTGGGGGCCGGGCGCCAGCCGGAGGGTGATCGCCTTGCCGGCGTGGCCGGTCTCGTCGCAGGCGTGCTTCGCGTTGCGGATGAGGTTGACGAGAATCTGGAGCACCTTGGCCTTCTCGCCGAGGATCGCGGGCACGAACTGGAAGTCGCGCACGACGTTCACCTCGTGGCGGACGAGGGCGCCGGCGTTCATCCGCAGGGCGTCCTCCATCAGGAGGGCCGGATCGAGCGGCTCGACGACGCCGACCATGGTGGCGTAGGCCTGCTGCATGGAGACGATCTCCTTGATGTGATCGATGTTCTTCTGGAGGGCGGCCAGCTCCTGGATGAGACGGGTGCGCTCGTCGGTCGCGTGGCGCGCGAGGGACGTGAGGAACTCCGGCACGCGCCGGCCCTTGGGGTCCTGGGTGAGGAAGACGCCGAGGTCGGACTCGTGCTCGCGCAGCATCGTCGCGATCTTGGCGAGGCTCTCGGCCTTGGACTGGCGGAGGCCGCTGGCGATGACGGAGGCGGAGACGTTCAGGCTGTTGAGCACGTTGCCGACGTTGTGGAGGACGCCGGTGGCCACCTCGGCCATGCCCGCCATGCGGGAGGCGTCGATCAGCTCCTTGTGTGCGGTCTCGAGGGCGAGTTCCATCTCGCGCGTCTGGGTGACATCGCGGCTGAGGCCGAAGGTGCCGACGATCTCGCCCTCCTCGTTGCGGAGCGGGAGCTTGTTCGTCAGGAACCAGCAGGCCCGGCCGTCGTGGCGCACCTCGCGCTCGAGTTTGCCGAGGAGCGGCTGGCCGGTGGCGATGATGCGCTGCTCGTCTTCGTAGGCGGGACGCGCATAGCTGGCGGAAAAGAAATCGAAGTCGGTGCGCCCGATGATCTGCGCCGGGCTCGCGCCGCCGAAGTGCCGCGCGAGCGAGCGGCTGAGGGCGATGAAACGCGAGCGCCGGTCCTTGAAGTAGACGTAGTCGGGGATGTTCTCGAGGAACGCCGACACCAGGGCGCGATCGAGCTGCGCGGAGCGCGTTTCGGCGGCGGCGGGATCGGCGCCGGTTTTCATGAGGCGAGGACGCAGGCGGCCTCGGCCGCGACGGGCCGGGGTGGGAGGTAGCGGGCGAGGACCTCGCGCAGGGACTCGGGCTTCACGGGTTTCGCGAGGTAGTCGTCCATGCCGGCGTCGAGGCACATCTGGCGATCGCCCGCCATGGCATTGGCGGTCATCGCAATGATGCGCAGATCCGGGGGGAAGCCGGGTTCGCCGGCGGCCTGGCCGGCGCGGATGCGGCGGGTGGCGGCGATGCCATCCATCTCGGGCATCTGGGCGTCCATCAACACGACGGCGTAGGATTTCCGCTGGACGGCCTCGACGGCCTCGCGGCCGTTTTTCGCGATGTCGGCCGTGTAGCCGAGATTGCGGAGCTGCAGCAGCGTGACCTTCTGGTTCACGGGATTGTCCTCGGCGACGAGGATGGTGGCGACGGCGCGAGGAGCCGGGGGGCGCAGGAAATCGGTAGTGACGGCGGGAACCGCGCCGCCGGTGGCGGCCGCCTGGGACGGCGCAAGGGCGAGCGGCGGGGCGACCGCCATGATGCGGGCGAGCGTGCTGCGGAGGCGCTCGGGATGGAGCGGCTTGAGCTCGCAGGCGGCGAGGCCGTGGGCGGTCATCTGGGCCTGCGGCAGGCGTTC
>CAZENI010000060.1:6464-24948 GCA_964513055.1 uncultured Opitutus sp.
TTCGCCGCGCGAAGTGAGCAGGACAAACGTGGGCCGCGGCACGGACGGATCCGCGCGCACCAGCGCCGCGAAGCCGAGGCCGTCGATCTCCGGCATATGGTGATCGAGGATCACGAGGTCGACGGGATGGCCGGACTGCGCGGCGGCGCGAATCTCCACCAGGGCGGAGTGCGCGCCGTCGGCGACGCGATGGGGGAGCCGCCAGGCGCCGCAGAGTTTCACGAGCAGTTTCCGGTTGGTCGCGTTGTCGTCGACGATCAGGGCGTGATGGCGCTCGAGCTGGGTCGGTGCGAGCGTGAGCCGCGGGGCCGGATCGAGCGGATCGTCCAGCACGGCGGTGAACCAGAACGTGGAGCCGCCGGCGCCCGTGCTGCGCACGCCGATCTGGCCGTGCATGAGCTCGGTGAGGCGCTTGCAGATCGCGAGGCCGAGGCCGGTGCCGCCAAAGCGCCGGGTGGTCGAGGTGTCGGCCTGCACGAAGGGCTGGAAGAGCGTCGCCTGCACGCCCGGCGGCACGCCGATGCCGGTGTCGGTGATCTCGAAATGGAGGACGGTCTGATCGCCGCGGCGCCCGGCGAGGGTGACATGGAGCACGACCTCGCCGCGCGGGGTGAACTTGATCGCGTTACCCATCAGGTTGAGCACGATCTGGCGGAGGCGCACCGGGTCGCCGCGGACGCGGCCGGGGACATCGGTGTCGACGTGCATGACCAGCTCGAGCGACTTGCGGGCGGCGGCGTCGGCGTGCAGGTCGAGCGCGAGTTCGAGGTGCTCGGCGAGGTCGAAGTCGACGGACTCGAGCACGAGGCGGCCGGCCTCGATCTTGGAGAAATCGAGAATGTCGTTGATGATCGTCAGCAGCGCCTCGCTGCTCTGGCAGAGGGTGTCGGCGAGGTCGCGTTGCTCGGGCGTCAGGTCCGAGGTGAGGAGGAGGTTGGCCATGCCGATCACGCCGTTCATGGGCGTGCGGATCTCGTGGCTCATGTTGGCGAGGAAGGCGCTCTTCGCGCGGTCGGCGCTTTCCGCGGCGTTCTTCGCGCGCTTCAGGTCGAGCTCCATCTCGATCCGCCGGGTGATTTCGTCCTGCAGCGCGAAGTTGGTCGCTTCGAGCGCCGCGGTGCGCTCGCGGACGCGGCGCTCGAGTTCGCTCGCGTGGGCGCGCGTCTGCTGGAGCAGGTTCCACTTCTCCGTGAGCGCGTTGGCGAGTTGCAGCACCTCGATCGTATCGAAGGGTTTCTTCAGCACCACGAGCCGGTCCGAGCTGCCGAGCTTCGCGAGCATCTCATCCCACGAGTAGTCGGAGTAGGCGGTGCAGATGACGATCTGCAGGGTGGGCGCGACCTTCCACAGTTCCAGGGTGGTCTCGACCCCATCCCAGCCCGGAGGCATGCGGACGTCGACAAACGCCATCGCGTAGGGCTGGCCGCGCGCGATCGCCTGCTGCACGAGTTCGAGGCCCTCGCGTCCCTGGTGCGCATCGTCGACCACGAAGCTGGCGAGTGGCCGCGCGGGCTCCGGGCTGCCGCCGAGCAGCTCGGCTTCGAGGGCATCGAGCGAGGCGGAGGCGACGCTCACTTTCGGGCAGAGGATCTTCCGGACGTCGTCGTGGATCGCGGGATTGTCGTCGATCACGAGGACGCGGTTGTTCCGCGCGAAGGGCTCAGCGGCCGGTGCGTGCATGGATAAGGTGTTTCCCGCGCGAAGGCGGGGGAGAACTACCTCTCCATCGGCACCGCAGCCGAAAGGTTTAGGCCGGGGTTTGCCGGCCGGCCGGGCTATGCGCTTTGCTTCCGGCGCTTCCAGCGATCGAAGAGGACGGCGGCGAGGAGGATGCCGCCGCGCGCGACGTATTGGTAGCCCGGAGGGATCACGAGGAGGTTCATCGCGTTCTGCACGATTCCCATGATGAGCACGCCCGCGATCACGAACGCCATGCTGCCGACGCCGCCGGTCAGGGAGACGCCGCCGAGCACGCAGGCGGAAATGACATCCAGCTCGAAGCCCTGCGAGGTGTTGGGCTGGCCACTGGTGAGGCGGGAGGCGAGCACGATGCCGGCGAACGCGGCCATGACGCCCTGCACGGTGAAGATGATGATTTTCACGCGCGCGACGCGGATGCCGGCGAGGTGCGCGGCCTCGGCATTGCCGCCGACGGCGAGCGTGTCGCGGCCGAAGACCGTGCGGTTGAGGATGAATCCGAAGACGAGGAAACAGGCGACGGTGATCCAGATCGGGGTGTCGATGCCGAGCAGGCGGGAATTCCCGAGCAGGAAGAAATCCTCGTGGACGATGCCGACGGCCTTGTAGTCCGACACGATGTAGCCGAAGCCGCGGACGATCTGCATCGTGGCGAGGGTGGTGATGAGGGCGTTGATCCGGAGGTGGGCGACGACGACGCCGTTGATGAGGCCGGAGACGCCGCCGCAGGCGAGGCCGGCGAGGATGCCGAGGGCGATGCTGCCGGTCCGGTTCATCACCAGCGCGGCGACGACGCCGGCGCAGGCGACGACGGAGCTGATCGAGAGGTCGAAGTCGCCGGCCGCGAGGCAGAAGAGCATCGTGCAGGCGACCATTCCGGTCATCGAGACGGAGAGCGCGAGGCCGCTCATGTTGCGCCACGAGAGGAAATTCTCGACGAACAGGGCGCAGCCGGTGAAGAGCAGCGCCAGCACGAGGAGCATGCCCGCCTTGTCGAGGAAATCGCCGATGGCGCCGGGGCGGCGCGGGGCGGCGGGGGAGTCAGGGGAGGCCATGGACGAAAATCAGGCGGCCGGCGCCGACTCGAGCGGCAGGGCGAGTTTCAGGAGTTTCTCCTCGGTGGCGTCGGCGCGGTCGACGATCGCGGCGATCCGGCCCTGGCGCATGACGACGATGCGGTCGGAGACGCCGAGGACCTCGGGCAGCTCGCTGGAGACCATGATCACGCACACGCCCTCGCGGGCGAGGTCCTGCATGATGGTGTAGATCTCGCTCTTCGCGCCGATGTCGATGCCGCGCGTCGGCTCGTCGAGCAGGATGACGCGGACCGGTTCGGAGAGCCAGCGGCCGAGGATGACCTTCTGCTGGTTGCCGCCGGAGAGGTGGCGCACGAGCTGGCGCGGGGACGGGGTGCGGACGCGGAGCTGCGCGATGCGGTCGCGAGCGTTGGCCTGCTCCCACGTATCAGCGATCAGGATGCCGCCGCGGGCCCGGCGGCGGCGCGCGCTGAGGTTGATGTTCTCGAGCACGGAGCGGACGGGCACGATGCCCTCCTTCTTGCGGTCCTCGGGGCAGAGGACGACGCCCGCCTCGATCGCTTCGCGCGGCGAGCGGGCGGCGAGCTCGCGCCCGGCGACGGTGACGCGGCCGGCCGAGCGGGCGGTCGCGGCGTAGATCAGTTTCAACAGCTCGGTGCGCCCCGCGCCGACGAGGCCGAAGAACCCGAGAATCTCGCCGCGCTGCGCGGTGAACGAGCAGGGAGCGGCGAGGCCCGGCCCGAGCACGCCGTCGACCTCCAGGCCCGGGCCGAGGTGCGGGCGGGGGCGGTAGTGGTAAATGTCGGCGAGTTCGCGGCCGACCATGCGCTGGACAACGCCGTCGCGGGTGAGCGCGCGCAGTTCCGCCGTCTCCACGTGGCGGCCGTCGCGCAGGATGGTGATGCGATCGCAGAGGGTGAAAATCTCCTCCATGCGGTGGGAGACGTAAAGGATGGCGCAGCCGCGCTGCTGCAGCTCGCGGATGATGGCGAAGAGCCGGCGCACCTCGCGATCGGAGAGGCTGCTCGTGGGCTCGTCGAACGCGATGATGCGGGCGCCGCGGGTGAGGGCCTTGGCGATCTCGACCATCTGGCGCTGGGCGAGCGGGAGGCGACCGACCTTGGTCGCAGGGTCGATCGTCTCGCCGACAAGCTGGAGCTGCCGGCGGGCGGCGGCGGCGAGGGCGGCGCGCTGCACGAGGCCGCCCCGCTGCGGGAGATGGCCGAGGAAGAGATTCTCCGCGACGCTCATCTCGGGGACGAGATGGAGTTCCTGGTAGATGACGGCGACGCCGGCGGCCAGGGCATCGGCGGTGCCGGTGAACGCGCGGGGCCGGCCGTCGATCACGGTCGTGCCGGCGGTGGGGCGGTAGGCGCCGCTGAGAATCTTGAGGAGGGTGGACTTGCCCGCGCCGTTTTCCCCCATGAGCGCGTGGACGGAGCCGGCGCGGACGGCGAAGGACACTTCCTGCAACGCCCGCACGCCCGGGAACTCCATCGACACGCGGTCGAAGGCGAGGGCGGGAGCGGCGTCGGACATCTTCGGCAGCGGGCGATCAGTCGCGCACGCCTTGCTCCTTGAGCACCTGGCGGAAGTTCTCGCGGGTGATCAGGATGCCGGTCGTGCGGGTGTCGAGGGGCGGCTCCACGCCGTCCTTGATCCACTTATACATCATCTCGGCCGTCCTGTAGCCATGCTCCTTGGGCTGGAGCAGCATCGAGCCGTAGAACGACGTGGGCTTCGATTTCTCCAGCTCGATGATGCAGTCGGTGCCGTTGATGCCGACGGCGACGCAGCTCTCCGGGGCGAACCCGCGGCCTTCGAGGGCGCGCACGGCGCCGAGGACGAGATTGTCATTGGAGCCGCAGACGAGCCAGTGCTTCACGTTGGGCTGCTGGATGAGCAGGACGTTGGTGGCATCGAGCGCGCCGGGGATGTCGGTCGTGCGCACCGGCGCCTTGAAGGTGCGCTCCTTCGGGAACCCGGCGGCGACCAGGGCGGCGATGGCGCCGTCGGTGCGCGCCTTGGCGGTGGCGAGTTCGTCGTAGGTGACGGCGCAGACGGCGGTGTCGGCGGCGGTCCAGCCGCGCTTCTTCATCTCGGCGGCGAGGGTCTTGCCGACTTCTTCGCCGATCTTCCCGGCGGAGATGCCGAGGTAGTGGACGTTCGGCATCGGCTGGCCGTCGGCGCCGAGAAACTGATCGTCGACGGCGATGAGCTTGAGGTTGGCGGCCTTCGCCTTGGCGACGATGGCGGGCCCGAGGCGCGTGTCCGGCGTGCAGACGATGAGGCCCTGCGCGCCGTTGGCGCTGAAGTTGTCGATCGCGGCGAGGAGCTTCTCGGCGTCGCTGCCGCCGGTCTTGATCAACGTGAAGCCGAGGGCCTTGGCGGCCTGGTCGGCGAACTTCCACTCGAGCTGGAACCACGGCTCTTCCGGCTGCTTCACGTAGAAGCCGATCTTGATCGCGCCGGCCTTGGGCGTCGCGGAGGCGCCCGCGGCGTCGGGGGACTTGCTGCAACTCGAGACGAGGGCCGCGAGGCCGAGGAGGGCGAGGACGGCGGCGGCGCGTGACCAGGAGGACGAAGCGAAGGGTTGCATAAGAAAGTCGGGGAGGGGAATCCAAGGAGGGAGCGGGTGGCGTCACTGGCAACAGCGAAAACCGCCGCGCGACCGCGGACTCACTTGCCGCTTGCGGGTGGCGCGCGGCGCATTTTTCTCGGGGCGATGGCTGCCGCAGCCGAAACCCCCGAACTGGCAGCGCCTGCCCCGGCGTTGGAGCCCGGCTCGTTGTCGCAATGGGCGCTGATCCGCCGGCAGTTCCTGCATCACCGGCTGGCGGTCGGCGCGCTCTTCCTGCTGGCGGTGCTCTACACGCTGGCGGCGGGCGCGGAGTTCTTCGCGCCGTATTCGCGGCAGTGGCGCGACCTGTCGCACGCCTACTGCCCGCCGCAGCTCCCGCGGTTCTCGGTGCAGCACGGCCTGCATGTGCCGGTGATGCGCGTGACGGTGGACCCGTTGACATTCAAGCGCACCTACCTGGAGGATCGCTCGGAGGTGATCCGGCTCGGGTTTTTCGTGCGCGGTGAACGCTACCGGCTGTGGGGCGTGATCCCGGGCGACCGGCATTTCTTCGGCGTGCGGGACGGTGGCCAGCCGCGGCCGGACGGCACGCGGCCGACGTTTTATTTTCTCGGGGCCGACAAGATCGGCCGGGATATCTTCAGCCGGCTGGTCTATGGATCGCGCATCAGCCTCTCGGTGGGACTGGTGGCGATCGCGGTGACGTTCCTGCTCGGCGTGACGATCGGCGGGATCTCCGGCTATTTCGGCGGCGCGGTCGACACGCTGATCCAGCGTGTGATCGAGGTGGTGAACGCGTTTCCGCAGATTCCGCTGTGGCTCGCGTTTGGCGCGGTGCTGCCGGCGGACTGGCCGCCGCTGTCGACGTATTTCGCGATCACGCTCGTGCTGAGCCTGCTTGGGTGGACGTCGCTCGCGCGGGTGGTGCGCGGCAAGATCCTCTCGCTGCGCGAGGAGGACTACGCAATGGCGGCGCGGCTGCTGGGGGCGAGCCACGCGCGCATCCTGTTCCGCCACCTGCTGCCGGGCTTCACGAGCCACATCATCGTCGTGCTCACGATGAGCGTGCCGGCGATGATTTTGGGCGAGACCTCGCTCTCGTTTCTCGGCCTCGGGCTGCGGGCGCCGATCGTGAGCTGGGGCGTGATGCTGCAGGACTGCCAGAGCATCCAGACGGTGGCGAACTACCCGTGGCTGTTGATGCCGGTGGTTCTGATTGTGCTGACAGTGCTTTGCTTCAACTTCCTCGGCGACGGCCTGCGCGACGCGGCCGACCCCTACTCCGGCAAATGAATTTCCCCCCCGAGGCGCCCCTCCTCGACGTGAAGAACCTTCGCGTTTCCTTCTTCACGCCCGACGGCGTGGTGGGCGCGGTGCAGAACATCTCGTTTTCGATTCAACGCGGGCGGACGCTCGCGCTGGTGGGGGAGTCCGGCAGCGGCAAGAGCGTGACGGCGTTGTCGCTGCTGCGGCTGGTGCAGCCGCCGGGTCGGATCGTGAGCGGGCAGATTCTCCTGCGCTCGCAGCGGGCGGGCGAGATCGACATCGCGCACCTGGACGAGCGATCGGGGCTGCTGTTCAAAGTGCGCGGCGGGCTGATGAGCATGATTTTCCAGGAGCCGATGACGGCGCTGTCGCCGGTGCATACGATTGGAAGCCAGATCGACGAGGCGATCCTCGTGCATCAGGACGTGAGCGGGGCCGCGGCGCGGCGGCAGACGCTCGAGATGCTGCGCCGCGTCGGCATCGTGAACGTCGAGCAGCGCTACTCGCAGTATCCGCACGAGCTGTCCGGCGGGATGCGGCAGCGCGCGGTGATCGCGATGGCACTGGTCTGCCGGCCGGAGTTGCTGATCGCGGACGAGCCGACCACGGCGCTCGACGTCACGATCCAGGCGCAGATCCTCGGGTTGATCAAAACGCTGCAGCGCGAGATCGGCTGCTCGGTGCTGTTGATCACGCATGATTTCGGCGTGGTCGCGCAGATGGCGGACGACGTCGCGGTGATGAAGCAGGGCGAGCTGGTGGAGCGCGGGCCGGTGCGCGCGGTGTTGAAGAATCCGCGGCACGCCTACACGCGGTCGTTGCTGGACGCGCTGCCCAGCCGGCGGGCGCGGGTCGCATGACGCCGGAGCCGCCGCCGCTGCTCTCCGTGCGCGGGCTGTGCAAGCACTTCCCGGTGCTGGCGCCGGGCTTTCGCCGGCGCGTGGTCGGCCAGACGAAGGCGGTGGAACAACTGAGTTTCGATCTCGCGGCGGGCGAGTCGCTCGGGCTGGTGGGCGAGAGCGGCTGCGGGAAGACGACGACGGCGCGCTGCCTGCTGCGCGCGATCGAGCCCACGGCGGGCGAGGTCTGGTTCCGTCTGCCCGATGGCCGGGTGCTGGATCTGGTGCAGTTGCCCGACCGCGAATTGAAGCCGATCCGGCGCCACGCGCAGATGGTCTTTCAGGATCCCTATTCCTCGCTCAATCCGCGGATGACGGTGCGCGACATCGTGGGCGAGCCGCTGGTCATCCACGGGCTGGCGCGCGGGGCCGAGCTGGACGATCGCGTTTCGGAGATTCTGGGGCGGGTCGGGCTGAGGCCGGAGCACCGTTCGCGTTATCCGCACGCTTTCAGCGGCGGGCAGCGGCAACGGATCGGCATTGCGCGGGCGCTGATCCTGCGGCCGTCGCTCCTCGTGTGCGACGAGGCGACCTCGGCGCTGGACGTCTCGGTGCAGGCGCAGGTGCTCGATCTGCTAAAGGAGCTGCAGCGGGACTTCCAGCTCACGTATCTGTTTGTTGCGCACAACCTGGAGGTCGTGCGCGGCTTCTGCGACCGGGTGGCGGTGATGCGGAAGGGGCGCATCGTGGAGCTGGCGAGCACCACCGACATCTTCTCCGCCCCGCAGCATCCCTACACGAAGATCCTCCTCTCGGCGGTGCCGTCGCCGGACCCGGACGTGCCGATGAACTTCAACGTCGGAGAGGAGCTGGCGCGGCTGGATGCGGTCACGGGGTGAGTCATAGCGGAGTTTGCCGTTGCCGCGCCGGGGCGGAAGGCGCAATTCCTTCGCCACTCCCATGCTCGTTCACACCGTCTACTTCTGGCTGAAACCCGAACTCACCGCCGCGCAGCGCGCGGATTTCCGCAAGGGCGTCGAGTCCCTCGGCGGCATCAAGGCGGTCGACCGGATCTACGTTGGCACGCCGGCGAAGACCGAGAAGCGCCCGATCATCGACGATTCCTACTCGGTGGCGCTGACGGTGCTGTGCAAGGACATCGCCGCGCACGATGCCTACCAAGTGGACGCGATCCACCTGAAGTTCATCGCGGACTTCAAGACCTTCTGGAATCGCGTGCAGATCTACGACGCGGAGTGAGCGGGGAGGCGGTCGCGGCAGGCCGCCGCGCTGCGGACCGGGCGCGCGGCGAGCCCGGCGCGAGCGAACTGCGTTTTTTGTTCAGGCCCCAAGCGCGGCTTCTAAGCGCCGCAGTCCGGGTGGCGGACTCAAGTCCCCCTGGCGGCGAGACGTAACTGGGGCACGCCAGGACGCTCTGGTCCTCCAGCGCCGGTCCCATGCCCGCGGATCGGTGGTCGGTGGTTCCGGCGTTCTGTCCGGAACCCTCCTCCATGAACATCCGCTCCCTCTCCGGGCGCGTGAAGATCGGCACACGGATTACGCTTCTCGCCGTCATCCCGGTCTTCGTCGCGCTCGTCATCATTGTTGCCACGCTGTTTTACCGACAGCGCGGGCTGGCTCGCGAAATCGACGCGACCGTCCGCCAGCAGGCGTTCAGCGAAGCGGGCAAAATCGCGCACAACGTCTATCTCCTGTGTGCGAGCATCGAGCAGCGCAACCTGCGCGAACTCGCGCGTTCGCTGGGCGTGACGCACCAGTTGACCGAGCGGGCGGGAGGCATCGCCCTGGCGGCGGAGTCGGTGCCGTGGAGGGCGGTCAATCAGTTCACGAAGCAGGTCACCGAGGTCACGCTGCCGAAGGTGAACGCCGGCGGGACCTGGCTTGGCCAGGTCGTTGCAGCCGGCGAGGCGGTGCCGATCGTGGACGAGGCGACGCGGATCACGGGCGCGTTCGCGACGGTGTTTCAACGGATGAACGACGCGGGCGACATGCTGCGCGTCGCGACCAGCGTGCGCCAGACCGACGGGGCGCGCGCCGTCGGGACGTTCATCCCGGCGCGCAACGCCGACGGCACGGACAGCGCCCTGATCCAGGCCGTGCTGCGCGGAGAGACGTTTCGCGGCCGGGCCTTTGTCGTGAACGACTGGCACGCGGCCGCCTACGAGCCCATCTGGGATGCGGCCCGCACGCGCGTCATCGGCATGCTTTACTGCGGGATCCCGCTGGCCGCGATCAACCAGGAGCTGCGGGCCGCCATCCTGAAGATGGTGGTCGGCAAGAACGGGTATGTCTTCGTGCTCAGCGCGCAGGGCGCGAACCGCGGCACCTACCTCATCTCCGCGCAGGGCCAGCGTGACGGTGAGAACATCTGGGAGGCCCGGGACGCCCAGGGCGCGGCCTTCGTGCAGTCGATGGTGGAGAAGGGCCGGCGCATGCGCGACGGCGGGGTCGAATTCGAAACGTATCCATGGAAGAATGCCGGCGAGTCCGAGGCGCGGCTGAAGTTCGCCGCGGTCACGGGGTTCGCCCCGTGGGACTGGGTGATCGTGGCGGGCGCCTACGCGGAGGACTTCGCCGAGGCGCGGGTCAGACTCGCCGCGGCCCAGAAGGTCCTGGTCACCTGGGTGGTGATCGCAGCGCTGGTCGTCGCGACCGCGGCCGGCCTGACCGGGTGGCTGATGTCCCGCGCGATCGCCGCGCCGATCACGGAGGCGATCCAGGCACTGACGGCGAGCTCCGGGCAGGTGACGCAGGCCGCGGGGCAGGTGGCGATCGCGAGTCAGTCGCTGGCCGACGGCTCCAGCACGCAGGCGGCCGCGCTCGAGGAAACCGGTGCGTCGCTCGAGGAGATGTCGGGCATGACGAAGCGGAATGCCGAGAGCGCGACGCAGGCCAATACGCTGACCCGCGCGGCGCGCGAGGTGGCGGAGACCGGCACGAACGACATGCAGGCGATGAGCGCGGCGATGAACGCGATCAAGGCGTCGAGCGATGACATCGCGAAAATCATCAAGACGATCGACGAGATCGCGTTTCAGACGAACATCCTGGCGCTCAACGCCGCGGTCGAGGCGGCGCGCGCCGGCGAGGCCGGCATGGGCTTCGCCGTGGTCGCGGAGGAAGTGCGCTCGCTGGCGCAGCGGAGCGCGCAGGCGGCCCGCGAGACCGCCGGCAAAATCGAGGGCGCGATCGCCCGCTCGGCGGACGGCGTGCGCTTCAGCGAGCAGGTGGCGCGCAATCTCACCGAGATCGTCGCAAAGGTGCGGCAGGTCGACGCGCTGGTCGCAGAAGTGGCGACGGCGAGCCAGGAGCAGAGCCAGGGCGTGCGGCAGATCAACGGCGCCATCGGCAAGATGGACCAGGTCGTGCAGGCCAATGCGGCCGCCGCCGAGGAGAGCGCGGGCGCGGCGGAGGAACTGACGTCGCAGGCGCAGGCGCTCCAGGCGGTCGTGCTGGATTTGCGCGCGATGGTGGGTGGCGCGGAGCCGGCGGAGGGCGAAGCCGCGCCGGCGAGCTCCTCCGAGGGGGCGGTGAGCGCGCTGCGGCTGGATTTTTCAAACCGGGTGCCGGAGACCAGGCGGGCCGTGCGAGCATCGGGCGCGCCGGCGGACCCGTCAGCCGCGCCAACCGAAGCGATCGATCGCGCGATCGGGGCGCATGCCGCGTGGAAGAAACGGCTGAATGCCGCCATCGACACCGGCCAGTCGGACATCGGGCCGGATGTGGCGGCGGTCGACAACCGTTGCGAGTTCGGCCGCTGGTTCTACAGCCTGCCGGCGGCGAAGCAGGAATCGGCCACCGGCCAGCGCGTTCGCGCGCTCCATGCCTGTTTTCATCGCGAGGCGGCGGGCGTCCTCGACCTGGCCCTCGGTGGGGAGAAGGCGCAGGCGCGGCAGTGCATCGAGTTCGGCGGGTCGTTTGCGGGGACGTCGGCGCAGCTCACCCAGGCGATGCTGGACTGGAGACACGAACTTGGCGCGGGCGATTTGGCAGATGCCGAGCACGAGTTGCTGACGCTCGCGTAGCGCCGACGCGTTCCGGGAGATCCGCTGCCGCGGGGCCGCGCGCGACGTTCTTACTGCAGCGCGAGCTGGGCCTCGCGCCAGGCGAGTCCGAACTCGCCGATGGCCGTAGCCGGGCTGGCGGTGGCGGCGGCCTCGAGGGCGTCCTGCGCCTGCAGCAGGCGGCGCGCGTCGCCGCCGGCGATGAGCGCATCGCCGAGGGCGGATTCCGCGACGGAGCCGGCCACGTGCAGCAGGGAGGTGACGGCGTCGTGCACGGGCGCCGCGAGGCGATCGCGGCCGTCGGTCGCGCCGGAGAGCTGCTCCGTGGCCTCGGCGAGGAGATCGAAGACGAGCCGGCCCCAGAGGGCGCGGACCTGGCGGTTGTCGGCCCAGAGCGTGCGGTCGAGCGCGGAGCGCACGAGCGCGCGCGCCTCGGTCAGGGCGCGGCTGGCGGCGGGGTCCTCGGTGACGATCGATTCCAGCCGGCCGAGCGCATCCGCGAGCGTGCCGTAGGCGGAGTGGTTGAAGCGCACAGCGGGGGCGTAGTGCGACCAGTCGGTGTCGCGGCGGAAGACGTTCACGCCCTCCGTGCCGCCGTCGGCGTAGAGGCGGCCGTCCGCAGTTTTCCAATACACGGCCCCCGGCAGGAAGTCGGTGCCGACCGTGGGCGGCGCCACACTGACGCCGAGGTGCAACGCGTCGTAGGGACCGGGCGCGCCGAGCGGGGCGGGGCCATGCTGGCGCGTGTTGAAGGCGACGCCGAAGATCAGCTCCTCGGGCAGGTTCCCGGCGAGCGGCCCGAGGTCGAACGTGACGTTGAAGGCGAGGCCGCTGTAGAGGAGGCCATCGGCGCCGCGCCAGGGCCGGAGCGGTGAATCGGTCGCGGTGGCGTCAGGTTCCGGCCGCCACGGAATGAGAAACGGAGTCGTGACGGTGGTGAGGATCGGGCCGGGCTGGGCGGCGCCGCGGCTGCGGTCGACGGCGTAAAGCGTCAGCGTGATCGGATGGGTGAAGCCGAGGGCGGAGCTGTCCGGGTAGTCGGAGCGGATCGCCCAGCTGCTCATCGTGATCGTGATGCTGTCGATGAAGTGGACGCTGCCGGCGAGGTGCACGAGGTCGCCGAACTCGGAGGTGGCCGCGGCGTGGTAGCCGAGGCTCGGGACGTTGGGCGGGAGCGGCGTGGTCGTGGTGTCGAACTGCGCTTCGGCGACGCGGCCTTCGTCATCGGCGGGCTCGGCGGCCAGCCTCGGCCCGGTGTAGCCGGCCACGCTGGGCGGGGAAATCGGTTTTCCACCGAGGGTTGAAACCAGCAACGCCAACACGACGCCGATCAGGGCAGGACGCGAACGAAAGCAGGCGGGCATGGGCAGCGGAGCGGGCAAGGGCAGCGGGTGCGCCACGCGGGGGCGCTGGGTGTGCCCCTATGACGCGGAGAACCGCCCGCGGTAACGAGCCAAAAACGCGGCTGCGCCCGGTCGGTCAGCGACGTCGCGCGATCGCGGCGAGGCGCGCCTCGTCGGGCACGGCGATGACCATGAGGTCGAGGCTGCGGCCTTCGGAAAGGTGGCCCGATTGGAAGACGATGCGCCGGCTGTCGTCGCTGAAGGTGGGATGCGCGTGGTCGGGCTGCATCTTGTGGTCGGTGGTGAGGAGCGTCTGCGTGCCCGTCCGGCGTTCGATCAGCCAAAGGTTGCCGGCGAAGGTGTCGCCGACGAGCCAGCGTCCGTCCGCGGAGCCGTTCGAGTGCCAGTAGCCCCCGGTGCCGCGGCCGCCGGGCGGGCTGTCCTCCACCTGGCCGTAGATCTTCATGTGATCGTTGCGCAGGTTGATGACGGCGATGCCGGAGGCCTTGGTGCGGAGGCGCGACTGGTGGCCGAGGACGTTGAAGATCACTTCGTCCTTCGTGATGAAGGCCTCGTGGGTGACCCAATCGAGCGGCGTCTCGACGTAGAGGGGGCGGTTCTTCGTGCCGTCGGCCATGACGGTCCACATGCGCTGCGGGGCGTCGCCGCCGGTCTCGTGGCAATAGAGGATCTCGCCCGGCACCCAGGGATTGGTCTGCACGTGGCCCATGAGGAAGGGCGTATCGAGTATGACTTTCACCTCGCCGGTCGCGAGGTCCAGGCTGCGGAGACCGGCGGGACCGGCGCCCATGCGCTGGCCCTCGACGGTCTGGACGAGTGCGGTGCCGGGCGGGAGGTGCCGGCCGGTGTCGCCCTCGCGCACGCCGAGGTAGGCGTGGGTCTCGTTGGCATCGAGCCCGAAGCCGCCGGACTCGCGCAGGCCGGCGGGCAGCGTGCCGCAGACGCGCTCATAGGCGGCGGGCGGCTGGAGTTTGCCGGCGGTGCTGTCGGCGAGCAGGCGCTCGAGGTTCAGCTCGACGATCTGCACCGGCGCCCCGCGGCTGGCGGAGCGCTGGAAGTAGAGCTTCATCGATTTTCGGGCGAGATTGAGCATGCCCGAATAGCCGCCGTATTCGGTGAGCTGGACGATCTCGCCGGTGGCCTCGTTCACCGCGAACGCGGCGCCGGGTGAGCCGCCGCCGGCGGTGCCGCGACCAGCGGCGGGCGTGGTGGCGGCCGGTGCGGGTTCGGGCGGGGGCTGGGGCGCGGGCGCGCCGCGGTTCGAGCGGAAGACGATCCACTTGCCGTCGGCGGTCCACTGCGCGTGCGTCTGGTAGATCTTCGAGTCGTTGGCGGGATCGGTGGTCAGGGCGACGACTTCGAGCCCGGTGACCTTGTCGTTGTAGACGCGTTTCTCGGAGGGGAAGCGGCGGCCGACATTCGAGGCGGCGAGGGTGGAGGAGGCGAGCAGGAGGGCGGCGAGGACGCCGAGGCGGGGCAGCGAAGGGGGCTTCATGCGGGGTGTCCGGCTGGACGAGGCTTCCGGGAAAAAGCGTCCCCGCCACGCGCGCGGACAGTCCGCGCGCCCGAAAGATATCGTAATTTCAGCCGCGATCGGGAATTGCTGCGCGCCTCCACCCCATGGCCCGCCCGCGGTTCGAAACCGTCTCCACTTCCGCCGCGATGCTGTTCGTCCTGTGGTTCTTCCACTGGACGGTCGCGGCGAACAGCGGCTTCGACCACTGGGGTGACATGGATTACTACCAGTTGCTGGTGCGCGGCTGGCAGAAGGGGCAACTGCACCTCGACAAGGACCCGTCGCCGGCGCTGCTGGCGTTGAAGGACCCCTACGATCCGGAGCAAAATCAGGCGCACAAGCTGGGCGACGCGACG
This sequence comes from uncultured Opitutus sp., assembly GCA_964513055.1. Lineage (GTDB taxonomy): Bacteria > Verrucomicrobiota > Verrucomicrobiia > Opitutales > Opitutaceae > ER46. Next base: position 21,147 of record CAZENI010000060.1, read on the forward strand.
CTGTATCGGGGGCGCTATTACCTCTACTTCGGCGCGGCGCCGGCGCTGACGGTGATGCTGCCCTACGCGGTGCTGACCGGACGGCAGATGACGATGGGGACGGCGACGTTCATCTTCGCGAGCGTGGCGTTTCTCACGGCGGCGGGGCTGTGGCTGGCGCTGCGGCGGCGCTATTTCCCGGGGAGCGGCGCGTGGATCGCGCCATGCGGCGTGCTCGCGATCGGCTTTGGCACGCACCTGCTGGCGCTGGTGCAGCGGCCGATGATCTGGGAGCTGCCGATCTCGGTGGGGATCGCGTTCACGCTGCTGGCGCTGGCGGGAGTCTACCGCGCGATCCACGGCGCGAGGCCGTTGTGGGCGATGGCGGCGGCGGGCTTGTGCGCGGGCCTCGCGGTCGGTTCGCGGCCGACGTGCCTGTTTGCGTGCGGGCTGCTGCTCGCGCCGGTGTGGCTGGCGTGGCGCGAGCGGCGGCCGGAACGCGTGTGGTGGCGGCTGGGCCTGGCGGCGCTCGGGCCGCTCGCCGCCTGCGGCCTCGCGATCATGGCGCACAACTACGCGCGCTTCGACAATCCGCTCGAGTGGGGCCAGAACTATCAGTTGTCGGGCGCCTACGAGGGCAAGCTGGTGCATTTCAGCCCGCGCTTCTTCCTGCACAACTGCGCGGTCTATTTCTTCCAGCCGCTGCGGTGGACGGGGGAGTTTCCCTTTGCGCTCGCGGAGGGAATCGAGATTTCGCACATCGAGGATTATTTCGGCACGGAGGAAGTGTGCGGGCTGGCGGTGACGTTTCCGTTCTACTGGTTCGTGCTCGCGCTGCCGCTGGCGTGGGCGCGGCGAAACGGTGACGAGGCGAGGCGGCTGACTGCGGTCCTCGGCGCGATCGCCGTGGGGGTGGTGCCGGTGATGATGCTCGTGCTGAGTTATTTCTCGACGACGATGCGCTACCAGACGGATTTCTCGGTGGCGCTCGGCGTGCTGGCGCTGGCGGGATTGCTCGGGCTGGAGCGCTGGGCGGGCGAGCGGCGCGCGGGCGTCGCGGTGCTGGCGCTGGGCGTCGCGGGTGTCACGGTGCTCGTCGGCACGTTGGTGAGCTTTGACTATCACGGTCGCTCGCTGCGCATCACGGCGCCGGGGAAATGGCGGGAACTCGTCCGCACGACGCACGCGGCGCTGGCGGAAGTCGGGCACCGGCTGGGGCAAATCGAGGGGCCGCGGGTGCTCAAGGTGCGGTTCAAGCCGCAGCCGATGGGCACGGTGGAGACGTTCTGGCGCGCGACCGATCCGGCGGCGGCGGAGCGGATCGTGCTGGAGCACATCGGCGAGCGGCTCATCCGCTTCGGCCACGTGCGCGGGGCGGACGCGCCGGCGTGGGGCCGGCCGCTGCGCTGGGAGAACAACCACACGCATACGGTGGCGGTGCAGGTGCCGTCGCTGTATCCGCCCGGCGGGCACGGTGCGTGGGACGGCGTCCGCCGGGAGTGGTCGTTTCGCGAGCGCACCGGCGTGGCGGTGTGGTTCAGCGGCGGGCGCGCGCTCGACACGGTGGCGGCGCCGCTGCCGCGGACGATCGTGCCGGGCGGCGCCGTGGGCGCGGATTTTCTCGGCGAGGTGCGGAAGCTGGCGACGCGCCTGTATCGCGAGGACGAGCTGCCCGAAGGGCTGGTGGAGCCGCACGCGCCGCGGGGCGGAGTGCTGCGGATGCGCGTGGTGGTGGCGGATGACCTGGCGGCGGAGGGCGAGCCGATCTTTGCGGCCGGAGCGCACTATCGATCGAACATCCTCTTTGTGCAGCCCGCGCCGGGCGGCGTGAAGCTCGTGTTCGAAAACTATTCCCAGCCGCGCGTCGAGTCCGCGGTCTTCCGGCCCGCGCCGGCCGGACACTGGCTGGAACTGGAGCTGCCGTCGTTCCGGCCGGACGCCTTTGGTGTCGAGGCGACGGGCGAGGTGGTCGTGCGGCTGGATGGCCGCGAGGTCCTGCGCACGACGCAGGTCGGCTATCACTTCCCGTGGGGCGAGGAGCAGATCGGGCGCAATCCCTTCGGCACCACGTGCGGGCCGGTGTTTCGCGGCTGGCTGCGCGAGGCGCGCTGGATCAACGCTTCGGCACCGAGAACTTGACCGGCGGCGAGTCGGCAGCCGGCGGCGCGACCTTGGCGGCGGGTGCGGGGGCCGGGCGGATGGGCGCTTCGCCGATGACGGGAGTGGCGGCGCCCGCGGGCAGCGCCGCGAAGCCGCGCTCGAGGAGCTCGGCGATCTTGATGTCGCGCGTCTTGCTGTCGGGCGAGCCCATGGTCACGACGACGACGCGGCGGCCGTTGCGCTGCGCGGTGGCCGCGAGGCAGAAGCCGGCGCCGCGGGTGAAGCCGGTCTTGAGGCCGTCGACGCCCGCGACCTTGCCGAGGAGGTTGTTGTGGTTGTCCATGTCGATCCGCTTCGGGCCGGGGCGGAACGTGCGCTGCTTCACGGAGGTGTATTTCAGGATGCTCGTGTGCTTGAGGAGATGAACGCTCAGCACCGCGAGATCGCGCGGGCTGGTCTGGTCGCTGTCGGCAAGCGCGCGGCTGGAGGGCGGGAGGCCGTGGGGTGAGCGGAACGTCGTGTGGGCCATCCCCAGATCGCGCGCGCGGGCGTTCATCAGCTCGACGAACGCCGCCTTGGAGCCGGCGAGATGGATGGCGAGCGCGGTGGCGGCATCGTTGGCTGAGGCGATCATCAGGGCGTAGAGCAACTCCTCGACGGGGAAGACTTCCTTTTCGGCGAGGTAGACCTGGGAGCCGCCGGTCTTCGAGGCCTCGGCGGTGGTGTGGACGGGCGTCTGCAGCGTGAGGTCGCCGCGGCGGAGGCGATCCTCGACGATGAGAAACGTCATCAGCTTGGTGACGCTGGCGGGCGGCCCCACGTAGTCGGCGCGATCCTCGAAAAGGATGTTGCCGGTGGCGGCGTCGAGGACGATGGCGCCCTTGTAGGCGGAGGTGGCCTCGACCTCGGCGGGGGCAGGGCGGGTGGGGGCCTTGCGGGCGTTGGCGGCGAAGAGCGCGGGGCTCAGGCCGGCCAGGAGCGCGAGGAAGGTGCGACGCGGAAAAATCATCGCGCGAGGAAGGCAAATTCGCCGCGGGCGGCGAGTCGAATCCGGACGGCGCGGGGCATTGCCAGGGATTTCACCGGCGGCGCGGGCCGGGGGCGCGGTCACGCGGCGGCGCGAGTGCTCAGCCGACGGGCAGGTCGATGGTAAACGTCGCGCCCTCGCCGGGCTGCGACTCGACGTGGATGAGGCCGCCGTGGCGGCGCACGATTTCCTGCGCGATCGAGAGGCCGAGGCCGTGCGACGACTCGCCGGCGGTGGGGTGCGTGGCGAGGCGCTGGAACGGCGCGAAGAGCCGGGGCACGTCGGCAGGCGCGATCCCCGCGCCCCGGTCGCGGACCGCTAGCTTGAGACGGTCGGACTCCCGGCTGAGGGTGAGCTCGATCAACTCGCCCGGCGGACTGAACTTGATGGCGTTGCTGAGGAGGTTGGCGACGACCTGGAACAGCCGCGCGGCGTCCCCCGTCATCCGGCCGGTGTCCGGCGGCGGGGCGGCGAACACGATCCGCTGGCGCTTCGCCTCGGCCTGCCAGCGGAGGCTGGTGACGACCTCCTGGGCGGTGACGGCGAGGTCCATCGGGGCCGGACGCAGCTCGAGTTTGCCTGCTTCGAGGGCGGCGGTCGTGATGAGATCCTCGACGAGACAGATGACGCGCTGGGCTTCGGAGCCGATGAGATCGAAGCGTTCGTCGTCCTGGCCGGGCTTGGAGCGGCTGGCGC